>JBDTRM010000107.1:0-53065 GCA_039931675.1 Bacteroidia bacterium | reverse complement strand
TGAGAACAAGTACAAACAGTGGTGTTTCAAACAAACAGTTGAACAAGTACGAACATTTGTGTTTCAAACCCCAATTATTTTTTACTTCGTTAATCCCTTAAAACGTTATGCGTCACCCGTGGCAGCAGTGCGAACATAAACCTTCTTGCAATAAATAAGCATTGGCAATCTTTAGCTGTAACTTCAATGAAACTTAATAGAAATATCATTGCTGGATTTGTAAGTGGATACATTACTCTTGCCATTGATGCATTATCCTTATTCGTTGGTTATTATTTTTTAGCAGGATTCATTTACGGAATTGTATTCCTTTACTTTAATAAAGGCAACCACCATCTAAATACATTAAAACAAGTTATTTTCGTTATTGCTTCTGGGTTGATTTATATTGGTGCGTTTCAAATTTGCCAGTATAATGCAGGGAAATTTCATTTTTCAAAGTGGTTAATGTTTCTCATTGGAGGAGCGATTGGTGCATTGCTACTTACGCTTTCCTCAATGCTTATCTTCAAAAAACAGATTGGAATATTAAGCATTATTTTCATCTCTGCTTTAGGTGGTGTTCTTGCAATTGAATTTGCATTTATCAAATACGACCCTGAAGGATTTAATTATAATTTATTCGGATTTCTATTTGCATTTCCTTTATGGCAATCTGTTACAATGTACTTTTTAGCAAAGCATTTTATTTACGAGGTTGAAAAACTCAAACAGGTAGTATCTTCATAATAAACATTATGCTACATTTGAACGAAGCAAATTTGTCCGCGAATCGGGCGAACGCATAACATGAAGATTAACGAAATAAAAAATAATTGGGCATTGAGAACAAGTACAAACATTGGTGTTTCAAACAAAGAGTTGAACAAGTACGAGCAGTTATGTTTCAAACCCCAATTATTTTTTACTTCGTTAATCCCTGATGGCGTTATCGGCAATATTATGAGACTGCTCGCGATACTTATTTTATCGCTTTATATGACACCTGCTTTTGGGCAGAATAAAAATTGTTTTTGTGAAAAGGATTCATTAATGAACCAATCAGTAATAGAATGTGATACAACGAAGCTATCAAATGGTTCAAAATTATTTTGGCAGTATAACTGCGATAGAATTTGGTTTACTCTTGAAAACGCAAAAGGTAATAGAGTAGTACTTGATGAAGTAGATGTTAAGCTTTATGGTTATACATATAGACTCGGTTACCACTTAATAAAAGAATACAAAAACAGTTTACTTTTTAGAAGTGGTTGCGGAGCAACAGGACCCTGTGACTATATACTTATTGATAAAGCGAATGGAGCAAAACTTAAGGAATTAAGCAATTTAATTTGCGTAGATACAGATGCTCAATGGGACAGTTCTTATGCTTATCCATTTGACTTTATAGTTTACTTATCTGATAGCTCTAACAATTTGATGATATATTATATTGACAACAAGAAAAAACTAACTGTTCCGTTTAAAGAAAAACTAACTGCTGCAATTCCTGAACAGCAATTTGATAAAATGACCTTGAATAAAAATATATTAACAATATATTATGAAACAGATGAAAGAGAAAAAAGTCAAATGAAAATAGATTTGTCAGATAAGAAATACTGCCGATAACATGAGCATTAAACGAAATAAAAAATAATTGGGCATTGAGAACAAGTACAAACAGTGGTGTTTCAAACAAACAGTTGAACAAGTACGAACATTTGTGTTTCAAACCCCAATTATTTTTTACTTCGTTAATCCCTGAGGGCGTTATCGGCAACTCTAAGGCGACAGTGCAAACTTCATCCTAACAAAAAACAATCAGCATTGAAAAGAAAATAAACAATTGCAACGGATGGACAATGAAATTAAAGGGCTGATTGAGCAAATTAAAAACGCGACAAATAAAGAAGAAGCAATTTTTATTATTCAGCAGTATGGAGGTGGGTCAGATGAAAGTTTTGCAAAAGCAAACAAAGATGGTTTGCTTTTATTTGCGGCTGAAATTTTAGAGGCGTATTTAGACAAAGAAGACCAACAAAAGAATAATAAAGACTCAATTGGTTTTGAGGGACCAAATGAATCATTCAAAGATGGAGATACTGTAATTGATTACATTAAATATACAGATGAAAAAAGAAAGTCTTTTGATAAGGGAATAGCAAAGCGTACACCAGTTGAAGAAAACTTTTCAAAAATAGGATGCATTGTAGTTGCTATAATTTTATTTTTAATTTTTATTGCTGGTATCGTACAAATAAATAGTTGGTTGTAGATGCCAATAATTTTGAATGAGCAGTAGAGTATGCCGATAACATTTAGATTAAGCGAAATAAAAAATAATTGGGCATTGAGAACAAGTACAAACAGTAGTGTCCTTCGACAAGCTCAGGATAACATTTCAAACAAAGAGCTGAACAAGTACGGGCATTTGTGTTTCAAACCCCAATTATTTTTTACTTCGTTAATCCCTGAGGGCGTTATGCGCAACCCGTCAGTCGCGAGCAACAAACTATCTACAAACAAATTAACCGTGTAATCATGAAAAAATCTATCATCTTCTTTTTTGCACTCTTATTATCCTTCAGCGTAAACGCACAAATTCAATGGCAGAAATGTCTTGGTGGAACAAATGATGATTATCCATATTCAATTATTCTAACATACGACAGTGGATTTGTTGTTGCAGGTGAGTCTAATTCTAATGATGGAAATGTAACGGGCAATCACGGTAGCTATGACTATTGCATAGTAAAGTTAGATGCAAACGGAAATGTACAATGGCAAAAATCGTTGGGAGGTTCAAGTTATGAAGTTGGATACTGCATTATTCAAACTTACGACAGCGGATATGCTGTTTCAGGATATACTTATTCAAATGACGGTGATGTAACAGGCAATCATGGCTTCTACGATTATTGGGTAGTAAAACTAAATGCAACTGGAACTATTGAATGGCAGAAATCACTTGGCGGAACTAATGATGATAGGGCAAATTCCATTATTCAAACCTTCGATAGCGGGTATATTGTTGCAGGTTTTTCCAATTCAAATGACGGGGATGTAATAGGCAATCATGGTGATTATGATTATTGGGTGGTAAAACTCAATTCATCAGGTAGCATTCAATGGCAGAAAAGTCTTGGCGGCACCGATGATGATGAAGCCTCGTCCATTATTCAAATTTCAGACAGCGGATATGTAGTTGCAGGTTATACTTTTTCAAATGACAGTGATGTAATGTTTAATCATGGTGGTTTTGATTGCTGGATTGTAAAATTAGATACTTTAGGAACCATTCAATGGCAGCAATCGCTTGGAGGAACAGGGAGTGATGGAGCATATTCCATTGCTGAAACCTTCGACAGTGGATTTATTGTAGGGGGTATTTCAAATTCAAATGACAGCAATGTCACAGGCAATCATGGACTACGTGATTACTGGGTTGTAAAACTTAACGCATTTGGAAACCTGGATTGGCAGAAATGTTTTGGTGGAACAGGTTACGACAAAGCCAATTCCATTATTCAAACCTCTGATAGCGGATATATAGTTGTAGGCTCCTCTAAATCAAATGACGGTGATGTAACAGGTAATCATGGGAATGAGGATTACTGGGTGGTAAAAACAGATGCCTCAGGAACCATTCAATGGCAGCAATCGCTTGGAGGAACTGATGGTGAATTTGCTTTTTCAGTTATTCAAACCTACGACAATGACTATCTTGTAGCGGGCTCTGCTCATTCAAATAATGGAGATGTAATTGGTAATCATGGCAATGATGATTTTTGGTTAGTAAAATTAGGTGTGGCAACTGGTATAGAAAATAATTTCACATCAAATGCTCTCCATGCTCATCCAAATCCTTCAACAGACATTTTTTCAATAAGCGCTAATACCGAGTTTGATAATGCGCAGTTAAATATTTTTAATGCTATGGGATGTAATGTTTACTCCGAGAGATTAAGCGGAGAAACAAAAGTTATAGATGCTGAAAATTTTTCTACTGGAATTTATTACGTGCAGATTATTAAAGGAGAAAAAATGTGGGCTGAAAAAATTATTAAACAATAGCATATACTATCTCTACAAATTCTTCCGCGAATCGGGTATGCGCATAACAAAAGCATTAACGAAATAAAAAATAATTGGGCATTGAGAACAAGTACAAACATTGGTGTTTCAAACAAAGAGTTGAACAAGTACGAACAGTTGTGTTTCACCCCATATAGCGCAAGCGTCCGCTTGTGCTGCGAATGAGCTTTGTTGCAGCACAAGCGGACGCTTGCGCTATTGCCGATACTCTGCAAACAACCTCCCATCCCTACCTCATCGGAACGGGTTTTACTTTCGGAAACTCGCGATAGCTATCGGAGTTCAACTTTCCGAAAGTTTCACGGACAAAAACCTCCCGCCCCAGCGGCCTTTTAATTTTTTTAAAAATATTTTTGCAACCATGCAACCTTTAGTTTCTAAATTGCGTCTTGATGATTAATGGAACCTCTATAATGAATGAAGAGCAACTCGTAAAAGCCTGCCTCGATGGTAATAACGCAGCACAGCGGCAGTTTTACGAACAATATGCGCGGAGGATGATGGGGCTTTGTTTACGATACGCTGTAAACACCGAAGAAGCCGAAGATTTTTTGCAGGATGGTTTCATTAAGGTCTTTGAAAAAATGCATTCGTTTGAGTTCAGGGGTTCGCTGGCAGGTTGGGTGAGAAGAATTGTGTTGAACACAATTTTAGACAGGTTGAGGCGCGATATTCATCTTAAAGATAATGTTTCTTTAGATAATCATCTCGAAGTAGCCGGAAACGACAACCCTTATCAGCACCTCGGGGCTAAGGAATTGATAAAGTTAGTGCAATCCCTGCCCACAGGTTATCGAACGGTGTTCAACTTATTTGCAGTAGAAGGTTATTCGCACAAAGAAATTGCACAATCCCTCAACATCAGCGAAAGCACTTCAAAGTCGCAATACTTAAGAGCCAAAGAACAATTGCAGAAAAAATTAATATCAGAGCGTTCAGTTTAGATTAAAATAAAAAGTACAAATGTTAAATAACACACCCATAGAAGAAACGTTTCGCACAGCATTCGATAATTTCGAGGCTGATGTGAATCCGCAGGTGTGGACTAACATCGAGAAACAAATTACTGCACCTGCATCACCTCCGGCAGGTAGTGCTGCAAGCCAGGCGGCTAAAGCTGTTTTAACAGGAAGTAAATTTTCAGCGTTTACTTATGGCATAGCTTCTGTAGTTATTATAGCAGTAGTTGCTGCCACTTATTTTTATTTGAAGCCTGATGAAAAGGTGGCGTCAAATTTAAATCCAGTAACAACTACCCAACAGCCTTCAATCATTGAGAATAAAATTTCAGCGCCTGCTGAAAACATTACCGCGGAAACAAAGCATGAAAACCATTTGAGTTCGCAAAAACTAAATGAAAATAAAGTAACTAAGGCAACTCCTCATGTTGGCGGAACTGCGCCTGTTGTAATTGAGCCTGAAAATGTTTCAAGTGCTGATAAGCAAAATGCAGATGCAGTAACTCCACCTGTGTTAGATAATAAGCATGATGCAAATCAGAAAACCCAGCCAGAACAACCGAATCCCTTAGGAAAGAATAATCCTCCCGCTACCGCGGATGAAAAGCATGAAACACCAAAAGAGGATGGTTCAACAACAGAAGATAAAACCCTGGTGCCAGAACAGCCTTCGCAGGATGATAGTTTCGATTGGGGTGTAATTGTCAATACCTTCACGCCTAATAATGATGGAATAAATGATGTATTCGATGTAAAAACACCCGATTTAAAATCATTAGAAGTAACCATATCAGACCGTAACGGCAAAACCATTTTTAAATGGAAGAATGTAAGAGGTTTCTGGGATGGAAAAGATTTCAATGGTAAAGAAATGCAAACGGGAACTTACCTTTATTATATATTTGCCGAGTCGGCCAATGGCCAGCATCACTCCAAAGCAGGAAAAATAAGCTTATTCAAATAAAATCAAAACAACATTTTAAATACTTATAGTCATGAGAAAATTATTTACGCTTCTATTGTTTGTGCTTGCAGCAGGTTTGTTAAGCACAGAAAAAGTACAGGCATCGCACTGCCAGGGTGCTGATCTTACTTACACCTATACAGGTAATCCCAATGAGTATTTGATTACGCTCAGGTTTTACAGAGATTGTTATGGTATAGCTGCTCCGGGTATTGCAACCATTTGCTACCAATCGGCTAATGCTGGGGTGAGTCAAACTCTTGATCTTTATCCTATACCGGGTACAGGTCAACCCATTCCTAATTCATTGTGTATAATAACTACCGGCAACTGTGCATCGGGTGTTGGAACTGAGGAGTGGATATACCAGGGCACAGTAACACTGCCCAGTGCCGAAACAGATTGGATCATAGGCTTTGAATTAAACGCCCGCAATGCAGCTATAACTAACCTTTTAAATCCTGCTAATTATGGCCTGTATGTTTCTACCTACATCAACAATTTAGATTTTCCAACTAATAGTTCACCGGTATTTAGCTCAATTCCTGTAACGGTATTTTGCATTAATAACCAGTTTTTCTATCCACAGGGAGCAACTGATATTGATGGCGATTCATTGCATTATACGCTTGTTGCACCACAAGATGCGAGTGGATTTTGTCCGTTAGCACCGATTATATTATCTTATGTTTCGCCTTTTACAGCTACCAATCCTCTTACCACTTTGAATAATATTTTTACCCTTGATGCCAATACCGGTTTAATATCATTCACGCCCACTGCCGTTGAGGTAGCAGTTATATGCGTTTTGGTTGAAGAGTTTGACACCACACAGGTTCCGGCAGTTAAAAAAGGTTCCGTAAAACGTGATCTCCAGGTTTTGATCACTCCAAACTGTAATGTAATACAACCATTCCCTACGCTTGTTGATTCAACCGTAATTAATGGCACAACATATACCAATGTAATTTTTGCCAATTGTGCTGATACAAGCGTAATTGTTACGTTAACCGAAGAGGTTCAATGTGGATCAATAGCTGCTGATGGATCTGACTTCCGTGCTATTCGTCCTAACGGCCAGCCAAACCCTATATTTAAAGCAGATCCGGTAAACTGCACTAATGGAAAAACCGATAGCGTAAGGGTTTATTTCTATTTCCCGCTAACACAGGTAAGAACAGCATTGTATATTAAGAAGGGTACAGATGGCAATACGATGTTAAGTGAGTGTGGTAACTCCATTTATGAAACGGATGGAACTGATACATCGGCAATAAATGATACCATTAGTATTATTGTTCAGGATACGTCAGTCATTGATTTAAACTTGCCGGTGCAGACGGCCTGCGTTTTCAACCAATTTACCATTCACTTCTTTGATCAGATGTTATGCTCCACTATAAAACCGAATGGTACCGACTTTCAAGTAGTGGATGCTACGGGTGCTGTTTTCCCTGTGGCTTCGGCTTATGGTAATTGTGTTGGCAGTCCATCATCTAATACACAGGATATAACTGTTGTGATGGCTAATCCTGTGGTTGGTGTCAGTCCGTTCTATGTTATTTCATTGATAGGTGGCGATAATAATACACTTGCCAACTTCTGCGAAACGTATATTAATGTGGGAGATACCATTGCAATTATTGATGCTTCGCAACCCCTTTTGTTTTCTATCGGTCCTGATGTGAATCAGTGTATTACTGATCCATTCCCTGTTCTTAATACCCAATTGCCGGGCGTTACTTATGCATGGTATCTTAACGGTGTTCTTTTACCTGATACAACACAGTCTATTACAGCAAGTCTTCCGGGTACCTATATAGTAAATGTTAATGCCAGTCCTACCTGTAACGGAGCTGACACTGCTGTTGTAAGTTTCATTCAAGCTCCTGTAGCTGATATTCTTGCTAACGGTGTTTCTACCAGTACAATTACAATTTGCCAGGGTAGCCCTTATCCTTCATTGGATGGAACATCGGCAGGTGCAACAAGTTATAATTGGCTGCTTAACGGAACTTCTGTTTCAACAAGCGCAACTTATACTCCTACCGCTGATGGTCAGTATATATTGCAGGTAAGCGCAGGTGGTACCTGTCTTGGCCTTGATACCATTACTATAAATACTATTGCACAGGTTATTGTAAATCTTGGTAATGATATAACCAAGTGCAGCATTGATCCAAACCCAACTCTTGATGCGGGCGGTGTATTCGGTGCTACTTATTTATGGAGCACAGGCGAGACAACGCAAACTATCAGCCCTTCGGCAGCAGGAACATATATAGTAACTGTTACTTATGGTGGTGTGTGCAGTGCAAGTGATACGCTTCTGTTAACAGTAAATACAACGCCAACTAATCCTGCTCTGCAAGATCAAAGTGTTTGCTATAATGGCACTGCCGGACCTTTCGATGCTAATCCCGGAAATACGCAACCGTTAACTTCAACTTATTCATGGGTAGATGGTTCGGGTAATATTGTTGGCACAAGCAACTTATATCAGCCATTGATAGCAGGCACTTATACTGTAACCATTAATAATAACGGATGCATTATAACTGATGATGCGGTGCTTGTAGTAGAACCAAGTTATATAGCAGATGCAGGTGTTGATCAGTCTATTTGCGAAACTACCCCAAGTACTACATTTACTGCAAGCAGTAATTCATCACTCAGCACCACTTATGCATGGTTACATAATGGCACACCTGTAGGTGCGGGCAGCCTGTTTACTGCAGCCCAGGCAGGTACATACGTAGTAATAGTTACCGATCAGCATAATTGTACTGCTGCAGATACTACCGTACTTACAGTAGAAAGTCGTTTAGTGGCACCGGTACCAACTTGTGCACCATCTTCATCAAGTTCATTTGCCTATATCTATACCTGGAATGCAATACCGGGTGCAACAAGTTATGAAGTAAGTGTGGATGGAGGTGCTACCTGGGTGCCTGCTAATACTCCGACAGGTCAGACATCGCATGGTGTTGCAGTTCCTGCAGAGGAATTTGTTGTGCGCGCACAGGGAACACTTTGTGACGGAATCACTTCTGAGCCTGCACCTTGCGCAATTTCTGTCCCTAACTTTGTAACTCCAAATGGTGATAATATAAATGATGTGTTCTTTATTAAAAACCTGGAGCAATATGATGGCGTAGATCTTAAAATTTACAACCGCTGGGGTAATGTGGTTTATGAAAGCAGCGACTATGGTGCAGCTAACAATTACGGATTTAAAGATGAGCCTGATGGCACTTATTTCTATGTGTTGAATGTACCGGGTACGGAAATAACTACGAAAGGCTATCCAAGCGGATATATAACAGTTGTAAGAGATAAGAAGTAAAAAAAATGATGAATAGTGAATGATGAATAATGAATATTGAAGTGCTTAGTTGCTTCAAAAATTCTTTTGACAGATTGTTTTAAAGAAATGCCTGTTAGGTTTATAAAACTTAACAGGCGTTTTTGTTTTTTCCTTTTATACTTTTCAAACTAAAGCTTTACTATTGTCACGTTCATTTATATCAAATTTAATCACAACTCATTCTCATGAAACATATTCAAATTTTCCTTGTGCTCGTAAGCATCACCGCATCTTCTTATGCGCAATCATATAAAGACGAGATAAAAGCGCATCGCGAAAAGTATAAGCAAGACTTTCTTGAAGATGATAATTCACCTTTGAAAAAAAGTGATCTGAACTATTTGCAATTTTTTGATGTTGACGAAAGCTATAAGGTAACTGCATCATTTATCCGCACAGAAAATGCAGTACCCTTTGATATGCCAACTATGAACGGAAATAAAAAGAAATACATTGAATACGGAACTCTTTCATTCCAACTACAGGGTAAAACCTGTTCACTTAAAATTTATCAAAGCGTTTCATTGATGAATATTGATGAATACAAGGACTATCTTTTTATCCCGTTCACTGATAAGACAAATGGAAACACTACTTACGGTGGAGGGCGATATCTTGATTTCAGAACAGGTGATATTAAGAACTACCAAATGATATTAGACTTTAACAAAGCCTACAATCCTTACTGCGCATATTCAGCGGGTTATTCATGTCCCAAACCACCTTCAGAGAATGCTCTGTCAGTAAAAGTTAATGCTGGTGAAAAAGAATTTGGCAAAGGCACGCATTAATTAATCTGGTAAAACATTATTCAATACCAATATTATTAATTCCCCAAAAAGGCACCAACTCTTTTAAAATATTCATCCTTATCAGTCGAAAAATTATCAGCATTGTTTGCACTGGCTTTCACTATATAGGTTTCACTAACACCCTTTATCAATTTCATATCTGCCGGTGTGATCAGCGGATCTTGTGGCGATATGATAATTAGTAAACCCTTAATCACTGCTTTCGGTTTATCGAATGCATATATAGGTTCATAATTTTTATCATAACCAAAAGGCATTGTTGAAGGTTTACCGGCCGCACTTAGTTTTTTCTTCATCGGTTCCAAACCTGTCCATGGACCATCGGCAATTATTTTTCTTGTTTCGGGACGCTGTGCTCCTACTCCAATACTAAGGCCGGCACCAATGTTTTGTCCGTAAAGATCAAACTTTGTTATGGCACGGCTTTTACGAAGGTAATCCAGCACCGAAGTAAGATCGGTGATAAACTGCGGATAAATGAACAGGTCAGAGTCAATTGCAAAATCACTGCTGCTGCCATATCCGCGATAATCATAAGTGCAAACATTATAGCCTGCGCTGATAAATGAGTTTACCACTTCGAGCAGATCGCCCATATTACCATCACCGCTTCCGCTTATTACAACCCAATTGCTTGTTTTCTTTGGCAACTCAAAAAACCATGCATTGAGCGTAGCGCCATCCTTAGTTGCAATTTTTTCTTCCTTGTAACTCATGCCAAACTTTGCTGGCGTTGTTTTGTAAGTGCGCGATGGATTTAATGCAACACAATTCAGTGCAGTAACCAGACTAACTAAAATCAATAACCCTGTTTTTTTCATTTTTATAATTGTTTTGTTTTTATCAGTCAGCTAAATAAACTCATCGCTACTAAATGCACACTAAAAACTTTTAAACAATTTACTTGAGATTTAAACATAAAAAAGATGGATATTTGAAACACATTCGTGAATCACATGCGGGAGTGAGACAAATTCAATGCGTCTCTACCCCTAACCTCAAACCATTTTTATTTCTCCGTGCTTCTCTGTGCCTCCGTGCGCTTTTTTTAAAAACTCAACTCCTACTTTTAAAAAATAACAATAAATAATTTTCTCAGTATTAAATCTTATTGTATTTTTCCTAAGTGTTTTTTATTTTTAGTGGCTGATAAAATTAATTATAACAATAAAAAGATAACGACTATGCAAACAATAAATCGCGATCTGCTGTACATTCTTCCCAAGCAACCTTTGGTTGATTGGATTAATGATCTTGACCCAAAAAACCCCCTAACGTTGGATGATGTAACCGGGCACGACACTGCTGATATTTATCTTATTCCTGAATTCGAAAATGATGAAATGGCTTTAGCCTGGTTAGAAAACGACTGGGAAATGTGGTTTGACCGAATGCTTAGTGATTGGTGGACTGAAGAAGAAGACTGGCCTCAAAACAGAAGTTGGGAAATGCTGAATGAATTCTTTGACATCAGTTATCAGTCTATGATATATGATACACAACCTTATACCATTATTAAAGAAGATATAGGGTTAGAAGATGATGACGAAGAGTTTGAAGAAGGACAAGAAGAAGAACATCAGGAAGAGAGATAGTCCGACCAAAATAATTTATCAATTGCATAAATGCATCTACAGTTTCACAATGCGATGCACTAACGCTTTGTCATTTGAAATAACTCTTACAAAATAAGAACCTGCATTTAAATCATTTATTTCAAAGCTATGCTTTCCCGGCTGTTGCATGCCGTCAGTTACCTGCTTAATGCTTTGCCCCATCACATTTAATATTTCTGCTTTAATTGGTGATTGATGCATCAACTGGTACTCAACGATAAACTTTTCATTTGATGGGTTGGGATAAATATTTACATCAAACAATCCCGATTGATTGTCATTAATCCCCACGTTAGTTCCTACTGTTATGGATTGTAATCCTGTACTTGCGCAGGTTCCATTAAACACGGTGAGCTTTACATTATAAATACCCGGCAATGCATAAGTGTGAATAGGGAACAGCGCAGTAACGGTTGCTGTGCTGTCGCCAAAATCCCATGTGCGTGTAACACCGGCCGTAAAATTAAAGAAGGCAACATCAAGTCCCGAGGTTGCATAAGTAAAAGAGGTACTTAGCGGGCTACCTGACTGCATGTTAAGGTGAACCGGTACAGCCACTACATTATTGGTTTCATCCTCTTCTTCAAAATTATTGAATGGATCAATAATAGTTACAATATAATAATCGCCATTGCAAATGCCGGGTACACTTATCATTTGTCCGAAACCTGAACCATATAAATCGTAACGCCCCACAAAAAGTCCCTGCCCCTGGCTGCCGCAACCGGTAACTATACCAAGGTTAAGATTAGGCAACATGCTATCAGTAATCACCTGCCCGTTACTCATACATATACTGTCCTGCGTATCGCAGGTTCCCATATTAATCATGCAATAACCCTCTTTGAGTGAAGTGCCTATTACAGGCCAGTTAAGCGGATCGGGATCAGACGTTGCAACCCGCAATGAAAATTCGCAGAAGTTTTCGGCATGAACATGATTGTGTGCCGGATGAAACACCTGGAACCCTGCAGACTGATCATGAAACGTCATCTGGCCGCTTGGATTTTTATGGTATATGCGCTGGTTAACCCGCTCTTTGGGAGGATCGCCACTGGGACAAAGAAGCGTTGTACACGCAACAGATACTGTATCACAAAAACAATTTCCTGTTGGCTTCATTTCAATAGGACCTGAACCAACATCCATCACAGCGTTTGGCAGATCAACAGTTCCGTTAGATTCGCCCCACCCGTCACGTATGATTATATAGGAACAAATCAGATCGGGTAAAAGATCACAATCATTCATGGTAGAATCTTTACACGTGCATGAACTTGAATTCGTGGTACTGCATATTGTTAATAATGCCGGTGGATTGGGCGCAGGATTATTAGTGAACTGAATAGATACGCTATTTAAAATTCCCGCATAATATGGAAAGACATCTATGATGGAAAGTATCCATGTGCCGTTAGGATTTTGTGAATTGTTTAAAAGGTTGAGTGATTGGTCAGGAAGAAAATTTCCTGTAAAAGGAGCAATAGCCTGGCTAAGCGGTGCTGCAGCATTCATCTTTAAACAGGTTCCGGTATAATTCATACCGCCTGTACCATTATGCAGTGAGAGAATAATAGAACTGCTGTCGGGCGATGTAAGTGAAATCATTAAGTCGCTCACTTGCAGATGTGTGATGTCAATGCACACAGATGATAAGCCATAAGTGGAATCAATCTGTATGGGGAGACCGGAAACATTAATTGGAAAATTAATATTCACATTGCTGTCAGGTATTGCTGTTGGCAGACTTCCTGTATAATCAAAGGTTTGTGAATTAGCATTTAAACTGAATGCAAAGAGCAATGAGTAAAGGAGTGTTTTCATGATGCTACATTTTAGTTGGTACGAATGTAACAGGTTTAATAAAGTGACGGCTAATTATTTTAGACTTTAACTTTCATCTTTACATCAAATAAAATTCATCAGATGAAAATCTTTTTATACTGCGAACCGGATAAATTGTTGCTCCCGATAGCTATCGGGATTGACCTTATTTTTTTTAACCTTAGTAGAAAAGAAGATGCTTAGTTCACGCTACCTTATTACCTTATTTCTCGCTGAAAAATAAGGTAATAAGGTAACAATTCTCGTTTGATTTTTTTCTACTAAGGTTTTTCTCACTTTTGGTAATACACATTTTTGACACCAATCCCGATAGCTATCGGAAGCAACAATTTACCCCGTTTTATGCACAGGTAAGAATTAAAACTTAAAGAATAAAATTGATGAATGGTTTAGTTTGATTTGATCCCAGGATACGTTTTGCTTTTCATTGCACAACTACTCTTGCAAGCAGACATTTGCAAAATGAAATTAATACTAAAAAATTTAAAACACTTCTAACTTGCGGTTGAGCAATTGAATGAGTTCATCAATATTAGCGGTATAATATTTTTTTATGAAATGGTATTCGAGCGGAAATTTAGAATGAGCCTCCGTTTCTTTTCCTTCATTAATTAAGTTGAGAGCATTCTGGCTCATCGAAAACATGGTTGAAGAGTTGGCCTTGTCTAACGATAAAGTTTTTTGATCTTCCATGGCGTTTATGATTTTATAATTTATTTTATTCGGTAAAATTATATCAATTGATTCTGCATTAACAATTCCAATATTATCTTAATGTTAAATATTGTGGATTTTATTCCCAATGCGGTTTTGATAATTCAATTCACATCAAGCAACAGCAATATTTGTGCCCGCTCAACTTATAATTAAAAACCCGCCCCGATTTTTAATCAGAGCGGGTTTCTTTTTGTTGCCCTTTGCCTCTTGCAAATTATTTCTGCGCTTGTGCGAGCTTGTAGCTCGTTCTTCCTTTAGCTGCTGTCGCTGAATTATATGTCAACTCAGGTACCAGCCACTTGCTCGCGTTAACTATAAAAGGATTTCAATATAGTTAGTAAAAAAAGAACGAGCTACAAGCTCGCACTATCAGGTGCCAACCCTGGATAAAAAAATCCTTGCGGGTTTTTTCTTGCATACAATAAAATTAAATATACTTTTAAAGTCTTAAAACCATAACATCATGAAAACAAAACTTAGTTTATCCATCATTCTGCTTACAATGTTTTTTATTTTTGAAAAGATGAATGCGCAGGCGCCAAGCTGGGGGTGGGTAAAATCAGCAGGGGGAATTACTAGTGATGAAGGCTATGGAATTACCACCGATGCAAGCGGAAATGTACTGGTAACAGGCGTCATTAATAGTCCTTCCATCACTTTCGGAGCAATTACTTTAACTAATGCAGGCAGTTATGATTTTTTTGTTGCAAAATACGATGCTTCAGGCAATGTCCTTTGGGCGAAATCAGCTGGTGGAATCAACTCAGATTATGGTACTGGCATTACCACCGATGCAAGCGGAAATGTGCTGGTAACAGGCGTCTTTAATAGTCCATCCATCACATTCGGAACAATTACTTTATCCAATGGAGGTCTATCTGATATTTTTGTTGTAAAATATGATGCTTCGGGAAATGTTCTTTGGGCGAAATCAGCAGGCGGAGCTAGCTATGAAGGTGGCACTGGCATTTCCACCGATGCAACTGGAAATGTACTGGTAACAGGTTTCTTTCAAAGTGATTCTATTGCTTTTGGGACAACCACTTTAACTAATGCGGGTGCTGTTAATTTTTTTGTTGTGAAATACGATACTTCGGGCAATATCCTTTGGGCGAAATCAGCTGGTGGAAGTGACTATGATTATGGTCATGGAATTTCCACGGATGCAAGTGGAAATGTGCTGGTAGCAGGTGAATTTGCAAGTCCTTCCATCACTTTCGGAACAACTACCTTAACAAATGCAGGCAATCAAGATATTTTTATTACAAAATGCGATACTTTGGGAAATATTCTCTGGGCGAAATCAGCTGGTGGAACTAAAAATGATGTTGGCTATAGCATTTCCAGCGATGCAAGCGGAAATGTGCTTGTAACAGGTATTTTTTATAGCCCTTTCATCACTTTTGCAACAACTACCTTAACCAATTCTGGTTATAATGATATTTTTATCGTAAAATATGATGTTTCCGGCAATGTTCTTTGGGCGAAATCAGCTGGTGGAACATACTTTGATGAGAGCTATGGCATTTGCACCGATGCAAGCGGAAATGTCTTGTTAACAGGTTACTTTTCGAGTGATTCCATCACATTCGGAACAACTACTCTAACCAATGTAGGAACTACTGCAACTGCTGATATTTTTATTGTAAAATACGATGCTTCGGGAAATGTTCAGTGGGCGAAATCAGAAGGTGAGCCTGACAATGATGTTGGCTATAGTGCTTCAACCGATCCAGGTGGAAATGTGGTGATAACAGGCTCCTTTGCTAGTCCTACCATCACCTTCGGAACAACTACTTTAACCAATGCAGGAGTCACTGATATTTTTGTAGCCAAATTAGATAACACAACTGGCATCTCAGAGCTAAACTCAACAGCTGACGGAGTGTCAATTTACCCCAACCCCTCCACAGGTCAAATCACAATAACAAGTTCAAAAATTATTGATGATGTAACCATCACCAATCCATTGGGGCAAGTTATTTATCAGTCAAAACCAAAGGATAAAAATCTCTCCTTAAAAATTAAAGATGATGGGATTTACTTTGTCACAATAACCTCCGATAAAAAAACATCAACAAGGAAAATAATTGTGCAGCATTGAAAATTGTTTCCTTTCCCATTCTAAGCAACACATTAATTTATCAAAGTAGAATCACTCCACCAGCATCCCCTGCTTCTTAAAACCAAACTCAATAATTTTATCCAGAACTTATTTCCACGAATCAATACAATCTCGATCAAACTTTTTGTCTTATTTTTGCTTCAACAAATTTCATACACCTATGACAATAGCACTCAAAAAAGTTATAACACGAATTAATCGTTTAGACGAAAAAGAACAAGATGCAATTGCTGAAATGCTTTCTAAGGAATTAGATTGGGATAAATCTTACAAAGAATCGCAGCCGCAGTTAGCAAACCTTGCCGAAGAAGCCCTGGCAGAATACAAAGCAGGGAAAACACAACCGCTCCGTCTTAAATGAAATCAGTTACCACAGAGCGTTTTCGAAAAGCTTATGATGCACTTCCTGAACATGTAAGAGTGTCCGCTTTGAAAGCCTATAAGCTATGGCATAAAAATCCTCTGCATCCGTCATTAAAATTTAAAAGAATTCATAGCACCAAACCTGTTTACTCGGTTAGGGTTTCTTTATCGTGCAGGGCATTGGGTATAAAGCAAGATGAAACAATTATTTGGTTTTGGATTGGCTCTCATGCTGATTATAATAAACTGATAATTGATTTATAAGGATAAAAGGTAATGTTATTCCACCAGCATCCTTTGTTTTTTAAACCCAAATTCAATAATTTTATCAATAAACTCGTAAGGCTTGTAATTATTTATTGCAGCCTGGTGAAAGATGCAGGTGGCCGGTGTCATGCCCGGCAATGAGTTTACTTCTATAAAAAGCACCTCCACATCATCCGTATTAAAAATGCGAACAAAGGCATCAATGCGGCAATAGCCTTCTACTTTAAGCAGGCGTGCTGCCCGTTCCAGTTCCACTTTTACTTTATCAGAAATGCGTTGGTTTATTTTTTTATCCTTCGGATAATAACGTGCCGGTGTAATGTTTTGCCCCTGCCCTGCTAAAAATTTTTCTTCGAGGCTTAATACATCGCCTTCGCTCAATGCTTCCGATGCTTCAAATAATTCATATTGCACATTACCGTTTTCATCCACGTGAGTTAACATGCCTCCTGTAATTTCGAGAAAGCGATCTGCATTTTTCTTTGCAATTAACTCTTCAATCAATATCACTTCCTTTTGCGACAATTCTTCCTTTGGTTTTATTTTCAGCTTTGCAGCAATGGCTTCATCAAAGCTTTCTGTGCTTCGAAATATCAATTGGCAAAATGCATTCAAATCATCCTCGCTGCGAATCATTTTTACAGCACTGCTGCATCCGTCATCCACAGGCTTGGCTATGAATGGAAATTTAAATTCGGATATAATGTTTTTATAAAAAGTTGCTGCATCGCTCAACCATTCTTTCTTATAAACCAATTTATGTTTTGCCGCATGTAAACCGGAATGCATTAATATTTCAGTGGTTTTATATTTATCAATGGTAGTTTGCGATGAGGCAACTCCGCTGCCGTTGTAAGGCAATCCAACACGCTCCAATTGCTGTTGCGATACGCCATCCTCGCCAGGGCGGCCATGCAATGCAATGAAAACAAACTGGACCATTTTACTCAAATCATCGTAAGTAATAAGCTGCGGTGCTGCAAGATTTTGTAACGAAGAATATTTCTGCGTGATGCCTTTACACTTTTCAACTATCTCATTTATGAGCGGATGCACCTTCCAATGTTCCACCTTTTCTTTTATATCATCAGCATTATCTTTCAATAAAATATTTACAGGAATGGTATGCAGAAAATGTTGCGCATTGCTTCCCGAAACAAAAACAGGCAGCGGTTCATACTTAACTGATGAGGCTAACTTCTCGTAAATGTTTCGCCCGCTTTCCACCGAGATGTGGCGTTCGCTGCTATAACCTCCTAACATCACAGCCACTTTAATTTTTTCCTTATCGTGCTTGCGGTCAGCCTCTATGGCCTTATCGAGGCTTTGCAACAACTTAGGCAGCGAAGTAATATTTTTAAAATCGCTTTCGCGGGATGCCACGGAGGTGCGAATAATATAAGTGAGAAACTGCGAAGGATTCAAGCCAATCTCAGCCGCCTGGTGAAAGAAAAACGATGAAGGCAACATGCCCGAAGTAGTATTGGGATCGTTAAGAAATATTTTTCCACCCTCAGTTATAAACCCATCAATGCGTGCATAAACATTAAAGTGAAATGCAGTAAATAATTTTTCGCACTGGTCAGTGATCTCGGCTAACTGAGTTGCAGGCAAATCAATTGGTGTGATTTTTCTGCTCAGTCCCGGCAGGTATTTTGAACGGTAATCAAAAACTTCTTTTCCTTTTCTTATTTCCGTGGGCGGCAATGCAACAGGTATTCCATCGGTGTTTTCAATTACGATGCAACTGAATTCTTTTCCCGTAAGAAATTCCTCAATCAATATTTCACTTTCTCCATCTGCTGCTTCAAGCGTTATGGTTTTATCATTTGTATTAAAATAATTTCGCACAGCATCAAGCAATTCATCAGGACTATAAAACATTTTTTCATCCCACAACAGTGGCATACCAATGCCTTCGCGTATGTCGGTTAACCTGCGGATAAATTCAACCTGTTCTTCTGCATTTTTATTTTTCCAATCATCTCTCTTAATTTCAAATCTGAAAAAGCTTTTATTAACTGCCGTGATAAAACTGTTTACATCATCTGTATTCACTACACTTACACCAATGCTCGAACCCTGGTTGGCCGACTTCACTACAAAAGGCAATCCTACATCAGTTTTCAATTGATTAAATAAACCGGCATGGTCTGAAACGCTATTCCATTGTGTTCTGCTTAAACGAGAATATTTAGGAATCTTAAAACCTGCTTTGCGCATCCATTCCTTTTGCACAGCTTTGTTCATTCCAATAGCAGAGCTTAAAATACCCGAACCCGAATATGGTATGCGTAAATATTCTAACATACCTTGTATGCGGCCATCCTCACCATCACTTCCATGAAGACACAGAAAAGCAAAATCAATAAGCCCACATAATTCGCTGAACTCAACAACACGGCCCAAAGGTTTTACTAAATCTAATTGTTCTTCCCGCGAAAGCGGCCCTGTCTGTTCAGCATAATACTGGAACTCATTTTCGGAATTGGGAATGTGCTCGGCAGATGGATAAAAATCCCTGATGCTTCCTTTATAAATATACGCCCAATCGAGCAAAATGATATTGCCAAAACTATCTACAAACAAAGGCACGGGTTCAAAAAGCGCTTTGTTGAGATTATCATAAACGGTGCGTCCTCCTGCAAAAGAAATTTCACGCTCGCGCGATGTGCCCCCGAAGATGATACCGATTTTTATTTTCATGATTTGGATTTACGATTTACGATTTGGGATTTACGATTTGCGCGCTGCGCCCTTTAGGGACGGGGTGCGGGAAGAATGACGAAATGCTTATTTAAAAATTTCAATTGAGTACACGCGATACAATTGCGCGCAAGAACACAAGATCAATGCGATGAAACGATTAGCTGGCGAAATTAATAATTAGCAATGGACATGTTTTTTAGATTGATGAAATTACTAACAAGAAGTTGTTTAACCTCTGAAAAAAACATCATGATACAAAATCACAGGAAACCACTTCGTGGTTGTGCTTGAGCAGATGGCTTCTGCCCCCGCACTTCGTACGGGGTTATTCAAAGGAAACCACTTCGTGGTTGTGAGCCAGTCAAGAGTTCACAAACAAACAATAACCCTGAAAGGGTTTCCTGTGAATAACCACCGGTGTAACCAGTGGAAAAACCAGGAAACCACTTCTTGGTAATAAGTTATCCATGAGTTCCAAGACAAACAATAACCCTGAAAGGGTTTCCTGTGAATAACCACCGGTGTAACCGGTGGAAAAGTGACAGGATACTTTCGTTCCTTCAACTTTCCGAAAGTTGACGCATACAAAAACCCGCAAGTTTTTCACCTGCGGGTTTATGAGAATGAGATGGAGAATATTCCTATCTTTTTACAAGTCTTATAATCTGTCTTTTATCGCCCTGTGTTACTTCTACAATGAAAATACCAGGCAGTAATTCTTCACCTGCCGTGAGACCATTTTTAGTTGCTACATTTTGATACGAGGCAATTTGTTTTCCTAATACATCAAAAATTTTCACGTTAGCAGATGCTCCACTCTCATTTGTAAAATTGAGCGTAAAGGAGTTGACAAAAGGATTAGGCGAAACCACGTATGAAATATCTTGTGAAGCATATCCTGAAAGGCGGCAGTTAATAACAACAGTTTGTGGCTGGGATAACTTTGTGCAGCCATAAGCATTTGTAACCACGCATTTATAAATACCCGCTGTGCTTGATACATAACTTTGTGAGATGGCACCCGTAATGTATGTATTATTTAATTTCCACTGATAAGAATAACCAGCGCCTGCGGCTGCTGTAAGGGTTACGCTTCCGCCTGCGCAAAAAGTTAAAGAACCTGAAGCAGTAACAGTACCTGATGGGGGGCCTGTAATAACTATAGGAGCCGATGTTTTAGAACAGCCACCGGCAGCAGTTTCTGTTACTTTGTAATTACCAGCGCCTATTGCAAAGTATGTTGCCGAGGTAGCGCCTGCTATTGCAATTCCTCCCTTTTTCCATTGATAGGTAAATCCGGCACCTGTGTTAGCAGAAAGCAAAACACTTCCGCCAACACAAATATTTGTAGCTGGAGCATTGATAACCGGTGCAGGGTCTGTATTAACAGCGAGCGATGTACTTACCGTGCCTGTGCAACCGGTATAGGTAGCAGTAACACTGTATGTTCCTGCATTATAAGTCTGTGCATTAGTTATTGTTGGATTCTGTAAGGCTGAACTGAATCCTGCCGGACCAGTCCAGTTATAAACTGAACCCGCAGAAGCACTGGCAGTAAAATTTGCTGTATTTCCTGTACATACGGCTCCGCTGCTCGTAGCAGTAACGCTTCCTCCGGTCAAACCTGCTGCGCATGTAGCTGCATTATAACGTGCACGAATCAGGTTACCGGGAATAGGCCCAAATCCCAAAGCAAAACTGATGTTTGCTGTAAGATGACAGTAGCTCATAATAGTGCCTGTTTTTGGTTTTGATGGTCCTGTGTAACAACCACCTTCAGGTGTATAACAGGTATCAATTGGCCCTGTTACTGTAGGTGTAAGCTGCCATCCGCACCAGTGTGTGTGTTGCGAACCGAATCCGTGACCCATTTCATGCGAAACTACTTCAACAGTCCAGCTATAAGTTGGGAAAGCATTATATGTATTATAAATATTGCTGTAGCCTACACCATATTGTTGATTGCATAAAACGTCCACATAAGAAACACCTCCAAGGTTGTTAACCGTAGTTGAAAGCAAATGTGCAAGGTCGCCATTAAATACTCCTGCAAGATGAGCCTGGAAAGCAGTTAATGCTCCTGATGATGATGTAATAGGATAAGGATCGGCAACAGTCCAAACCATAATCTGTTTTATTGCAATGCTGATGCTTTCATTGGAATAAATAAGGCCGACTTCATTCATAAAACCGGTGACATAATTTACAACATTAGTAACGCTGCTACCTTTGTCAATATACATTTGATGGTCACACTCAAGATAAAGCTCCACTAAGCGGCAGGTTGCAGTCTGTGTGCCGGGGTCACCACCTTTATTTTGTACACCGGTAGGTAATGAACGGTCATCGGCCACATGACATTCAAAAGGATTTTGAACCAACATATCGGCATCGTTATAAACAATATACTCAGTTGAAGCCGGATTTTTAGAATCAGTAGTTCCGATTACATAATTTCCACGTTCAATAGACATAATGCCCATTACTGAATTATTGAAAAAGCTAAATGAACCTGTTGATGTTTTAATTCCATCAATTCCACCATGATAATAAATACCAGGGGTATATTGAACATTGCCCTCAGGAGTGCTGATTATGAAAGCATCAGATAACACTCTTGATTTTTTAAGATTAACTGTTATTACCTGCGATGCCGAAAGCGGAATTTCAACAGCAATGTTTTCTGACTTGCTTTGGTAAATTTCCTGCAATACATTTTTATTGAGAGTAATTAGAGCGTAATCGCTGATGTACTTTTTAAATGAAACATCCTGCTGTTTCGCAAGGTCAAAAAGTTTAAAAGCGGGGGTGGCTGCATTTAAGTTAGCCGAAGCAAAAAATGAAATACAGCAAAAAAGTGATAAATGAAATAGAATTTTCTTCATGGGGGATTTGAAATTAGAATTATAAAAAGTAAAAATTAACATGGTAAAAAAAATATATTTATGGGTGAACTATCAAATACAAAGGACGAATAATTTTTTTAATTGCAAAAATCTATTATTACTTTATCAAATTAATTACGGCTAATGATTGATTTTCAATTGAAAAAATTATAACCAATTACAAATACCATTGATTTCAGATAATTTTTATCATTCATAGCATCATAAGCCAAATTCCGATTTTTCGGAATTAAAAACATAGCAATGACACATAAGCCTTATAAATTAATTTTTGCTTTAAAATAGAACTGTGAGGGGTAAACTTTTCAACTAAAACCGGCATTCAGGGATGGGTGTGCACACTTTTCCGAGATGAGTGGGCAACATTCGCCTCTTAGCAAATACCAAACCAAAAAGTTAATCTAAGCCTTTGAAAAGTGGTTTCGCCATGCGAGAAAATGGTTATAAATAGTTTAAGGGTTGTCATAGCATAACCATAAGAAATGTGAAAGAAATACAACCTGTATAAAAATTGTGCTTACAAAAAGACTAAACTTCCGCAACTGCAGCCAATGGCTCTAACTCTTCTTCTATACGAAGATTGTTGATGATAAACTCCTGGCGTTCGGGTGAGTTTTTACCCATGTAATAATCAAGCAGGTTATGAATGATGGTATTGTCGCCCATCTCAACAGGATCAAGCCGCATTTTCTTGCCGATGAAACCTTTAAATTCATCAGGCGAAATTTCTCCCAGTCCTTTGAAGCGGGTTATCTCAGGCTTTGGTCCTAATTTTTCAATTGCGCGTTTGCGTTCCTCATCGCTGTAGCAATAAATAGTTTCCTTTTTATTACGCACGCGAAACAATGGCGTTTGTAAAATGTAAACGTGTCCGGCTTTAACTAAGTCAGGAAAAAACTGGAGGAAGAATGTGAGTAACAGTAACCGTATATGCATTCCATCCACATCGGCATCGGTTGATACTACTACGCGATTGTAACGCAAACCTTCCAAACCATCTTCAATATTCAAAGCATTCTGCAACAGGTTAAATTCCTCGTTTTCATAGACCACCTTTTTGGTCAGACCAAAACAGTTCAGTGGCTTACCACGCAGGCTGAAAACGGCCTGTGTATTTACATCGCGCGCAGTGGTGATGGAACCGCTTGCGCTATCGCCCTCCGTAATAAAAATAGTGCTTTCATATTTATCTGTGTTTTTGCTGTCAAGGTGAGTGCGACAATCGCGGAGTTTTTTATTATGAAGGTTTGCTTTCTTGGCGCGTTCGTTTGCTAATTTTTTAATGCCTGCAATTTCTTTTCGCTCACGCTCACTCTGCAAAATCTTTTTCTTCCAGGCCTCAGCCATGTCAGGATTTTTATGCAGGTAGTTGTCTAATTCTTTTTTTACGAAGTCAACAATCCAGTTGCGGAGAGATTGCCCTCCATTGGGTTCAGTTGTTTGTGAACCCAATTTTGTTTTGGTCTGGCTTTCAAACACAGGTTCCTGGATACGAATGGAAACAGCAGCCATAATAGAACCGCGCACATCGCTCGGATCAAATTCCTTATCGTAAAACTCGCGCGCTGTTTTTACTATTGCTTCGCGAAATGCTGCCTGGTGTGTTCCGCCTTGCGTGGTATGCTGCCCGTTTACAAATGAATAATATTCCTCGCCATAAGCGCTTGTATGTGTGAAAGCAATTTCAATATCATCACTTCTTAAATGCACAATAGGATACAAAGGCTCCTCGCTTAGATTTACATTAAGCAAATCTTTCAAACCATTTTGCGAAAAGAATTTTTTACTGTTGAAATTAATCGTAAGCCCCACATTAAGGAATACATAATTCCAAATCATCTTCTCTATAAACTCAATATTAAAACGGAAGTCGCTGAAAATTTCATCATCAGGAATAAACATTACCGAAGTTCCATTGCGCAGGTCGCATTTAATTTCTTTCTGATGCGAGGTGAGATTACCGCGATTAAATTCGGCAATGGTGGTTTTACCCTCACGCACAGCCTGCACGCGAAAATACATGCTCAGTGCATTTACAGCCTTTGTACCCACTCCATTCAAACCAACGCTTTTCTGAAAAGCCTTGCTGTCATATTTAGCACCGGTATTGATTTGGCTTACGCACTCTATCACCTTGCCAAGCGGAATACCACGGCCACGGTCGCGAACCGTAATTGTACGGTCGCTCAGCACAATGTCAATTTCCTTTCCATAATCCATTACATACTCATCAATTGCATTGTCAACTATTTCTTTGAGCAATACATAAATGCCATCATCCTTTGCAGTGCCATCACCAAGCTTGCCTATGTACATGCCCGGACGCAGGCGGATGTGTTCTTTCCAATCAAGAGATGTTACACTATCATCATTGTAAGCATGCTCCATTATTTTGTTTTTTGCCATTTTTTGATTTACGATTATTTTGACACAGATTATTCTGATTTGAATTTGATTACACCGATTCCGTTTGTGCGGCTGTGTCCGCCTTTGAGCGGATGAGGACGAGCGCTGGCTCAAAAGTAGCCATAATCAACAGACAGCAAGCCAAATGCGAATTGAGTTATACAAATGTTTTGAAAAGCAAGTTGTTGATAATTTTATACTTACTTAGCCACGAAGACACAAAGGCACAAAGTAAATTACTGAACTCATCTTCGTGTCTTTGTGCCTTCGTGGCAAAATTTGATTCAGACAAATAATTTACTTTTCCGAAAACTGCAAATCTCATTTCCCCCAAATATATTTTATGACCGCTCCCGAAATAAAAATTGAACTGATTGAAATTTATCAATCGCGAATAAAACTTAAAGCGCCATTTATTATTTCGCTTGGCAAATTTGATTATGCTGAGAATATTATTGTAAAGATGATATGTAGCAGCGGCATAACAGGGTTTGGAGAATGTAGTCCGTTTATGACGATTAACGGTGAGAGTATGGATACATGTTTTATAGTGGGACAGTATCTCGCAAAAGTGCTTATCGGAAAAAATCCTCTTCTTATTGATGATTGTTCGCAGACAATGGACGCTGTTATTTATGGTAATGCAAGCGTTAAGAGTGCTTTCGATATAGCGCTTTATGATATAGCTTCACAATTTGCAAATCAACCTTTGTACAAATTTTTAAACGGTACAAATAAAATTCTTGTTACAGATTACACCGTCAGCATTAACGAGGCTGATAAAATGGCAAATGATGCTCAAGTCATAAAAGATGATGGATTTAAAATTATCAAAGTAAAACTTGGCGGGACAAAAGAAAAAGACATTAAGAGAATCAAAGCCATCAGAAATAAAATCGGCAATGAAATACCAATCAGGATTGATGCTAACCAGGGATGGAATGTAAACACAGCAATAGAGATCCTTAATGCATTATCTCATTTTAATATTCAATATTGTGAAGAGCCTATACCAAGATGGAATTTTATGCAGTTGTCAGAAATAAAAAAACAAAGCCCCATACCAATAATGGCTGATGAATCATGTTGTGATGAACATGATGCTGAACGGTTGGTTGCTCTGAATGCATGTGATTTGTTCAACATTAAGTTGGGGAAATCATCAGGGATTTTTAAAGCATTGAAAATTATCAAGCTGGCAGAACAGGCTGGCATCATGTTACAGGTTGGCGGTTTTCTTGAATCCCGTTTAGGCTTTACAGCTTCTGCTCATCTTGCATTGACGAGCAACAATATTCTTCATTGCGATTTTGATACACCGCTGATGTTTGAAGAAGACTCGATTGAAGGTGGAATAACTTACGGTGTAAACGGTACTATTCAGGTTCCTGATAAAATCGGATTGGGAGCAACCGTTGATGAAAATTATTTGAAGCAATTGACAAAGGTGATTGTTTCAAAAAATTAACCTTCATCATTCGAAATTCAAAATTCTTCCGATACATCGGAATCAAAATTTTTCATTTCACTCCCTCCCACCATTTAGAAAAAACTTTTGTTTGATTAAGATTTACTTCTTCACCAATCATAGGATGCAATATGTTTACATTTTTTTCTTTCGCTTCTTTCGTCACTCTGATAATCGGTTCATCCCACGCATGTTGTCCAAGTGAAAACTTTCCCCAATGCACAGGAATTATTTTTGATGCTCTCAAATCTTTTGCAGCCTGAACTACTTCTTCGGGCATCATGTGTATCTATTTCCAGTTTTTGTTGTACTGACCACATTCAAGAATTGCTAAATCAAAAGGACCATAAGTATTGCCGATTTTTTTAAAGTGATTATCATAACCTGAATCTCCACCGATATAAATTTTCATCGTTGGAGTTTTCAAAATATATGACATCCATAACGATTGATTCCTTTTAAATCCTCTTCCAGAAAAATGACGCGCTGATGCAGTGTTCACCACAAATGAATTATCTAAAACAACTTCTTCATTCCAATCCAACTCATTTATAATTGTTGGATCGTAACCCCAATGTTCGAGGTGTGCTGCAGTGCCTAATCCACAAATTACTTTTTTGATTTTAGACTTTAGTTGAACAATTGTTTTATGATCAAGATGATCCCAATGATCGTGAGTAATAAAAAGATAATCTATTTCGGGTATATCTTGCGTGGTATAAACATCACTGCCTTTATAACTTCGGGCTGTTGCTGCAAGAGGTGATGCACTTCCACTTAACACCGGATCAACAAGAATTTTCTTTCCATCAATTTGCATAAAGTAAGATGAGTGACCAAACCAAACAAATACATTTTCATCTTGAACTAATGCTTTCAAATCTGTCTTAAAAGAAGGAAGAGTATCAAGAGGCTTAATGCGTTTGCTTTTATCAAAAAGAAATTCCTTCATCACTTTATAATAACTCACTCCTTCAGTAAGATCAGGTGTATAACTAAGGTTTTGGAATTTACCATTTTTAAAATTGGGCGATTTTTTAATTCGTTCTAATCGTATGCCTTCAGGCATTTTACCAAATTTGGGTTGTTGTATAAAAAAATATACTGATAAAATCAATGCAACTATTACAAAAGGAATTATGATCATGCTTTCAAAAATTGTTTAAAGAAAATTTTTGATGTTAGTCGTTGTACGCGATACAATCGCGCGCAAGAAAGCCACGCGATACAATCGTGCGCAATAAAGCGCAATAAACAAATTGAAAGTAGTGACGGAGAAACCATTTCTTTATTTTGAATTGCAATAAGTTTTCTGATTGAATTAATGCGAGTTTGTGCTAAAAAAAATTCTGATTGTTTTTTTATCGAAAGAAACTTTCACAAAGTTCTTTCAATTTATTAAAGTTGAGCCGGTCTTTGCACGCGATACAATCGCGCGCAAGAATGTATTCCCTTCCCCCAAAATTAATTTTTACCTAACAACCATATTTTAAATGGAGCGCTTCTTTCATTACTTACTATTGTTTCATGGGGTGTATGCGGAGTTAATGTGAGCTTGACACGTGATTTGGAATAGGCCACCATTTTTTCAATTGCATTAATATTTACAATAAACTGCCTGTTAATTCTGAAAAAAAATTTGGGGTCAGTAAATTCCTCAATTTCATCTAAGTTATGATCAACCTGGTATTGAATATTGCTTTTTGTACTGATGTAGGTTATTTTGTTTTCCACATAAAAATAAGCGATGTCATCAATTTCAATTGTTTTAATCTGGTCGCGGTAACGGATAATAATTCTCTTCTGAAAATTATCACTCTTCTGTTTTATCATTTCAATTAAGTTGGAATAATCAACCGAGTTATTGGTGCTGCTTTGCTTTTTATATTTTTCAATAGCTGCTGCAAGCTCCTCCTTTTTCACGGGTTTAAGCAGGTAGTCAATGCTATTTACCTTAAATGCCTGAATAGCATATTGATCAAAAGCTGTAATAAATATTATGGGGCAATTAATTTCTACTTCTTTAAAAATATCAAAGCTCATTCCATCAGAAAGCTGAATGTCCATCATTACTAAATGAGGAGCATCATGTTTTTTGAACCATTGAATTGCAGATTTTACACTTACAATTACGTCTGTTATAATTACAGACGGATTAATTTCCTTAAGCAATTTTTCAAGACGTGATGAAGCAGGTTCTTCATCCTCTATTATCAATACATTCATGTTTTTATGGAATTAATTAACGGAATGGAAACCGTAAATTCTTTTTCTGTTTTGACGATTTGAATTTCGCGTTTTGTTAAAAGCTTATACCTGTCAATAATATTTTGCAAACCTGTTTTAGTTGAAGGCTCAGCAGACTGCTTTGGATTAATATTGTTTTTAATTATTAATTTATCTGAATCGGTATTTATAGTAATAGTTAGCGGAGTTTCTTTTGAAACAGCGTTGTGCTTTATGGCATTTTCGATTAAAAGCTGCACCACTAAAGGCGGAAGCAGCAATTCTTTTTCTTCTTCTTTAATATCAATTTTCATTTCAAGATTTTTGCCAAATCTTTTTTGCTGCATAAAATAGTATGCTGATGAAAGCTTCATTTCCTCTTTTAATGTTATGAGATCTTTGTTACGGTAAGTTATCAGGTTGCGAAAAAACTCTGATAAATTTTCAACATATTCCACAGCTAAATGCTTATCATTTTCAATGATTGAAATTAAAGTATTAAAACTATTGAAAAGAAAATGGGGATTCACCTGGCTCATCAGCGTATCCAATTGAAATTTAATTTTTTCTTTTTCCAATATTTCCAGCTTGCGCAATTCTCTTTCCCGCCATCTGACATAATAAAACGCAATGGCCGTAAGAAATAAAATTGCACATAACCTGAACCATAACCTACTCCACAATGGCTTGCTGATGTAAAAAGAAAAGCTGGCTTCTGATGGTTGAGTAAAGTTATCGTTAAGGGCCGACTGCAAACGAAAAGTATAAGGCCCCGGTGGAAGTTCAGGAAAAATAATCTCTTTATCTTTTGTAATAACCCACTCCTTATTATATCCTTCGAGCAGGTATTTATACCGCACCCGCTCAGGATCAGAGTACCACACACTTGTAAAATCAAAAGAAATATTGTTTTGATTATATTTTAACTGCTGCTTATCAGTCAGAAGAGAATTGTCAGAAATCAATGTTACTTTTTTAATAAGTGATCTTGGTTTGGCGGTGGCAGGTTTGAAATGTGAGTTAAAAACAACGATTCCTTTCTCAGTACCTATCCAAACATTTCCTTTTTGATCAATCGTAATTGAATTGAGATCAGGATTAATTTCTTCGAGATTATTTTCAGCTCCGAAATAAGTGACCACTCCTGTTTTTATATTTAACACATCAAATCCTTTGTGATGAACAATAACAATATTTCCATTTCCATCATATACGATACCGGTAGCAGTTAATTCCCTCAATCCATTTGACTGATTATAATTATAAAATTTTTTTCCATCAAATTTATAGATACCGGCTTCAGACACACTGAACCATATATTACCTCCGCCATCTTCGGTGATGGAATAAACAACATCACTTTTCAATCCATCTTTTATAGAATAGTTAGTATATTTATTCTGATCATAACAGGTAAGACCTTTTCCATCAGTTGCAAACCAAACTCTCTTCTTTGAATCAATAAACACGTTATAGATAAAATAATTACCTATTTCCTTTTGGGTTTCCAATCCATAAAATGCAGGATGTATCAAGTCCGTATTGCCATCAGCAGTGAGGACGCATTTTATAACACCACCTAATGTTGCGAGCCATACTTCATTACCTTCTCCCCCGATGGATAATATACTTTCATTACCAGGTAATCCTAAACCGTTCAATTTTATTTTATTTCCTGTTCGCGGATTCAAACGAAACAATCCATCGCCCATAGTTCCTATCCATATATAACCCCATTTATCTTCATATAAACTCGTAATATCAATTAACTTTTCAGGAACAGTAATAATGTAATTTGATTCAGCAACTATATTTTCATTGAATGAAATTTTAGTAAGCTGCTGGTCAGGTGTAAAAAGAAGATTGCCCATTTTATCACATAATAAGGTGTGAATAAAATTTATTTTTTTTCCGTTTACTTCATTTAGAAAAGTAAGACAATTGCCCGAAGATTTAATTAAACCTGCATGTGAAGCCGCCCATATATTCCCCTCAGCATCTTTAATAACATCATCAGTTTTACTGAATGAAAAGTCGGCACCTGCTTTATAATTTTTAAAAGACCGGTAGAGGAGCGAATTATAATTAACAAGTCCGTTCTCTTCAGTAGCAATCCAGAATTCATTATCAGAAATATTGAAGTTGTTAATTTGTCCATACTGCCACGAAGTAAATGCAGATGGGATTTCAATTTTGTTTTCAGCAAAAACATATTTACAGATTCCTTTATCCTGCATGCCAATCCAGATATTTCCCTGCATATCATTTTTCATGCAGCGGATAATTTCATCCGGTAAATTATTTTTATAACTGATTTTTTTGATGATTTTATTTTTTACATCCGACTTGCATACGGCAATTCCCTGGTCAGTGCCAATCCAGATGTTTCCCGCATTGTCTTCAACCGATGTGTAAGTATAATTATCATTTAATCCGTCATCCTGGTTAATATTATACAAACGATTGTTCAGATAAAAATAGACGCCCTCGCCTGCTGTTGTAATCCACATAATACCTCTTTTACTTTTCAGGATAGAGGTGACAGCTTTTTTAGGAAGACCTTCTTCGGGTTCAAAAATTTTCAGAACATCGTTTTTGAGGAGCGCTATTTTTCCTGATTTATATCCCACCCAAAACGTATTGTTTGAATCCTGTGAAATAGCAGTTACATCGTTTTCAAAATCTTTCCTGTCAATGGTGTATAGAATAAAACCATTTCCATCATATTGATATAAACCTTCAGAAGTGCCTGCCCAAATCAACCCGTCATGGTCAGTATAAATAGTATTACAGTTAAGATTGGTATTCTCGCGGTTAATTGATAATTGCCTGAAAAAGGGAGATTGCGAAAAAACGGGATGAATAAATAAAAAACAAAAAGATAATATTATTGCTGTTCGCATTTCTCGCTCAATTATTTTTCTTTTTCAATTCAGTCTTCACTGTAACCTGAATTTCAGATGCTATTTTTTCGTGCACCACTTTAGGAACTTTAATATCATGGTCATTGAGCAGCACAGTAAATTCTGACTCCACTAAAATGGCATCATGATTTATTGTAATAACACACTTAATGATTCGCTCCTGCCTTACTCCGTGAATGTTCAGGGTTCCCTTTGCTCTTATATTATATTTTCCGGCTACGGTGAAATCAATTTCTTCAATTATTTTACCTGCGAAAGTTGCTGTCGGAAACTTATTTGTTTCAAGGTAATTTTCGTTGAAGTGTTCACGTTGCAAAGAACCATTAAACCCTTGAAAGGAATTAATATTTACATCAAAGGCAAAAGTTTTTTTCCCGGCATCTAAAATTCCTGTAAGTTTATTTGAAGAAGCTTTAATAATTTCAAGCGCTGCATAAGAGTTGAATTTAACCAAACCACTGTCAGTATTATAGATGGTTTGACCGATGACATTTAATGGAAGAAAAATTATAAGAAATAAGCAATAGAATTTCATTTGTTCTTTAATTAAGAGTCAGACAAAATTAGAAAGAAGGGTAAAAGTAGTTTTAAAAATATACTTAAAACTGACAGGAATCATAAAAGGAGATTTTCTCATTCCCAAAAAATAAAACAACCTTCAATTTTCCAGTTCAAACAGCACTTTTCCTTATTCAGCATCATTTATAGCTAAACAGCAAATTGCCAGGCTACTTTTACAAAAAAATAAAAAGCAATGAGATTAAATCAAACAAAATCAAATGCCATAGTCGAGGTGCTGTTACTTATCATTCTTATTTCTCTTCTCGTATTTTTATTTAGTGCATGTAAACATGCTCCATTAACCACTAATGATGTGAGTGAACTTTTTCCGGATACAACAACAAATAATGGTAATAGTCAAAATACTATTCCATGCAATCCCGATACGGTTTATTTTAACAATACAATATTACCATTGTTAGTTTCCAATTGTGCAAAAAGTGGCTGCCATGATGCAATTACAGCAAAAGAAGGAATTGTTTTAGATTCATATTCAAATATTATGTCAACCGGAAAAATTACTCCGGGCAATCCGAATAATGGGAAAATAATGAAGGCCATAACAGAAACAGATCCTGATGATATAATGCCTCCCACGGGAAACTCTCCATTAACGCAACAGCAAATAAATCAAATTGAATTATGGATAACCCAGGGAGCGCAAAACAATTATTGCAATGATTGCGACACCAATAACGTAACCTACAATTCAAAAATTAAACCGTTGATGGATTTAAAATGCAAAGGCTGTCATAGTGGAAGCAATCCTCCTTCGGGAATAAATTTATCAACTTATGCAGGGACTGTAGCATCGGCTCAAACAGGGCAACTGGCAGGTTCGGTTAAACATCTGTCACCATATTCAGCAATGCCTAAAGGCGGTGCTCAATTACCACAATGTGAAATTGACATCATTGATATATGGATTCAAAATCAATATCCACAATAAAGAGGTGCCATAATTATTGAGAAATGAACATCTCTTAACTTTATTCAGTTCAATGCACTGCCGTTACATTTACTTTCTCAATTCCTTTCAAATGTAATTCGATATGTCTTTCATGAGCTTTATTGCTGTACTCGCTAATGATTTCTAAAATGTCGTAATCAATAAAATTACTTTCACTTCCGTCAATAGTGAGTACGCTGTATTCAGGCACCTGGTCTAACGTTTTTCTTAAGTTCACTTTATTGAGAAAGGTAACATTGCTGTTAAGCTTGATGTAATGAACTTCGGTTTCGTGTTGTGTTGTTTTTGTGATTTTATACTCTGCCTTAAAATTATTTTGAATGATAAAGTAAATAGAAATTAAAAGTCCTATTGTTACACCGATCAGCAAGTCAGTTGAAAGAATGACAATGATGGTAAGCACGAAAGGAATAAATTGCTTCCATCCCAAACTCCACATATTACTATATAGTTTTGGCTTTGTAAGGTTGTAACCTGTGATAATAAGAATTGCTGCAAGCGAAGCATAAGGAATTTTATTCAACAAAAACGGAACAAGTAATACGGCAAGCAAAAGAAAAAGACCGTGAGTGAAAGCCGAAAGCTTTGTTCTTCCACCTGCATCAACATTGGCTGAACCCCTTACAACAACTGCTGTCATTGGAATTCCCCCGAGAAGTCCGCAGGTCATATTGCCGATGCCTTGCGCAATCAATTCACGATTAACAGGTGTGATACGATTGCGTATATCTAATTTGTCAACGGCCTCAACACAAAGCAAAGTTTCTAAAGTTGCAAGAAGCCCGATAATAATTCCGTCTATCCAGATTTCAGTTGTGGAAAAAAGTTTTGAGAAGTCAGGAAAAGAAATGCTTGCAAAAACATTGGAAGGAATATTTACCAATTGAGTTTGCCTGAGCGAAAAACCTGAAGCTGCCTGCCCGAATGACCCGTTCAGGCTGGCATTAGTAAAAAGAATGTTGGTGATGATGCTGATAACTACAACTAATAAAGGTGCCGGAATTACTTTTAATTTTTTTGCAAAAGGTTGTTGCAAAACAACAAGAACAAATAGCGAAACAATTGTGATAAGAATTGCTCCTCTTGTAATGTGATGATTGAAGTTTTCAAAGTTTCCGAGAACATTTTTACGGGAAAATAATTCAGGGAATCCGCTTGTCCAGAAGTCAGGCTGGTCGTAACCCATAGCAAGAGGAATTTGTTTGGAAATAAGAATGATTCCGATTGCTGCCAACATTCCTTTGATAACTGATGAAGGAAAATAATTTGCAATTACTCCAAGTTTAAGCAGTCCAAGAGTTAGTTGAAACAATCCTGCTATCATAACAGCGAGCAAAAATATTTTATAGTCACCAAGTGAAATAATAGATGCGGCAACCACAGTTGATAATCCGGCAGCCGGACCTGAAACGCCTAACTGCGAACCGCTTATAAATGAAACTACAATGCCTCCAATGATGCCTGATAAAAGTCCTGCGTATATAGGAGCACCCGAAGCCAAAGCAATTCCCAAACAAAGCGGTAGCGCAACAAGAAAAACTGAAAGTCCGGCAGGCAGGTCGTGTTTAAGCCAAAGCAACCTGTAATATCTGATTTTTCGTTTCAATGATTTCAAAAGTGTTTGCGCCAAAGATAGAACTTTCAAAGTAGCGGGATGGTTTTGGTGACGGGAATAAAGTAACAAAAAGCGTAGTCAGATTAAAAAAATATGGAATTAAGAATTAAGAATTTATAATCTTGCATTGCTAAATTTAAATTTATGTCAAAAGTTTTTGTTACAGGCTCAGATGGATTATTGGGCAATAGTGTGGTAAGGGAATTACTATTGCGAAAGCATGAAGTTGTAGCAATGGTGCTTAATGGAAGAACATCTGATACTTTAAAGGGTTTGAAGATTGAATTAGTTCATGGAGATATTACTGATAAAGAATACCTTGAAAAACTTTCGAAAGGTTGTGATTACTTCATTCATATAGCGGCAATTACTGATGTGTGGCCTTCGCGCGGAGCGCATTATTATAAAGTAAATGTGGAGGGAACAAAAAATGCAATTGATGCTGCATTGAAGAATAAAGTAAAACGTTTTATTCATGTAGGCAGTGCAAGTTCATTTGGCTATGGAACACTTGATAATCCGGGTGATGAAAACACTCCCTTCAAATCATCAAAATATAAATCAGATTATATTGAAAGTAAAAAAGCCGGGCAGGAAGCTGTACTTGAAGCAGTAAAAAAAAGGAATCTTCCTGCTATTGTGGCTTGCCCAACCTTTATGATTGGCCCTTATGATACCAAGCCGAGTTCAGGGGCAATGATAATTGCAATTGCCAAAAAGAAATTGCCTGCTGTCACCAAAGGTGGTAAAAACTGGGTTGCATCAAAAGATGTAGCTGTAGCTATTTGCAATGCTCTTGATAAGGGCAGCATAGGAGCTACTTACATTTTAGGTGGCGAAAATCTTTCGTTTAAGGTTGCAGTTAAAAGAATTGCTGATGCACTCGGTCAAACTGATTATCCAAAATTTGAAATGCCTGATGTTTTCATAAAAAGTTTAGGTCGGCTAAATTCAATTGTTGCAACAGTTACTGGTAAGCCTCCTAAGCTCTCCTACCCTATGGCCGCAATCGCCTGCGATGGACATTACTTTAACCCTGCAAAAGCAATCAACGAATTAGGTTTACCACAAACACCGATTGAAGAAGCCGTAAAAGAATTAAAATATTGGATTGATGAAACCGGTTATTTGTAAAGTTCATTCACTTTTTTTTGAGAGCGAATCAACAAAAATTCAAAAAGACCTGGAAAGTACCTGGTTAAGAAAAAGAATATCTTTCCCGATATACCAACAACAGTTTGTTTTTTCCGCGATGAAATGTTAGCCGCAATTTTTAAAGCAACTTGTCCGGGAGTTGATTGAAATGTTCTCTTTTCACGTTCAAGTAAAACCTGCCTGCCCTCTGTATCTAAGACCATTTTGCCTTTTTCATTTTCGGTAATACCCACATACATTAAACCTACATGAATCCCGTCTGAATAATTTTCAACCCTTATTGATTGGGCAATTGCAGTCAATGACATTTTAGCTGCACTGTAAACCGAAAGTTGTGGTAAGCCGCGCAAACCTGCTAAGCTTGAAATAAATATAATGCTTCCTTTGGTTTGTTTGATATGTGGCAATGCCATTTGCGTAATCCTTACCGGAGCAACAGCATTGATATTATAAATTGCTGAAATTACCTGTGGTGAAAGTTGAGCTAAAGTTCCTCTTACTCCCACTCCTGCATTATTTACAAGCACATCTATTTTTTTATAATGTTGTACAGCAGTGTTTATTAGATTTTGACAATCTTCTTCTACGGTAACATCGCCAGTAAAACTTATTACATCATACCCAAGGTTTTTCAATTCAAGTTCGGTTGCAAGCAGTTTATCTTTGTTTCTGCCGTTCAATACAATTTTTGCATGATAACTCCCCAACAGCAAAGCCAGTGATTTACCAATGCCCATCGAAGAGCCGGTTATGACTACTACCTTTTGATCAAAAAACTGCTTATACATATTTCATTTCAGGATTATGATGTATTGCAAAATAATCATTTGAAAGCGCAAGGATCACGTGAGTGAAAAATGCAACGGCCAAACTCCCTGTTGAAATGGTTGCATAACATAGAAAAGGCACATAAGGAAATGCACCAAACGATTCTGTTATTCCTTTACCAATATGCGAAGTAGCGTGGAAACAGATATTGATTGCTACTGCAGGCCAAAATCCAAAAGCATTATAACATACAATCAACAAAATTCCCCGGTACATAAATTCAGAGGCCAATAAAGTAGCTGCCCATCCAAAAGAGTTAATAAAGATGAGTTTCGCAGTCCATTCCTTTATCCGCATTTGTGGATAGGTCTTAATATTAAATGGATTACGGGATGTAAAATAAGTGATGGTAATAAACAGCAGACCGATAACAACAATATATACCAGGGATTCTTTATAGTTACCGGTTTTAAATCCTAAATCAGCAAGTGTATAATGAGTAGCATTCAGCATAACAATGCCAGGGAAAACTCCCATAAAAAGAAAACCCATCATCTTCTGAAAAAAAACGTAATAGATAGAAGCCTTATTGAACTCATATTTCCTGAAAAACGCTGCTTTAATTTTTTCGCTTACCACGAGAAACCAATAAGAAAGAAAACCTATTGTAACTGAAATAATAGCAATGAACGGCTTAATATCTTCCGTTTTCCAATCGTAAAAGTTTGTCATAAAAAATAAAATAGGATTTTAGTTTGATTGGAGTAAAGCTATGTTTTTAGTAAATCTGTTTAATCCAGAATGACCTCCACTTTACAGTTGTCATTTAAAAAAACGGCAAGTCAAATAAATGACCTGCCGGGGGTTTTTAGTGCTGATAATCTTAATATCCAAATTCTGAAATATTATTTCGGAAATAAAGATATCATTATTTAATCATAGCCTGTGCGCGGGCAATGTATTTTTCAGCATCGCGACCTTCGCTACTCGTATTATAGTCGCTTTGTATTTTCTGGTACATTTCCAATGCTGATTTCCAGTCACCTTGTAACTCATAAGTGAATGCTGCTTTTTTCATAAACATTGGCGCGGTAAATTCATTGTTATCATAACTCACCGCTTTTTTATAGTAGCTCAATGCATCATCCTTGTTGCCCAATTCCATGTTGGCATCTCCAATTAATCCTAATGCCAGGGCACCGGTAATATCATCTTCTGCATCATATTTTTTCAACTCATCAATGGCATCCTGAAACTTTCCCTTTTTCATATAAATGGAACCGAGATAGTAATGAGCAAGATTTCCGGAGTTAGAAGCGCCATATTCGTCTGCAATCCGCTTAAAGCCCATTTCCTTTCCTTTTCCGTTAATTGCGAGGTCAAGCGAGTCCATTTTATAGTATTGCTGGGCTGCAAAAATCTCCTTCTGAGCAGCTTCCTCCTGTGGTTTAACCCAAAAGTTAGTATAACCGAAATACCCCAAAAGCACTGCAACCGCAGCTCCGGCAATGATCAGCAGACTCTTTTTATTGTGCTGCAAATAATCCTCAGCCTTGTGGATGGTTTCGTCAATATTAATAGTTTCTTCTTTCTTAACAGACATTATAATTATATGGATTTAAAAATTTAAAGCCTGCAAAAGTATAATTAATTTGAAAATGTGCTACTATTTATTAATAGTGGGGAAAATCGGAGGTGAAAAGCTAAATGATAAAGACTCAACGATATGGTTGTCCCAATGTGTCTGACACCCATTGAGGTGTCTGACACCAAAAATAATTCAATTCAAAAAATTTATTTCCTCACAATCTAATACAAACTTCAATTTAAAATTCAAATTTGCGCGGAAACGGGTTTGAAGTTTCGTTGACTAACTTTCGGAAAGTTAAACTCCGATAGCTATCGCGAGTTTCCGAAAGTAAATGTTCAGTAGTCAAATCCAAATTTCAATTTTCCAATTTCAATTTTCAATCGTGTTCCTCAAATCAATAAGTCTTCTGAATTTTAAAAATTACGCTGAGGTTTCGGTACAACTCATTGATGGTATAAATATTTTTACCGGCAATAATGGAAGCGGGAAAACAAATATTCTTGACGCTGTGCATTACCTTTCCATGTGTAAAAGTTATTTCACTCCCAATGATATTCAGAATATAAAACACGATGAAACATTTGCGGTAATCAACGGAGAGTTTATTTTGAATGATTCGGTTGATCAGATTTTTTGTTCGATACGCAAAGAACAAAAGAAAGTTTTCAAGCTCAATTCAGAAGAGTATTCAAAGCTAAGCGAACATATAGGATCATTTCCTGTGGTGATGATTGCCCCGCAAGACCATGAACTGATAACTGAAGGAAGTGATGAGCGCAGAAAATTTATTGACAGCATCATATCGCAGGTTGATCACATTTATCTTGATGATTTAATCAAGTACAACAAATTTATTTCGCAGCGCAATGCATTACTAAAACAAAGTTCACGAACCGGAAACGGTGATTATAGTTTGTTTGAATATTATGATTTGCAGATTGCAACGCTTGGTTCTTCGATTTATGAAAAACGGAAACAGTTTTTCCTAACATTTGAGAAATTGTTTCAGCAAAGTTTCAATTACATTACATCAAATACTGAAAACGTAAGTATATCTTATGTTTCTCAATTGAATGAAAATAGTTTAGCTGATTTGCTTAAAGCTAATTTTAATAGAGATTTAATTTTAGAATACACATCTGCCGGCATTCACAAAGACGATATTGAATTTAAGATAAATGATTTTACTGTAAAACGGTATGGTTCGCAAGGGCAGCAGAAAACCTACACAACAGCATTAAAGCTGGCTCAGTTTGAGTTTATCAGCATTACAAAAAAAATGAAGCCAATTGTTTTGCTTGATGATATATATGATAAGTTAGACGACCTTCGCGTTAGCAAATTGATGCAAATGGTTAACGAACATAAATTCGGGCAAGTGCTCATTACAGACACAAATGAAACACGCATCAAAAAAATATTTGATGAGTTGAAAGTTAGTGTAAACTGTTTCAAGGTTCAAAACGGAACTATAACTAATATGCAAACGGGATAAATCAGTACATTTAATTTGAGTAAAAATTTTTGTAAGAATGAAAAACCTTAGTAGAAATATGCAGTCCATGTTACAACCTTATTACCTTATTTTCCTGAGAAATAAGGTAATAAGGTTTTGTGTTTTCGTCATACTTTTCTACTAAGGTTTGAATTAGAAATTAAGGTTGAGAACGGTACAAATTTATATCGTTTATGATATTATCCAATCCCCAATTACCCATGAGAAACGCAAACGAGCAAAGCCTTAAAGAAGTAATAGCAGAAATGCTGCACCGGCAAAAGTTGAAAGGCAAACTTACTGAAGTGCGCATTCGCGATTGCTGGGAAAAAGTGATGGGACCTACCATCACTAATCGCACGTTGGATATTCAATTGAAAAACAGAAAACTTTTTATCAAAATAAATTCGGCCCCGCTTAAACATGAACTCACTTACAACCTTGAGAAATTAGTAAAACTGCTCAATGATGAGATTGGAGAAAATGTGTTGGATGAAATTGTTTTGGTTTAATGTATTCCCATACTTTTCTTTAAAACTATTCAGACATTTATCTGTTAAAAATGATCGTGGAAAAAATTATTGAAGTAAAAAACCTTTGCAAACAGTTTGGAAGCACTGCTGCAGTTGATGGTATAAACATGCTGGTTATGCGAGGCGATTGTTATGGTTTTTTAGGTCCTAATGGTGCTGGTAAATCAACTACTATACGAATGTTGATGAGTTTGATCACACCTACATCAGGCGAGCTTAAAATTTTTGGCAAAGATTTAAAACATAATCGCAGTGCCATTTTATCACGGATCGGAGCAATAGTTGAAAAACCCGATTTCTATAATTTTTTATCAGCAGGAAAAAACTTAGAAATTTTCGGGCGACTTTCAGGCGCGCCCGTTTTGAAAAGACATATACAGGAACTGTTAGACCTGGTTGGATTAAAAGGTCGTGAAAAAGATAAAGTCAAAACTTTTTCGCATGGAATGAAACAACGACTGGGACTTGCACAAACACTATTGAATGATCCTGAATTAATTATTCTTGATGAACCAACTACAGGTTTAGATCCACAGGGAATCATTGACATCCGCAATCTCATAAATCACCTGCGTATTGATAAAGGCAAAACCATTTTGCTTTCATCGCACATATTAAGCGAAATTGAATTGATAAGCACCCGAATGATTATCATCAATAAAGGCAAAACAATAGTGGAAGGAATAGTTAGTGAATTACTTTCTACTCAGGACTTATTAGTAAACTTTGATGTGAACGATTATGTAAAGGCACATCTTGTTTTAAATGAAAGTGCTTTCGCAGATAAAATAAAATCTAAGGAAGAAAAACAATTAACGCTTCAAATAAGTAAACTGCAAATTCGTGATGTCAATAAATTATTAGTGGAAAATGATATTGCTGTAAATGAAATTAGTTTTAAAAGACCGTTAGAAGAATATTTTTTAAAACTTACAAGTGGAATTGTGTAATTGAGGTAATTAGGAAATTGGATTGTGTCAGACACCTTTTCGGGTGTCAGACACATTGAGAAGTTTGAATTAGAAACTAATAACAGATTGCTTTACTCCTTCCGATAACTATCGGAATCGTAACTCCCCGCTATCAAGGGTTCAAATGTAAATCGTCCATAAATTGTAAATCGTAAATTGTAAATCGTAAATCAAAATTGTTCACATCACTCAAAGTAGAACTTTATAAAATAATTGCAAAGCCACGCAGCTATATCGGTTTTATAGCAATTGCAATTATTGCATCACTCATTCATTTTGCAATGTGGATGGATGGTCGTGCATATATTAGCATGGTTACTCAAACGCTTGAACAGAGCTTTAATCTTGAAGGAAAAATTCTGAACGGCAACTTGGTTTGTTTTATCATTTTACAAATGCTGATAATTCATGTTCCGCTATTAGTCACATTAGTAACAGGTGATTTAATGAGTGGTGAAGCAGCGGCAGGAACGATGCGTTTGCTTGCGACCAAGCCAATCTCAAGATTCAACATCCTGTTGTCAAAATATCTTTCAGGTGCGATTTATACAGCTGTATTGTTGATGTTTCTTGCATTCATAGCATTGGGTTTAGGTTTGCTGATTTTTGGCGATGGTGATTTGATTGTTTTAAAATCGGATGAATTGGTAATTATCCAAAGTGGAGATGTGCTGTGGCGGTTCTTTGCCGCATTTGGTATGGCATTTTTATGTTTGATGCTTATTGCCACGTTATCCTTTATGCTAAGTTGCTTTGCAAATAATTCTATCGGCCCCATCATTACAACTATGGCAATTATGATTTTATTTACCATTATATGTACTTTGGAAATTCCATTGTTTGATAAAATAAAACCATTTCTATTCACTACACACATGGTTAGCTGGCGATTGTTTTTTGATAATCCCGTTCCATACTCAAAAGTATTAAACTCAGGAGCGGTGCTGCTTGCACACATAGCAATATTCTTTGGAGTGAGTTGGTTTTATTTTAGAAGGAAGGACATTTTGGTTTAAGGTTTAAGGTTTAAGGTTTAAGGTTCATTGTTCGTCATTATATGGAACGAAGCAATCTTTTCATCATGTGTATAATTTAAATTGATTGCAGTAAAAAAATGAGAATCATCATAACTAAATTTTTTCTGGTATTAAATTTTTCATTCATAATTTTCAACTCCTGCTTTTCGCAGGGAGATGCTAATGCATTGATAAAAGCAGTGAATGAAAAATTTAAATCGGTACAAGATTACACCGCTGATGTGCAAATAAAAACTGATATTTCATTTGTAAAAATGTTCCCCGTTAATGCATTGATTTATTTTAAACAGCCTGATAAGATTCATTTTAAAAGCAAAGGAATTGCCATACTTCCGAAACAAGGACCGCAGTTTTTCCTGAATGAGATTGACGATAAAAATTACATGGCAATTTATAGCGGAGAACAAATGTACAATGGTGTTTTGTGCAAAGGCGTTAAAGTAATTCCATTACAGGACACTGCAGATTTAATTCTGGCAACATTCTTTATTGAACCACAAAAATTATTAATTCATCATACACAAGTCACCACCAAATCAAGAGGAACGGTAACTATGGATTTCAGATATGGAAAATATGAAACCTGGTTATTGCCTGATATGCTTACATTTGAGATGGATGTGAATAAATTCAAAATACCGAAAGCAGTTGCAGCCGATTTGGAAAATACTTCTACAAAAAAAGAGGACGATAAAAAATCCAAAAAAGGAAGAGTGATAATAACATATAAAAGTTATGTTATTAATTCAGGCTTGAAGGATGAACTTTTTAAATAGAAAGGTTTAGTGGCAGTGGTAGCGGCAGTGGTAGTGGCGGAAGCAGTAGGTATTTGATTATTTAAACAAATAGTTAATGAACTTTAAACTTTAAATCAGTAATCTTAAAACTCAACACCAATTGACAACCGGCTACAAACTCATCAAACAATGGCTTGCATCAAAAGACCGCAAGCCTTTTGCTTTTCAGGATGAAGTATGGGAGAAATTTTTTGAAGGCAAATCAGGTTTGCTGAATGCACCAACGGGTTGCGGAAAAACTTATGCATTGTATTTGCCAAATTTAATTTCATGGATTAATCGCCACCCGAATGATTATCAGAAAAAGAAAAATAATGGCTTGCGTTTAATGTGGATTACTCCGCTGCGGGCTTTATCAAAAGATATTGAGCGTGCAATGCGGGAAGTGATTACGGAACTTGATATTGCCTGGCAAGTTGGCATCCGCACAGGTGACACAACTTTAGCACAAAGGCAAAAGCAAAAATTAAAAATGCCTGAAGTGCTCATCATCACACCTGAAAGTTTACACCTGCTTTTAGCATCAAAAGATTATCCTAAACTTTTTGAAAATTTAGAAACAGTTGTGATTGATGAATGGCATGAGTTACTTGGAAGCAAACGGGGTGTACAGGTGGAGTTAGCGTTGTCAAGATTGAAAGGTTTGAAACAGGAAGAGGCAATTGGCAAGAGGCAAGAGGCAATTGAAATAAGTGTGCAACGGGTAAGAGGCAAAAAGCAAAAGGAAATAAAAAACAATTGGCAATTGGCAATTGGCAACTTGCAAAATGAAAAGGATGAAAATTGGTATAATCAATTTTCAAATCGGTGTTATCCTGTTTTAAAAATTTGGGGGATCTCTGCAACCATCGGCAATTTGGATGAAGCCATGGAAGTGTTGCTTGGCGCGAATTGTAAGGATGGTGTAATTGTGAAAGCTAATATTCATAAGAAAATTGAAGTACATTCAATAATGCCTGATGTTGCTGAAAAATTTCCGTGGACGGGTCATCTCGGAATTAATCTTTCTCACAAATTAAAGCCAATTATCGAGCAGAGTAAATCAACTTTAATATTTACAAACACACGTTCGCAAAGTGAAATATGGTTTCATCATTTGTTGGATAAGATGCCTGAGCTTGCCGGGGCAATTGCATTGCATCATGGAAGCATTGATGCAAAACTTCGCACATGGGTTGAAGATGCTTTGCAAAAAGGAATTTTAAAAGTTGTTGTTTGCACTTCGAGTTTAGATTTAGGTGTTGACTTTCGCCCGGTTGAAACTGTGGTTCAGATTGGTTCTCCACGCGGTGTTTCGCGTTTTATACAACGCGCGGGTCGCAGCGGCCATTCGCCTGATGCAGTGAGCAGAATTTATTTTATGCCCACACATTCTTTAGAGTTGGTAGAAGCAGTTGCATTGAAGGATGCAATTGAAAAGCAAACTATCGAAACGCGAATGCCGGTTGTAAATTCTTTTGATGTCTTGATTCAATACCTTGTAACCCTTGCTGTAGGCGAAGGTTTGAAGCCCGATGAAATTTATCACGAAGTAAAATCAACTCATGCTTATCACTTGATGAATGATGCTGAATGGAAATGGTGCATGGATTTTATTACTACCGGTGGTGACGCATTACATCAATACGATGAGTTTAAAAAAGTTGAAAATGTGGATGGAGTTTATCGTGTGCTTAATCGCAAAATTGCAATGCGTCACCGATTAAGCATGGGAACAATTGTAAGCGACAATATCCTAAAGGTTAAATATCTTACAGGGAGATTTATCGGAACCATTGAAGAATATTTTATTGCAAGATTAAAGGCAGGTGATGTGTTCAGTCTTGCAGGTCACACCTTAGAATTTGTGATGTTGAAAGATATGACTGTGCATGTTCGCAAATCAAAAGCAAAAAAAGTTCTCGTTCCATCGTGGGGTGGCGGGCGATTTCCACTTACATCAAATCTTGGTGAGTTGCTGCGTCAAAGTTTTACTAAAGCCTTGAAACCAAATCCTAAAGAAGAAGAATTTAAAAAGCTCCAACCTATGTTTGACTTGCAACGTGAGTTGAGTGCAATACCAAAAGAAGATGAATTGCTTGTAGAAAAAATCGTTGATAAAGAAGGCTTTCATCTTTTTGTCTATCCGTTTGAAGGTCGCTTTGTGCATGAAGTAATGAGTGCATTGCTTGCTTACCGTTTAGGGAAAATAAAACCGATTACATTTTCAATTGCCAAGAATGATTACGGTTTTGAATTGCTGAGCGATGTTGAAATTCCCATCAATGAAAAAAATATCAAGCAACTTTTAAGTGATGAAAATTTATTGGAAGATATACAGGCAAGTCTGAATGCTGCTGAAATGGCGCGAAGAAAATTTCGTGATGTTGCATGTATTGCAGGGCTTGTTTTTCAGGGTTATCCCGGAAAAAATATTACAGGCAGGCATTTGCAGGCATCGTCATCATTATTCTTTAAAGTGCTTACTGAATTTGATTCGGGTAATTTATTAATCAAACAATCCTACACAGAAGTTTTCGAGCAGCAAATAGAGGAAGTTCGTTTGCGGAAAGTTTTAGAACGAATAAAAAATTCAAGCATACTCCTTACATACCCCGACCGCTTAACTCCATTTTGTTTTCCTGTTAAGGTGGATATGATCAGAGAGAGCATGAGCAGCGAAAGAATTGAAGACAGGGTTAAGCGAATGACTTTGGAGTTGGAGGGTGATTAAAATCTAAATCAATAAGGAGAATATTTGTTTACTTTGAGAAATTAAACGTTAAAACAATGAGTGAAGACGATAATAATATTTTTAAAGTAAGTGAACCTTACGAAGAATATCCGCAAGGCAAAACCCCTTCCTTATCAGAAATCTACAAAACAATTAAGGTTGCTTCTTTTGAAGAGTTAGAAGAAGAAAGAAGGCAGTTTTCTATTTCACTTAATTATACTCAACGTATGCAACTGCTTTGCCTCTTGAATAAAATGACATTTGCCGAACAGTTGAAAAATCCTGAAAAATTATGGACTAAAGAAATAATCATAGATAGTTACGATGGACATATTTCTTAAAGAGCATAAAATTTTTCTGCTGAAATTAATTGAGAATAATATCACTTTTATTTTAATTGGTGGTCATGCAGTTAATTTTCATGGATACGGAAGACCAACTGGTGACATGGATATTTGGGTAAAGCCTGATAATGATGAGAAATTAAAACTTGTTGAGTTACTAAGAAAAGAAGGCTTTTCAGAGGAAGGTATTAATACTGTAAGTCAATTTGATTTTACTAAACGAGTAGTGTTTCATTTTGGAGATTATCCATTGCGTGTTGATTTTTTGACCTTCATTAACATCATAAAATTTGATGAGGCTTATGAGCAAAAGCAACTTTTACCTTTAGGTGATAAGTTGATTCCAGTTTTAAATCTTCATCATTTAGTGCTTTCAAAAATTACAACAGACCGCCCAAAAGACAAATTAGATATTGATGAGTTACAAAAAGCGAATAGAGGTAAAATCTAATCCAAATCTTTCCTCACAACTTTTTCAAATCAAAAAATGCCCCAACAAAAATTTAAAATTCAAAACCAGGAACTTTTACTCTTACCCGAGCGCGCAATTTTTTGGAGTGAAGAAAAAACCATTATCGTTTCTGATTTACATTTTGGCAAAGCGGCTCATTTTCGCAAGTCGGGAATTGCCATAAGCGATGAAATATTTTTTAACGATATGATTCATCTTGATAAAATAATGCATCAATATGATGCACAGCAATTGTTAGTAGTTGGCGATATGTTTCATTCATCTTTCAATAATGAAGTAAATTTCTTTAAGCTTTGGCAAGAACACACCAATCACTTTGATGTGGTTTTGGTTAAAGGAAATCATGATATCATGAATGATGAAATTTATGACCATCTCAATATCGAAGTTAGAAATTCGAAATTGGAAATTGGAAATCTGGTTTTCGTTCACGAACCAATAGCCGACAATGAAATCGAAAAAGATAAATTTTATTTTTTCGGACATGTTCATCCTAAGGCTGTAATGAAAGGTGCTGGAAATCAGCATTTGAGTTTGCCTTGTTTTTATTTTACGCCAAATACCTGCACACTTCCGGCATTCAGCCAGTTCAGCGGTGGGTTTAAAATCAAACCTAAAAAAGGTGATTGTGTTTTCGTTATTGCGGGTAAAGAAGTAATAAAGATTTGAGAAACTCAATAAAAAAAATCCGCCCTTGCGAGCGGATTCCTTCAAAATCGTTGTAATGATTTTTTTTCTTTAATTCATTCCATGATCAAACTTAAATGTAGTGCCACCCAAATCACGACCGGCAGTACTCTTAAACAGGTCAAGATATTTTTGGCGAACTGCATCAGGCTGCGGCTTACCATCAATCAATAATTCACTTGATGTAAGCTTGAATGAATATTTGTCTTCATTAATCAATTTGTCTTTTTTCAACTGATCAGTAAATGCATTAAACAAACGTGTGTTGGCCTCATCACGTTTCTGCTCTTCGGGAGTTTTTGCACTTGATGCATTTGACGGATTCTTAAGTTTCTCAGCAGCCATCATTTTTTTACCCTGCTCAATAACGTCCTTGTATTTTGGGTATTCATTATCTGCAATAACTTTTCCGTTAATGTTTAATTCTTTCACTTCTTCTTCTTTCAATTTCATTTTCACAACTTTATCTTCAGTCTGAAACTTGACTTCAAAATCGCCACCTGTTACTAAAGTTGTCTTAGTCTTTGAGGGATCAGGATTACTTTCTGCAGGATTTACTTTCTCTGCCGATGCAGGTTTTGATTTAACGGCAAGTTCATTATTTGATTTAGAAGGAACATCCGTGTTATCTTGCTTATTATCGCCCGCTGAGGTTTCATTATTAACAGCAGCATCGTTTGATGAATTTGTTTGTAATGCCTGTTGATCAATTTCAGAACTTGTATTAGATGGCTTATTATTTTCAACATTTGAAGGAACTGTTGCAGTTTGCGACACTGCTACCGGTTGATTATCAGATTTCATATAAAACCATATACCGGCAGTAATTGCAATAATGGCAATACCGCCAAGCAACATATAAAGCGTAGAATTGCTTTTAGCAGAGTTGCCACTATTAGAAGCACTGGCAACAGGAGCAGTGGCAATAAGATTGCGCACCTCATCAACTCCCATTACAGGTTTACCGGAGCGCGCTTTCGCAAAAAGCTCGTCCAAACTATTATTTATGTCCTTGGGTTCTTCCACTTGGAGTTGATTTAATATTTATATTTATGAATCTGACTTTTTTCAAACGTTAAGTTTACGCAATTTAAACCAAACTTTAATTTTTTACTTTTTTTCTTTCTAACATTCTTGCTAATTCATCGCGCCCTCTTGTTACCCTCGATTTCACTCCTGATAAGCTGCCTCCCTGTATTTGTTGAATTTCGTTGAGCGACAAACCTGATATTTCGAACAATGATACTGCTTCGCGTTGTTTGTCGGGCAATGTGCTTAGTGCTGCATAAAATTCATTTAATTCTGATCTTGATTCTACATTTGATGCTTCATCTGCCAAATGGTCTGTATGAACTTCGGTAAGGGACGTAACCATTTGCGTTTTTCTTAATCTTTTAGCCCAGGTACGACTGGCTATTGTAAAGAGATAACTCAGAAATGCCTGGTGATTTCGCACCTTTTCAAAACTTTCGTAAGCTGCTAAAACTGTTTCTCCTATCACATCCCTTGCCTCTTCCCTATCCCACACCATCGAATACACAAACCGGGCGAGCCTGTCGTTTAACGGCTCATACAGTTCCATAAACTGCTTCTGCTTGGTTGACCAGTCAGTGCTTTGTTCAACACTCATATTATGATTTAGCGCTTTGATAGTAAGAGATTTGTATGACCTAAAAAGTTGCACGAAGATGAAAATTTCTTTTTAAAAAGTAGCTCTTTTTGCAATATTTTGATTGAAATTATCGGAAAAGGGCTGATTTACTTGCTGATAATCACAAACTCCGTCCTCCTGTTTTGTCTTTTACCATCTTCAGTATCATTACCTGCCACAGGCTTTGATTGCCCAAATCCTTTATACATTAATCGCGAAGCAGCAATTCCGTTTTTAATAAGGTTGTCATAAACAGTTTTAGCGCGGTTATTTGAAAGTGTAAGATTTTCGGATGCACTGCCTTCATTATCCGTATGCCCGTTGATTGAGACACGCACAGTTGGGTTTTCATTTAAGAATGTGGTGAAATCGTCAATCACATTAAGCGAAGTTGAGTCCAACACAGCACTATTTGTTTTAAACAATATATGATTGAGTTGATACGACATTCCCACTTCAATGTTTTTCATATTAAAATCAACTTCACGCGGTGTGTTATTCAAAGTGTCTGTTTTAGAAAAATACTGTGAGTTAAAAGCGTAACCTTGTTTTTTTACCGTCATTATGTAATCGTTATTAAATAAGATTACCTGTGCATATCTGCCTGTTACAGTATCATAACTTAAATTCATAATTTCTTTGGTGCGGATATTTTTCAATTCAATGTTTGCTTCCAAAAGCACTTCATTAGAATCATTTTTCAAATCACCTTTTATAAATAAGACTCTGTCAGGTTTTACTTTTTCAGGAATATCAAATGAGAAAATATCGTAACCTGAAACATTCTTCAATTCATTGCTTGCAAAGTATCCCGTCTTGCCATCGGTGCTTACAAAAAAACCAACTTCATCACCTTCAGTATTTATAGGATAGCCAATGTTTACAGGCTTGCTCCAATTTCCTTTTTCATCAATACGGCAAACAAAAATATCATAGCCTCCCATGCCGGGCAAGCTATCACTCGAAAAATAAAATGTACGATTATCAGGATGCATAAAAGGTGATTTTTCATTTCCCGTAGTATTTACCTGTTTTAACGGAAGTGCTTTCGCCCAGGTTCCGTCAGTGTTTTTAGTGCTGTAATAAATATCACTTGTTTGGTTTATGCTATCGCGATAAGTTGTGAAGTAAAGTGTTTTACCATCGGGGCTAATGCAAGGCTGTGCGTCCCACTGCCGGGGATGATTTATTGCCGGTGGTAGCTTGGTAATTTCACTCCATTCCTTTCCATTCCAATCCGATTGGCAAATATCAAAATTGCCTTTGTCGTTAACCGTGAAATACAAATGCAGGTTATCAATGCTTATGCTTGCACCGCCTTCATTACCGCTCACACTTTTATTAAACGGATAAGGCATCGGTTCACCTTTATCAAACTCGCCATTTTGCAGCCTGTGCGCAATCATAAATTTTTCAACATTGCGCGCCACCAAAGAACCTTTTGAATTTTCATCAAACCTGCGCGTGAAAAAACACAAATCGTTATCGGGCGAAATAAACGGAAGATACTCGGGGTCGGCTGTACTGATTTGCTTTACCTGCACCGGGTCAAACGGAACAGGGTTGAGCATGAGTTTGCATCTGAACAATTTTAATTCAACAACTGCATCCATCTTTTCATTGTTACTACCCTGCTCCTTATATCCTTTGAAATATTTTTGCGCTTCTTCAATTTTTTTCAAACCATAATAATAATTACCAAGACGGTAATAAAGCTCAGCACCCGCATCGGGACAAATTTCCAAAGCGCGTTCATAAGCAGTGTGCATGGTTTTAAAATCATCGCGCCTGTAAGCTATATCGCCAAGCAATTTATAAGGTGCTGCAAAACCCGTGTCTTCTTCGGTTGACTTGCTCACATAATCCTGAATTTTTTTATAGTCGCGACCTTTTTTACTTTCATCAACAGCCTGGTCGAAATATTTCTGTGCTTTCTTGTTTTCAGTCTTTGGACAAAGATCTGTTTGTGCCAGGGCTACTTTTGCCGAAAATAAAATGATTAGAATAAATAACTTCTTCAAAATTTCTGTTTTAATATGTCCGCGAATGTAGCAGCGAATCTTCAGTTCGCTTTATTAAATTACTGCCTTATTGAATTATAACGTCAACATATCAATTATTTTTGTTTGAAACGGAACTTTTACTTTCGGAAAGTTCCTTCAACTTTCCGAAAGTTTACACATAATTATTTTTAAAGCGAACTAAAGTTCGCTGTTACAGGCTTACGCATGTGCAATGTTTCATGGTCGTTATTTTATAACAATTGATTTGTAATTCATCGACAAATTACTTATATGTGGGTCTTACTTTCGAAAAGTTCCTTCAACTTTCCGAAAGTTTACACATAATTATTTTTAAAGCGAACTAAAGTTCGCTGTTACAGGCTTACGCATGTGCAAATTCTTCCATTGTTTTGTTGGTTGCCTCTTGCCCATTGCCAATTGCCTCTTCCTTCACTTCACCCAATAAGTTTTATTAAAATACAAAGGCCGTTTCAGCACTTTGATAGTATCACCAACTCTTCCTTTATTTTCTATTTCATCAATAAATCCTTTCAACTGGTATTCACCTTTTCTTGCCGAAGCATGAATTTGCTGATCAGATGAAAGTGTTCCGTCTGACGCTAAAATTTCATTTGCACCCCTTTCAGCAACAAGAGTAATAGTTATGTAACTGTTTTTAAAATACGGTGCATCAAGTTTAAAATGCGTACTTAAGTCTTCGCCTTCTGCAATAGTATCTTTATCAAAGTACATCGAATAATAATTGCTTGCATCTTTATCTGTATCGCCATTAGCCTCAAAGCGGATCACCTGGTTCAGGTAAATCATATTGGAGGACAATTGAAAATATTCGCGCTTAGCTTTTAAAGTTCCATTGGCTCTATAATAAATGTGCCATCCTGTGGCAAGTGTATCATTGATAAAATCTCCTTCTTGGGCAAGGTTGCCATTTTGGTGATACAATTTGCAATGATGGCGGTAGTTGGTTTTGTTAATGAGACCTATGAACTTACATTCTCTTTTTAATGTTCCGTCAGGATATTCTTCTTCAAATGATTTATCGAAATGTGATGTTGATTTGGAAGTGCAGGATAATAGGAACAAGGAAATAAGGAAATAAGGAAATACGGAAATGAGGAAATACGGAAATGAAATACGGAAATTGGGAAATACCAAAATTGGAAAATTTATTTTATCCTTTAGAAATCGTTGGAGCATTCTTCAAAATTAATTTGCGCCAACATTACATAAGTTTTATGAAATAAATTGAGTGCAGTTTTAAATTTTACTTTTGCGCGCGAAATCGTAAATCCAAAATTGTAAATCGTAAATCATAAATGAAATTAGTAACGTATAAAAATCAAAACACATCGCGCCTCGGAATTTTAATTGAAGATACCATTTATGACGCTGCGCAATCGGCTCATGAAAATGGCTTCACAAAAATGCCTGACAACATGCGCCAGTTTTTAATTGGTGGCGATGAGTTGATGACAACAGCAAAAAGCATTGATGCAAAAATCAAAAGCGGAGAATTGAGAATTCAAAATTCAAAATTCAAAATTCAAAATTCTTCATTAGATGCTCCCGTTCCTGAGCCTACAAGCTGTCGTGATGGTTACGCCTTCCGTCAGCACGTTGCATCTGCTCGCAGAAACCGGAAAGTGGATATGATTCCAGAGTTTGATGAGTACCCTATTTTTTATTTTACCAATCACAACGCAATACAAGGTCCCGGAGAAATATGGTGTATGCCCGACCATTTTCAGAAATTGGATTTTGAATTGGAAGCTGCAGTTGTAATCGGAAAAAGAGGAATGAATGTAAAAGCAAGCGAAGCTGATAAATACATTGCAGGTTACATGATTATGAATGATATGAGTGCGCGCACTTTACAGATGGAAGAAATGCTGCTCAATCTCGGTCCTGCAAAAGGAAAAGATTTTTCAAC
>JBDTRM010000106.1:0-110372 GCA_039931675.1 Bacteroidia bacterium | reverse complement strand
TGCATTGGCTGCATTGCTTAATTTTAATGACATTATTGGCAAGGGTGATACTGTAAATTTAGTTTATGGAGATGTGGCCTACAACAAATTATCTGGTGAACATCTATTGAACAGTGATAGTGCAATGGTTGCTTATACCCGTTGCATGTTGGAATATGAAAATGATTTTATTGATGGAGTAATTCCCTACGATTATTTTATTTCAAGAGTGAACACTTTGAAAAATGATATGGCTGCGGCCAAAGTTTCCAAAACAAATGATCCGAATCCTATTGCAATTGCTTATCCTGTTGATGAAACTCATTATATTAACATGAGTAAAATGTTGCTGCGCAAACGCAAAAAAGATGATGCAATAAGTTTGTTGAAATATAATACAAGCCTTTTTCCTGAATCAGCAATGGCTGCTGAAAGTCTTAACAATGCTTTCAAAACAACTGTTGCTCCAAAACCTACTCCTAAAAAACCTGCTTCTAAAAAAAGCAAAACCAAACAAGGAGGTAACTATTCAAAAAGCCGTGCTAAGAGTTAGTTTACATGTTGGACAGATTAGCAATCTGTCAGTATTAAAAGACAGATTACTAATCTGTCCTACTCATGATTTGTTTTTCACTCTCATTTAAATCATCAATTGCATAATGCCTGATGTTATTTTTGTTCAACGCATCAATGATGGAGATTAAATTCTGATACTTTGCTTTAGGCATTGCTTTTATAAAAACAAAAATATTTCGCTTGTCATTTGCAAAGTGATTAATATGATGTTGCAAATCTTCCTTTGATATTTTCTTGTTGTCATACAATGCCTCATAAAAGGAAATTGAATCAAGAGAAGAATTTACCGTTAAGCTTTTCTCTTTTAAAATTTTTTCAATTCCGTTTTTCGAAAAATCTGTAGAGGATAATTTATTCACTTCAGTTGCGGTGTACCAATACACTTTGTTGTCACCACTCATAATAACGGTAAAAGCTTGTGATGCTTTAATGGGAGAAGGCGTACTTGTTCCTTTATCTTCTTCAGGTAACGTAATGGTTAACTTATGCAGTGCATTCAAAGAAGTGGTAAGCATAAAAAAAGTGATCAATAAAAACCCCAAATCAACCATTGGAGTAAAATCAATATGCAAATCATGTTTCCGGATTCTGCCTTTTGTTGCCGTTGTGTTTTGAATTAGTATTGCCATTATATTTTGTTTTGAGTTTGATAATGGCTTTGCTTTTTTCCATAAAAAAACCTTCGCGCTGAACGAAGGTTCCTTTCATTTTAAAAATGAATATTAGCTTTTTACTTCTTCACCAACTTTACCATAGCCACATGCTCATCACTTTTCACTTTAAGAAAATAAACCCCGCTTTGCAATTCTTTGTTTAAAGAGAGTTGAAATTCATCATCACCTTTTGTGATTGTTTTACTCAACACTATTCTTCCGATCACATCAGTTAATTCAACAACTAATATATTCAGTTCATCGTTATTAAGTGTAACTATAAGTTGATCATTAAAAGGATTCGGGTAAACAGATTTTACAAAATCATTTTCAGACTGAATGATTGAAGTTAAGTTCACATCATCCCTTGCAGGTAAATTTTCTACCACATAAAATTCATCCACACCTGCTTCAACAGCATGCTCTGGTCTTTTATCTTTCACATAAAAGGAAACTTTCATGCTCTTTCCGGGCGTTACATAATCAAGCACTCGATAATTGCGTTGCAGCCAGGATGAATTGCCAACCGAAGTTTTAGTCACCTGTTCAAGGATGTAACTTGCAGTGCCCTTTTGTAATTTTATAATCAGCGTATCATTAGAATTGGGTTGCACAAAAAACCATCTTTTGAATCGTATCACCGGATCGGCATATCCTGTTTTCAGATCAAGGACTGGCGAAATCAAATTAGTAAAACCACTGTCCACATCATCATTGTTATAAGCACCGCCACCATTGCCGGTTACATAAGCCCACTTGCTGCAGTCAGTGTTTGCGTCTGCATCCGGGTTGGCATCATTAGGATTTATATAGGTAGTGCCCACAGGAATTGCGCGAACCCATTTTCCTTTTTTTGCATTTCCTGCTTTAACCCAGCCAAAATCAAAAGTAAAATCATCATAGTAACCTTTAACAAGTATATAATCAAGAGAACCGGTTGATGCATTAACAACAACAGATTGACATATAGTTTTATATTTCCATTTACCAATGGTTACTGCATAAGTGCCGGGATAAACTTCGTTAACCTGGTAAACTCCCGAAGAGTCTGCGGTGCCGTTAAACGTAAAGCCATTATTGTTTTCAAAAACAATATTTGCATTAGGTATTCCAATGTTTGCAACATCCTGAATTTTACCACTAACGTTTATTGCAGGCAGAGCCAATTGAATATTCAGATTTGTAAGTACACCATTGGTGAGTACAACACCTGTAATCGTTTTAGTAACATAACCTGCTTTGGTAACAGTTACTGTATAGGTTCCGGCATTAACAGTTCCGGTTCTAAACTGGCCTGATGCATTAGTTACTTCATTCATTGATGAACTCAGCACCTGCACGGTGGCACCGGGAATGGGAACACCTGTGAGCGTATCGATGACAGTGCCTTCAAAATAACAACCGCGCACATAGTTTGGCGTAAGCACATACAAACCGTTTTCAATATCGGATGCAATAATATTTCCTGATGGCAGGTAAGGATAAACGCCCCAACAACCATGATAGCCATTGCCTGAATATGCAGGCGAAGTATCATAATGACCTACCTTAATTAAATTATCGGGTCTTGCCGCATCTACAATAATAACTCCTTCAGTGTAATAAGATGCCACAGCATAATCGTTTTTAATATACGTATTATGAACGATGGAACCGTTGCCGGGTGTGGACTGTATTTTATCAAGCAGGCTGATGTTATTAATATCGGCAACATCAAAGGCAGCGAGGTAGGAATTGGTTACTTCATCTGTGGTAAAAAGTACACGGTGATTATCACTCAGCCAGGTATTGTGCGTAAACGTATTTGGTGTTGATTGAGTTTGCATTAAAACAGGTGCACTTTTGTTGGCCAGGTTAAATACGGAAAAAAATCCTCCGTAAACATGCGCACCCCACAAAGTATCATTACTTACGCAACCATCATGAATATAATTACTGCTAAGCCCGCCATTACTTGTGTTGCCGGTATAAACAGGATTCCACGGATCGCTGAGATTTAAAATTACAGCAGCACCACTGAACAAATTGCTCCCGTATAAATAGCAATAACCTGCATCAATATGCAATGCATGTGCTTTGGTGAGCAAACCGTTTATAGCACCATCTCCTGTATAATATTTTGAAGTTATAGATGCAGGTAAATTGCTAAGATTAATTATCTGCAAACCACTTACTGTTGCCTCCGTAGTAACGTATGCATATTTGCCCGATGTTTTTATTTCGCGCCATGATGAACTAAGTCCCGGTACTGTAAACACTTCAACAGGTGATGTCGGGTTAGTTACATTAACTATGGAAACACCTGCTGTGGTTCCTACAATAGCGTATTCATTGCCAAGTGAATCAACATAACCCCAGATGTTAGCTAATGATTTACCGGGATACGGAAGGTTGCTTTTGAAAGTAAAATTAAGAGGCGACTGTGCATGAAGTTGACCACAGTAAATAATAATTGCAATAGTTGATAATAATAGTTTTCTCATTATAATGGGTTATATTTTTTCAAACGTAATAATACGCATTTCGTTTGATAATTTAAAATAAATCAATTATGCGAATCAAGGATTGGGTATAAATGCAGCCACAAAGAAAATAGGGCGCACGGAGGCACAGAGAAACACGGAGTGGTTCGGGGTACTTTAATGCGTATAAAATTCCTAATGTTTGTAATGTTTTGAACCAATGGCAACCCAACTATTACAATACCTTTGCGCACTTTATAAATTTATTCATGATAAAAAAAGTTTTAGAAAATCTTAAAATAACAGCACTTAATGAAATGCAGCTTGCAGCAATGGATGCATCGAAAAAAGGAAGTGATGTAGTTTTACTTTCACCTACAGGCTCCGGAAAAACACTTGGCTTTCTACTGCCGATTTTAAATTTATTAAATGATTCAAAAGCAGGTGTGCAGGCTTTGATCATCGTTCCCTCGCGCGAATTGGCATTGCAGATTGAACAGGTTTTTAAGCAAATGGCAACAGGTTATAAAGTGAATTGTTGTTATGGCGGACATGCAACCCGCGTTGAAAAAAATAATCTTGAACAACCACCTGCAGTTTTAATTGGTACGCCCGGTCGCATTGCTTTTCATTTAAGAAGTCAGAGTTTTGATCCTTCAACAATTCATACATTAGTGCTTGATGAGTTTGATAAAGCGCTTGAATTTGGTTTTGAAAAGGATATGACAGCCATCATTGAACAGATGAGGAATTTAAAAAACCGCATCTTAACTTCAGCTACCAATGCATTAACTATTCCTCCATTTACAGGAATTAAAAGACCAGTTGTGCTCGATTATTTAAAAGATACAACCACTTTAAAAGGACTTCAATTAAAAGCTGTGGTTGCAACAGGAAGCGATAAGTTAGAAACACTTTTTTCACTTATCTGTAAATTAGGAAGCACAGCCACACTGGTTTTTTGTAATCATCGCGAAGCTGTTGACCGCATCAGTGAACTATTGCAACATAAAGGTTTGTTGCATGATGTTTTTCATGGTGGTATGGAACAGGATGAAAGGGAACGCGCCCTGATAAAATTCCGAAACGGCAGTCACCGGATATTAATTACAACTGATCTTGCATCGCGCGGACTCGACATACCTGAAATTGAAAATGTAATTCATTACCAGTTACCGCTTACTGAAAATGCGTTTGTACATCGCAACGGCCGCACCGCACGCATGCATGCCGAAGGAACAGGTTATATAGTGCTTGCGCAGGATGAGGAACAACCGGCTTACATCAAAGAAAAATTAATGATTGAACAATTGCCTGCTTCAAACACATTACCTGAAAATGCTCCGTGGGTAACACTTTACATCGCGGCAGGAAGAAAAGACAAGATCAATAAAATGGATATTGTAGGGATGCTGATTCAGAAGGGCGGCCTGCAAAAAGATGAGTTAGGTTTAATAGAGGTGTTAGATTATAGTTCATTTGCTGCAATAAAAAGAGGAAGAATAAATAAAGTGCTTGCCGCAATTAAAAACGAAAAGATTAAAAACCGTAAAGTTAAAATGGAAGTGGCGAGGTAAGCGTTACTTTATTAAACCTCATTCAGCCTATGTAAAAAACCTTCCTTCTTATTACGCGCAACATCTAAGGTGGTGCCATCGGTAAGAATTACCTGCCCACCATCTCCCCTGATATATTTTTTCACTTTGTTGAGGTTAATCAGGTAGCTATTGTGAATACGGTAAAACGGAAAGTTGCTTAGCTCTTTTTCATAATCTCTAATTGGCTTTGAGGTTACCACCTGTTTTTTATTATCAAAAAAAACCGTGGTGTAAGCATTATCAGATTTGCAATAAACTATATCATCAATTTCGTAAAATTCAATTCCGTTTTTATCACTTAACCCAATTCGTTTTTTTTGATTAACAGGGTTGATGTTGTGAAGCAGGTTATCAATTTTAGGAGCGGTGTGAAGGTGATTTTCTTTATTACGGAATTTTTCAAAGGTTGTTTTTAAGTCATCAACACTGTATGGTTTCAGTAAAAAATCAAGCGCAGAAAATTTAATGGCTTCCAATGCATATTCATCATACGAAGTAGTAAATACAACTTCAAAATCCCTTCGTGTAACAGACTTTAGAACATCAAAACCTGAAAGTGGAGGCATGCGGACATCCAGAAACAGAATGTCGAAAACGGAATTGTTTACTAACTGAATACCTTCAATTACTGATTTAGCTTCTGCTGCTAATTTAACATCAGGAAAATTTTTTTCAATAATATCACGCAGGTATTCCCTGTGCTGCAGTTCATCTTCAATTACAATACAATTGATCATTTATTTTAATTTAATAGTGGGATGGTTAATGTAACTTTAGTACCCGAAATATTATTTTCGAGGTTATAAAAATTTTCACTTTTATAGTTTGACTTTATATTATTGAAAGCACTAATATAGTCTAATCGTTCTTTGGTCAAAGGCACTCCGTAAGTTTTTCTTTTATCATTTTTTTCATCGTCAGTCTTTCTTCCTACACCGTTATCGGCAATGGTTATCTCTAATTTTTTCCCGGGCTTTTTAATATCAACGATAATTTCTCCGGGTCCTTCCTTAGGTCTCAATCCATGCACTATAGCATTTTCAACCAATGGCTGCATAAGCAATGGCGGAATTAAAATTTCGCACGGATTTACATTTTCAGCAATATTAACCTTGTAAGATAAAGGATATTCCATCCTCAGTTTTTCTAATTCAACATAATCGTTTAATGTTTCAAGATCATCTTCCAAAGTAATTTCTTTATGTGTTGAATTGTCTAACACTTTCCTGATGAGCTTTGCAAACCGCGCCAGGCAACTATCGGCATTAGCCATATCTTTTTTACTGATCAAGCTTTGTATGGAATGCATGCAGTTAAAAATAAAGTGCGGATTCATTTGTGCATTGATAGCACGCATACGCGAGTCTATAATTTTATGCTGCATTTCGGCATTGCGTTTTCGTTTGTAAAACTGGAAAATTAAAAAAGCTGATAATGAAAAAATTACTGCCCCACCTGCCATTGAATTGCGAATGATTTTTTGTTTTTTGATTTCTTCTTCTGCAAGCGCATCTTTTTTACCCTGTTCGGCTTTCATTAATGCTTCCTTCTTTTCAAATTCAAATTCCAATTGCTGATCAATGGTTGCTTTACGCGTAGTTTCATTATTAATACTGTCGCGCATTGTTATTGAAAGTTCATACATTTCCAATGCGGGTGCATATTGCTTTTGCGCTTTATAAATTTTTTTTAATAGTTCGGCTGAATTTCTGATGGGCTGCGGATAACCTAACTTCTTTGACAAGTCAAGCGCCTGCTTTCCGTATTTCAATGCATTGTTTAAATCGTTTTTTTCATAAAACACATTTCCGATATCATTCAAAGAATTAACCATGCCTTCTTTAGCACTTATTCCAATATTAATATCTAAACTTTTCTGGTAACATTCCAATGCCTTTGATAAATCGCCCTGCAGTTGATACACTCCACCAACGTTTAGCAATGCATCTGCAATTCCCTGTTTGTATCCAACCTGCTCATGAATCTTTAAACTCTTTTCAAAGTTTTCCAATGATTTGGGAATATTACCCTGCAACCTGTAAATCACTCCAAAACTTTTGTATGCATTTGCGATACCTATTGAATCATTAATTTCAATGCGAATGGTTAAACATTTGCGATAGCAATCTAATGCTCTTGTTGTATCACCCTGGCCACGGTATATATTGCCGATATTATTGAGGGCATCAGCCACTCCGTTTTTATCACCTGTTTCTTCCTTTATTTTTAGACTCTGGCGGTAGTATTCAATTGCTTTTGGAATATTGCCATGCTTATCAAACATGTAGCCTATGTTGGTAATATATGCTGCATAATATTTTTTTGCAATGATTTTAATATCGTCATTATCGCCTTCCATTAATTGTTTGCTGAGAGTTCCCATCTGATCGTTGTATTGCGGCCACACGGCATCATCAAAGATGTTTTCAACTAATGAATTCAATATTTTCAACTTACCGGTATCTTCCTGCGCAGTGGCAAGTTCTTTAAACAATGAATCAATATTTTTTTGCTGGCATATTGAAACACCGGTTATAAAAACAAATAATAAAACCGATAAATAAATTTTCATGTTTTAATTATTTATGATTCTGAAAGTTCTATAATAAAGAACCATCAAAAACCTGAAAGATTTTATGAAGCCCTAACTTTTTGCGAATGGTTAATCAGAAGCGGGATTACAAGAATAGTATTCTTTTCTAATATAACAACATTGTGTTTTCAATAAACAAGGCAAGCATATCAAAATCTTTAACTTGCTTTATAGTGTCTGCGATTTTGAATTTATGTTTAAAATGAAAAAGCCCTCACGCAACGGAGGGCTTTTTCTCTTAATGAGCTTTATTAATCTGTGACACTTAATTCTTTTGCAATACCAACCTGGTTACTTCAACTTTATTATTACTGCTTACTTTAAGCGAGTAAATTCCATTGTCAAATTTTGAAAGATCAAGTTGCACGCTTTGTTGCGATTCAGTTGCTTCGTAAACTATTCTTCCGGCAACATCACTCAATTGCAACAAATAATTTTCCAGTCCGGTATTTGCAAATTCTACAGTTACTAAACCTGTTGTAGGATTTGGAAGTGCTGTTATATTCAAACCGTCTGCATCACCACCTATGCGCATCGGAGGCATGAAAACAGTTGCTGCCTGCATACAACCATGTGCATCTATAACCATTACTGTATAGGCATGATTAGGTAACAAGCCGTTTGCAATTTGTGTTGTTTGAACCGGGATTGTATTCCATTGATATTGGTAAGGAGGGAAACCGCCATTAACCTGTGCCATTGCCTGCCCGCCTGTGCCAATAGGGAATATATTTATCATCATCGGGGGAGGCTGACTAATGTTTACAGTGCTGCCGGTGTTGCAACCATGAGCATCATTTAACATCACATTGTAAGTGCCCGCAGTTAATCCGGTTACTGAACTTCCTGTCATGCCGTTTGACCACTGGAAATTGTAAGGCATAGTGCCGCCTGTTGAAGTTGCTATTGCTGAACCATTATTACCTCCACCGCATTGCACGTTAGTACCCGTAGTTGTCAAATTGAGTACAGCAGGTTGTTTTACTTTAAAGCTTGTGGTAGTGCTGCATCCAAGCCCATCCTTAACAGTTACAGTATAGGTAGCTGCTTTAATTGCTGATTTGTCTTCGAGAGTGCTACCGCCATTCCATTTGTAGATATAATAATTATTGCCACCTGTTGCTGTAATATTTATTGCGCCTGTATATTCACCATTACAATTTGGTTTTGTTATCGTACCCGATACGGCTACTGGCGTAGGTTCTGTAATCGTTACAGTTCCTGTCCAATTGCATAATCCCGTAGTGATAACTGTTAGTGTATAAGTAGCCGGAGGAAGATTATCAATAATACCTGTAGTTGCTCCGTTGCTCCATAAATAAGCAATAGGTTCAATGCCGTCTGTTACTGCTATTGCTTTGCCATTATTGGCACCTGTACACCATACATTAATTGGAATTATCATTGGAGGAGCATTAAAAGCTAATTCCTCAATTGGAGGTACAGTAAAAACTTTCTGCATGCAACCTGAAGGTGATGTAACTGTTAGTGTATAGGTTCCTACAGATACATTGGTCAAATCTTCGTCAGTGCTTCCGGTTGACCACAGGAATGAAAATGGAGGCAAACCATTTACCATTGTAAAATCAATGCTGCCGTTAGTTGATGATGAACATGATGAGGGGGTTACTAAACTATAACCAAGGAAAGGAAGCGAGCCCGGAGCAAAAAACTGAATTGTAGTGTATGGGAAACTGTCAGTAGGACTGTAAGGCAATAAGGTATTTAATGTATAATTAAAACCGAAGTTAGTGCCGGCAGGAATTGGAGGATCAAACAATAAAGTTTGTGTGCTGTCATTGAATGTATATGGCGATGAACTTGTAACACCATCTACTTTAACCCCGGGGTCGGGCGAAGAAAATATAAGCTGACTGATAGGGTCGCATCCTTCATTTATAGCTACCATGCCTCCGCTGCGTCCGTTGGCTCCAAACGGTGCATTTTCATTTGGCATAAGGAAAGCATTCATGCCGCCATTATATGCCATTACCAATGCTAAATGACCAAGCGAATCAGTAGGCTGAATTTTCACTGAATCAATAGTTGCTGTGGCACTCGCTGCTTCAACTGTTACCGGAAACTTGCTGCCTTTAGGAAGGGATGGATTGCTGCCTTTGTCAACATGCACCACTGTAGAGTCGCTTGAAGTAGCGGAACCTATAGGCCATACGTTACCATCAATTTTTACCATCTTGATTTTTACTTTTACGCCATTATCATAAGCCTGCACTATAAAGTCATGAATGTTTTGCTCTAATTCGCTAACACAAGCAAACGAAACTTTATTTGATGCTGAACCGGCACCTGAGACTACAGTTTTACCATTTCCGGGAACTCCGCTATTGGGTAACTGTTTTAATGGTTCTAAGGTCTGTGTACTGCAAACAATATTTGCGCTGTCTTTATTGGTAGGAATTACTTTATAAGTTACCACCTGAATAGTGCCATGAAATTTTACGCTAACTTTAATTGTGCCGCCATTAGCTACACATGGGAAATAAACATGCACGCTTGATGCAGATGGCGGAGCACCGTAAACTTTTGAATCGTTTACATATACGCTGTCAATTTTTGCAGCCTTGCCGGTTGCATCCTTTGCTTCAAATATTTTTAAATCACAAATATCCTGGCCTGTTGCATTGGCAAAATCAACCGAAGGGAAATTACTTGGATCAATGGTAACGGCAGCCACGCCTCCTGAAAGTTTAACAGGCTTTGGCGCTACTTGTTTATTGCTGCCGGTAGTGGTGGTATTACTGTTTTTGTCTATCATTAAATCAGCACCAAGTGAATCGGTGGGTGTAACAATAATAGTATCGTTGGGCGCAGTGGTAGTAACTTTTACAACCATCACATTATTAGGTGGTGTTGTTTTAACCGGCTTGCTGAACTTGACATGAACAGAAGCTGCATTAGGCGTTACCTTGTCTCCTGCAAGTTTTCCGTTTTTACCCTGCACGTCATACGATTTTAACTTTCCGGTTTTAGTAGTGATTCTTAAATCCCAGATGTCATGGCCTGTGCCATTAACTAAGGTAACACTTACCTCGTTGTTAGCACCGCCTGTTGCCGTGGCAGGCACTTTTTGCGTACCTCCTTTAAGGACTGTTTGTGCAGATGCTACCTGCATAATAAACATAATGCAAAACAAAGTGAAGATATGTTTTGCAAATGATGTCAATCCTTTTCCATTCAAAAGGTTTGAATTAAATTTCTGATAGAAGCCTTGTTTCGAATTGGTGGTGCTGCTTGCTTTAACCACTTGCTGCATTGTTGCATTCTGTATTAAATTTTTCATCGTATTGATAAATTAATTGTTTGGTTTTATTAATTACTGAACCAAAAGTATGGGGAGAATAAAGGCTGGGAAACCATAAACTAAGGGGTGGCGGGGTGGTTTTTGAAGATGGCGGCTATTAACTTGATTTCGGTTTTTGGGGTCTCACTTTCGTTTGATGTCAGACACCTCGAAGGGTGTCAGACACCTTTGGGTAGTGTTGTTGTCAATGAATGTGTCTGACACCCTGTAAGTGTCTGACACCACTCACCATTAAACTATTATCTATAAAAAAATCCGCCCCGAATTTTTCGGAGCGGATTTTATTTTCACCTGGCAATAACCAAATGAGAGACGGTGTTATTGCTTTTAATTTCTCACCAACTTAATCATCCTGGCTTTATCACCATCACTAATTGAAAGCACATAAACACCTTTCTGCAACCAACTGAAATCAAAATTGAAGTCATTACCAGTTGCTGTCATTTCTTTTTCATATAACAGTTTTCCGGTAACATCAAATAACTTAATTGAACAATGGCCTGACGTTGATTTTTCAAAATGCACAGTAACTAATCCGGTTGTGGGGTTTGGCGTCACACTCACTTGACTTTCTTCATTTAACTGATCACCCATTCTTGAAAAAGGATGTGTATAAAAAATTGTAGCCGTGCAAAATTTGCTGTCAGTAACTTTTACCTTGTAGGTATTACCACTAATTAAACCGATAGCCTTTGCAGTATATTGTGGAGGTATTGTAAACCATCTGAAGGTGTAACCGGGTACACCACCAATGGCAGTAGCAGTAGCAGAGTCGCCACCCAATGAGGTGGCCGTTAAGAACAATGGCGGATTTTCTGTTATTACGATGGTCTTGGCCACTATGCAATTATTGGCATCTGTAACTACTACTGTATAGGTTCCGGCAGGAAGACTTGTTATTGTACTTGTGGTGTCCCCTGTATTCCACGCATAAGAATAACCCGGTGTGCCGTCTTTGCCTGTAGCTGTTGCAGTTCCGGTGCTTGTTCCCCAGCACTTAACATTGGTTTTAGTAATGGTAACTTTAAGCGTGGCAGGTTCGGTAACCACCATGGTTTTTGATTGGGTAGAGCCATGACTATCAGTAACTGTTACGGTATAGGTATTTGCTTTTAAATTGAGACGTTTTTTCGCTGTAGATCCGTTATTCCATAAATAGGTGAAAGGTGGATTGTCGCCATTAACAGTTAAATAAATGGAACCGGTTTTATCACCATGACATTTGGGAGTGTTTATGCTGTCATTTATCTCTAACAAAACACTTGCGGGCACATCATTATTTATGCTGTTGCCATACATATTAATTATTACAAGTAATGAGTCGTTATTAAAATTACCAAGGTCATATTGAAATTGTAAAAGATTTTGAAGCGGAAAAACTACAGGCGTAGGTGAGTTGATAGGTGGCAGCGGAACACTTGCAAAAATTCCCGTGCCTGTTGCGGCTGTAACCACACCTCCTCCCACCGTTACTAAAAGTGTACCCTGCGGGTTAGTAAGTGAGCTTGGAAATGCAATATGAAACTCAGCCGAATCAGATTCAATACGAACAGTATCATTTTTCCATTTGTTGATGTAAGTAAAGGTATCTGTATCAGTATAAAAAGTCATTGAAATAGTCAGGAGTGTTCCTGCGAAATCAAGCCCGGTATTGTAATCATGAACAAAATAAGTTATAGGATCGCTGGTGCCGCCTTTCAGCCTTATGCCGTGCGCCTTGCCAGTGCTCATACTTTGAACCCACGGAACCCAAATGATGGTGCCGTTTTTTAATTTCTTTGTGCTTTCGGCAGTAACATCGCCCAAACTTATTGCATAGGCATGTGAATTCTGCGGAGGATTTATTGACTGGCCAAAACCATAGGATTGAATGTCGCCAGTTAACGGCATGCCTGCACCAAATGGATTAACGGTGATGCAGGTACTTCCTTTTGCCTTAGATACGCAACTGTTTGAAAAGGCTGAATCAGTCATAGTGCCTAAAGTTCCTGCAGGCGGAATAATAGTTGTTTTATAATTTACCAAAACCTGGTTATTAAAAATATTGTTGTCAATCAGCGTATCTCTTTTAAGCGAATCATATCCTGCCGGTTGTAATGGTGGATTAACTTTTGAATCCTGGCAATTAGGATTCCCTTCTTTTGTAAAAGAGTGATTGTAAGTGATTGCTTTAACAACGGGTAAAGTTGCGCTTCCCGGAATTAATGTAAAACCATGATAGATGTTATAAGAAAGTACTTTATCTTTTACGGGAGACAGAATAGTTACCTTTCCTGATAATTCATTGCCTGAACATTGTGCATTTACTTTTGCACAGATTAAAGTAAATACAATAAATGTGTAGAGTTTTCTTTTCATAATAAATGCCTCCTATGTTTTTAATTGTAAAATGGTTTTTAATATTCTCTTAAGGTTAAATTTTTTTAAGAGCAATAAATTAATGGCAAAGTGTACTTTGTATTGTATAAATATAGTCATTTTATTTTAACTGCTAAAACTTGCGGGGGGAAGATGTTAGTAATCAGCACCTAAAATTAATAACGATAGCTGAATTCCTGCTTTAAAAATTAGAACATGGTAGCTTTACTTTTGATTACGGTGGATAGTTTCTTGAAATCGGTAATAAAGCAAAGGCGATTTTGCAATTTAATTTGCTTCTTCAAAAGGTAAATGCAAAAGTACACGCATGCCTGAAATTACATTGTCGGCATTAAGCATATCATTAATTTCAAAAAAGGCTTTCGTGTTTTTAATATTGTTATACAATTTAATCCGCTCCTTGGTAATTTCCATTCCAAGTGATTTTCGTTTCTCTTTAGATGATGCTTCTTTTGCAGCTAATGCAGCTATTCTTCCCACACCATTATCTTCAACAATACATTCCAATTCATTTTCTTTTTTCTGTATGAGGATGTTTATTTTTCCTCTTTCATTTTTATGTTGCAAACCGTGCCAGATAGCATTCTCAACAAACGGTTGAATTATCAGCGGGGGCACAAGTGTGTTATCAGGATCTATCTGCGGATCTATTTTTACTTCATAATCAAATCCATGTTGCAGGCGTAGCGATTCTAATTGCATATATAATTCCAGAGCCTTTAAATCTAAACTTAAAAGCACTTCCTGCTGGCGGCTGTTCTCTAAAATCAATCGCACTAATTTTGCAAATTTCACGATGTAAGTATTTGCATTTTTCGAATCGTTTGAATTAATAAAATCCTGGATGGAGTTAAGCGAGTTAAAAATAAAATGCGGATTCATCTGCGACCGCAATGCTTTGTTATTTACCTGTTCCACAGTTTTACGAAACGATTCTTTTCGCCTGCTGTAAAAATTATAAAAGCCAAATGCAAGCAATGCAATCAGCAATATTGAAGAAATCAGGATGATGATCTTTATTTGTTGCTGTCGCGCGATTTCACTTTTAGCAATGGCTTCTTTTTTATCATGCTCTGCTTTTACGATTGCTTCTTTCTTTTCATACTCATACTGCATTTGTTTTTTTACAGCTTGCTTTCTTGTTTCTGTATTATTAATACTGTCGGCAAGTTGCTTGAATAAAACCTGCATGTTATAAGCATCTTTGAAGTTACCGCTTGCTGCATAAATTTCGCTTAACCTAAATGCATCACCGCGTATGATATCAATATAGCCGTTGTCTTTTGCAATTTGCATAGAGTGTTCAAGATATTTTTGCGCAAGCGGATAATTTTTTTGACGCATGTAAAGCAACCCGAAGTTTGCCTGTGACACGGCAATGCCCTCTTTATCATCAATCTCTTCCTGTAACACCAAACTTTTTTTATAATAGGATAGTGCGGTGTCAATTTCATTTCGTTTATCGTAAATGCCGCCTATATTGCTCAGCGCCATTGCAATTGTCTGCTTATCATTAAGTTCTTCGCTTATTTTCAAGCTTTGTTTATAATAGTTTAATCCTTTATCCGTTTCCCCGCGCAGGTCATAAATTGTTCCTATGTTGATGAGAGATAAAGCCATTCCTGTTTTATCACAAATTTCCTCCTGGATTTTTAAACTTTTCATGAAATGTTCAAGGGCAGCCTCCGTATCATTTTGTTTATTTTTCAAAAAACCGATATTATTCATTGTCATCGAAGTCCCTGCTTTATCACCGGCTTCCTCATGCAGCTTTAAACTATTGTAGTAATAGTCCAATGCAAGCGGAATATTTCCTTTGTCTTCTTCGGCATATCCCAGGTTATTAAAATAAGCACCATAATATTTCTTAGCCGCAAGTTGAATTTTCTGATTATTATTTTTTATCAGTGTCGCAGCAAGTTTTCCTAATTGTTCATTGTAAGGCATCCATGCTGAATCTTCGCTTATACCTTCAATTAAATTAAAAAGTATAATTAACCTATTGGTATCGTTTTGTGTTTTTGAAAGCTCATTTTTTAATGAATCAATTTCATCTTGTTGGGCAAAGGATGAAAACATGAAAGTGAAAGTGAAGGTGAAAATCAAAATCAATTTCCTGTTTACGGATTTCAAGATTGAGCCTTGGAAGGCACCTGAAAAATCTTCCACGATTTTCATGAGCAAAAAATTCATATTATAAAGCGTTTTAAGTAAAAAGGGCCTTTGAAATTTTTTCATTCTTAGTGTCTTTGTGCCTTAGTGGCAATAACATCAAAGGCTGCCTAATTTATTAATGAAGGCTTCTTTTTTTCTTCGTGAAATATCCACCTCTTTATTATCACTCATAATTGCAATGCCGCCTTCACCTTTAATGTATTTTTTTATGTGAGCAAGGTTAATAAGATGTTGATTATGGACACGGCAAAAATAAAACGGTTCCAATAACTCTTCCCAATCTCGTATAGGTTTTGAAACAAGTACTTTTCGGTTATTGGTTAAATAAAAAGTGGTGTAAACATTATCCGATTCGCAACGGATAATTTCTTCAATTTTATAAAACTCCATCCCGTTTGACGAAGCCAGCGTTATGCGTTGTTGTTGATGGTGTTGCTGTTGTAGATTAGTAAGCAGGTTTTCATATTGCCTGCGCGAATCGTCTTTGTGTTTTTTACTCTCAAATTTAATCAATGCCTCGCGCAAATCTTCTTCGTCAAATGGTTTTAATAGATAATCGAGCGCACTGAATTTAATGGCTTGAATGGCATATTCATTATGCGAGGTTGTAAAAATAACTTCAAAACTTTGCTCTTTAAGTTCCTTCAATAAATCAAACCCTGTATGAGGATGCATCTCAATATCAAGAAAAACCAGGTCGGGTTTCAATTGGGTAATTGCACTAACACCTTCGGGCACCGATTTACATTCAGCAATTAAATTATAATGCGGAAAATATTCCGTAAGCAAATTTTTCAAATGCCTTATATGCGGCAATTCATTGTCAACTACTATTGCATTGTAATTCATTATATTTCGATGTAACTATTTATTTCTCATAATTTGTTTCTATAAATTTTCAATTTGTTTTTTCAATTGTTCTTTGCCGGGTAAATACAATTTGTATTCGCGGGCAAAAATCTGTTTTTGTTTTTCCGGTAATGTAAACTCTACCACAGCGCGGTTGCTCTGCTTACACAACACAATGCCTATGGTGTTGTTTTCGTCTTTTGATTTTATTTTTCGGTCATAATAATTTACATACATCTGCATCTGTCCTAAATCTTTATGAACAAGTTTTCCGATTTTCAAATCAATCAATATAAAGCATCGGAGCAGGCGATTATAAAATACCAGGTCAATAAAATAATCATCGCCTGAAAGTGTAATTCTTTTTTGTCTTGAATCAAACAGAAAACCTTTGCCAAGTTCCATCATGAAATGTTCAATGCGATTGATGATAGCGGTTTCCAATTCGCTTTCGGTGTAAGCGGATTCTTCTTTCAGTCCGAGAAACTCAAGAATATAGGGTTGTTTGATGAGGTCCAACGGATGTTGTAACTGTTGCCCTTTTTTACTGAGTTGTTTTACTTTGTTCTTATCCTTGCTTAGTGCCAATCGTTCATACAAAGACGAATTATATTGTCTTTCCAACTCACGGATACTCCAGTTGTTAGCAACAGATTCAATTTCATAAAATCGTCTTTCTACTTCATCCATTTTCATCAGCAAAACAAAATGCGACCAGCTTAATTGCAACAGGTGTTTATCAGCAGAAGAAATCCGAGACACTGTCTCGGAAATTTGAACAGGTGATTTAAGAACAATTGCTGTAGAAGATTTCTTTTGAGATTTCCGAGACAGTGTCTCGGAAATTGGTAAGAGGTTAATACCAATACGATCTTGATAAGTGCTATAAAATTTTCGCATTAATTCAAGGTTGTCTGCAGAATAACCTCTTCCAAATTCTTTGGTAAGTCTTCGGCTGATGGTAGTTAATTGTTTTCTTCCGTAGGCTGCTCTCATATTGCCGAGTTGCTCGTGTTCAACAATTGCTTTGCCGATTAGGAAATTGGTGAATACCTGTAGTGTGTTCACATTTCTGTAAACTGTTTCTCTTGCAGCAATAATAAGTTGCCGCACTTCAGTAAAAAGATTATTGTTTTTTTTCGCAAGCATAATTTATGTCAGAATTTAATAAAGCAGGTATAATATTTAGTTCAAAAGAAAAGAAAATTACTGAGAAACCGGCAATTCAAATTTTTCAAAAAAAAATCGCCTTTGTTAATGTAATCATTTCACATCAACAAAGACGAACTTCAAACCTTAAACTACTGTCACACTGACGAAGTCGAAGTGCTCAAACTTAATGTTGCACAATCAATTTTTGTGTGTATGCTTTTTGTGATGAAAGCAACTTCACTACATAAACACCATCAGCTAATTGTGCAGTGTTTAATTTAATATTGTTGTAACCTGCAGCCGACCTTGTTTTCAAAGACTCCTGCAATTTACCGGTAAGGTTATAAACTTGAATAACAGCATCTGTATTTTCTTTCATCACATAATTTATTTCAACACTTTCATTTGCAGGATTAGGTGCAAGCGTAAATAATTGCGCCTGCATTTTAGGATCATCAAAGCCTGAAATAATGGAACTATCTAACACAATATTTTCATCACCGGGTTGATAAAATGTAAATGCAAAAAATCCGATCATCATTTCATCTGTTGTATGTTCACCCGCACTTATATCTAACGGTGGATTATTCGGATTGCCTGGATTGCCGCCTGTGTTATCATAAGTAGCCTCGGCCCAAATAGTATATTGTGATGGCAGTTTTATAACTTTCTGATATTGGTAAAAACCCTGCCAGTGAAAATCCCATTGCGGAATATTGATCAAAGGAATAGTATCAGTAAGATGCGTTGCTCTTGATTTAAATGACACACCTATTTTATGCATGTGCGGAAAAACAGAGAACAAAGAAATGTTGCCAATGCTATTATAAAATTCTTCATGAAATGTATGAATGGTATTAGCAGGTATGAACAATGGGCCGTCAGTCATGCCGGTAAAATATTCTAAAACAGCTTCAACAAAAACCGGTCTTACCACAGGTGCTGTGCTAAATTTTAAATTAACTTGTGTGCTGTCGCTTTGTCCCATGCTGCCCGGTGCATAATGCACTTCAATAACATAATCAGCATTTGCAGGAACAAGATGCCCGAAGTTGGGCGGCAATTCGTAAATACCTGCACCGGGTGCCCATGCACCTATCGTAACTGCATTGGGGCTAAGCGGCATTGTGCCATTACTTGCAAACCCCGGCAAGGTGTCAGCCTGGTCAAGATTGTAAGAAACAGTGCTTGCATCATAGTACAGCAATATATGATGCACGATAGAATTATTACCTGGTAAAAATTCTATCTGGTTAAGATATTTACCTACAGTATTGCCTGAATGAATTACAAAACTGCGATACTGATCAATGCTTTGTGAAACAGTAAACGTTGGAATGGTTAACGTTTGATCAATCGAGGTCATTTGCGAACCTGGACTATATACCGGTGGGGCAGGTGCATTTGGAAGATTGCCCGATGGTGTTCCGTTTGCAATCCAGTCATTTATTTTATTGATTTCATCCTGCGATAATTTTCGCTCTCCTTTAAAATGGCGATAGTTTGGATCAGGTTTCCACGGAGGCATGAGGTGACTTGTTACAGCAGTTGCAATACCGGGTGACCATGTTACAGCATCATTATAAGTCATCAGTGAAAATGGACCTATACCGCCAGGATGGTGACACGATGTACAATTGGTATAAAGAATATTTGCGATGGTATCGCTCCAGGTTGGCACTTGTGCATCTGCTGCATTGAAACTTACAATAGCAAATAATGACGTAAGGATTTTTCTCATAATTATTTTGTTTTACAATTAATGGATGTTGTGCGAAAATTTAGTTCCCCAAAACTAAATTAATTTGTGAATGTATTAAAGACAATTGAAAAGAAGTTTACCCCTATGTTATTAAAAAGCTGTTTTCAATGTTGTAAATAATGTGTTACTAATAATACAATTAATTTTTATCCCACATAATCACTCAAATACTCATACCGTTCAGTAAGCTTTCCGTTTTTTGTAATTGAAGCGCGTTCAATCATTTCATTTTCGGGATCGTTAAACAGCAGCGGTAGTACTTTCTCAATTAACTCCTGTCCGAAAGATTCGCTGGCATCGCGTGGCAGTGAACATGGCAGATTATCAACAGCCATTGTAGTGATGGTGTTTTCATGAATACCTTCTATGATTTGTTTTTTAACCGGATCATAATCGAAATATGGTTTTTCAATTGTAGTTGCTTTGGTAGTAGATGGAATACTTCCGTTTATATCGCAGGTGATGTCGCCAATCACTTTAATTTTAAATTTCGAATCTGCCATTTCATCCAAAGTAAAAAGTTGCGGTGCTTGAGGACTCCAGAAAGCACAGTGAATAAGCATATCACATCGGTAAGTAAATTTTTTGAAGGCTGAAAGATATTGCTCAGGATGATGATGAAAGTGCTCATTGTCCCAGCCATGTCCATCTTTCCGGTAATGATAATCGCTGCTGTGAACCTGTGCATAAACAGGTTCAGCAAACGGGAACATTAAAAATTCGTAAGGTGTGACTCTTCGTAATTTCATCATGCCGAGAATTTCCGTTACACCGTTCGCTACACGCCCGCCTCCTGTAACGAGAATTTTAATATTTCCCAGCTTCACCTTTTTTAATTCTTTTTCAAGCTCTGATTTATGTTCGCAATCCTGTGCAGACCTTAATTTAAACTTTTTATATTTCAATCCGAAAGCGCGCATGGTATCGTAAGCTCCTACAATTCCCGCATAACGCCCGAAACCGATGATGCGGTTATCTTTATCATCAACCAAACATTCATAATCAATCAACTGAATTTTTTTCTCTAAAATTATTTGAAGCAACTCTTTATTATGAGGTTGTTTTTTTATGGTATGAGAAAAGAATAAATATATTTTTCCGGGAATCAGTTCAGGCTTTGGTACTTCCTTGATACCAATCATAATATCACACATCGAAATATCTTCCTGAACATTTAATCCTGCATCAATATATTCCTGGTCAGGTATAGAACGCCCATTGCTTGGCTGAATGACAAACTCAACATGTGGATAAATTTTCTGCAAATACAAACATTGCGAAGGCGATAAGCCCACACGTTTATCATGAGGCATTTTACCTTCACGAATTAGAGCAACCCTGATCTTTTTCATAGCAGGTGCGAATGTAATATTTGGGAAATTGACAGCAATTTGAGTGCTATTTCATGTAAGTAAAATTCTACAAGCTATTAAAATTGCTGCATTTACTTTCGCGGATAATTTATGCTGCTATCGGTGGCGGTTTAAAAATAAACAAAAACATTATTACAACAATATGAAAACATTTAAATGGATTTTACTTCTGATTTTATCAGGCAATTTTTTCAATTTATCAGCACAGCAAATTGGAGATTTAGACAGCACTTTTAATTTAAACGGAAAAGTTATTACTGACTTTGGTGGAGGCGGTGATGGTGCAAATTCTGTTTTGATTCAGCCGGATGGAAAAATTTTAGTTGCAGGCTATTCATCATCTGGTACCAATTACACCTTTGCACTATCGCGCTACAACACTAACGGTTCTTTGGATATTTCCTTTGGTGGAACAGGAAAGGTAGTGACAGATTTTGCTCCCGGTTATGATTATGCCGGATGCATTGCGTTGCAGCCTGACGGAAAAATTGTAGCCGCTGGTGTAAAGTATAGTAACCCAAGTTATGATAATGCTTTAATACGTTATAACATTGATGGCAGTTTGGATTCTACTTTTGGTACAAACGGAAAAGTTACCAATCCGGTGGGCACCGCTGACGGAGGTATTAATTCAATCGCAATACAGCCTGATGGAAAAATTATAGCAGTTGGAGGTTCCACAACTTTTACAACAGGACATGATTATGCTGTTTCGCGTTACAATGTTGATGGCACATTGGATAATACATTTGGCACGGGTGGAATTACCTTGACTGATTTTTCGAACTCTTATGATTTTCCATTTTCTGTGTGTTTGCAATCAGATGGTAAAATAGTTGTTGGAGGATCAACCGGCCCGGATCCGCTTTACGATTTTGGTGTGGTACGTTATGATACGCTTGGCAATGTAGATACTACATTCGGCACTAACGGATTTGTTGTTACTGATTTTGGCAAACCGGATGAGTGGGCAAATGCATCAATAATTCAAGGTGATGGAAAAATAATTTTAGCCGGCTATTCAGGCAGTCCATATAAATTTGCACTTGCACGTTATAACGATGATGGAACATTAGACACCACGTTTAACAGCACAGGAAAAGTATTGACCACTATAGGCACGCATGTTGAGGCCAATGCTGTTGCGCTTGAACCGGGAGGCAAAATTGTAGTTGCAGGTGTTACATATAACGGATCAAATCAAAATTTTTGCATTGCACGTTACCTTGCCAATGGCACTCCCGATAATACTTTTGGCACAACAGGTTTTGTAACAACCGATTTCGGAACTAATGGAGATAAAGCAAAAGGAGTAGCCATTCAGGCTGACGGACAAATTGTTGTAGCAGGTGTTTCAGGAAATGATTTTGCAGTAGCACGTTATCTCGTAGTTTTAAGTACAGGCATTATTGATTTTGCAACCATGAATAACAGCGTATTTATTTATCCGAATCCTGTAACACAAAACGCAACGCTTACTTATTCATTAAAACAAGCTGAAAAAATCTCAATTCGTTTAACCGATGCACGAGGACGAATGGTAAAAACATTTATTGAAAATCAAATGCAAACTGCGTCTGATCATCAGCAGATTATTTCTTTCCCTGATAATTTACCTCATGGCACTTACTTTATTGTAATTGCAAATACAACTGAGCATTTGAACATTAAAATTGTTAAATAGTAAATAGTACCCCATGACATGAGGGATTATTCAGAAACTATTTAACCTTAGATTTTAATTTAACCATTGTCAAAACTATGACTGTATATTTTTTCTTCCGGAAAATTAGCGTGTATGTGTTCAGTTAGCGGTTTTACCTGGGCTGCATCTTTTTGATTTTCCATCACCTTGTAATCTGTTATAAATTGATTTTGATAGGTGGTGATTAAAAGTAAATGTCCAAACGAGCCAAACAATTTTCGAAGATTTTTTCATAACTTTTTTGAACCCTCATTTGATTTTTGTATTCTTGTCCTTTCAACTGCAACAATTATTTACATTTCAAACCGCAGGAACCATTTTAATGTATTCCTTATTTTAACAGCCTTTATCAGTTTCTGAATATGAATATTCTTCTTTTGAATAAAAGAAGGTGATTCCTTTAAAATTGCAGAACTATTATTACAACAAACTCATAACATCATAAATTAGAAAAGCATGAAACTACATTTACAAAACTTGTCATCCTTAATTACCGGAAGCGCTTATTGCACATTACTAACTTTGCTTTTCCTTTTTTCGGCTTCGCAAATTAATGCACAGGGCACATGGACACCCGTTACCACTGTAGCTCCTAATCTCAACGGAGGAGTAATGATTTTACTGTCTGATGGAACTGTGATGTGCAAAACCACGCCCGGTGTTACAGGCCAATATGGCAATCTTTGGAACAAACTTACGCCCGATATTAATGGCAGTTATGTGAATGGTACGTGGTCAACCCTTGCACCGATGGCGAATACACGTCTTTATTTTTCATCGCAGGTGCTTAAAGATGGTCGCGTATATGTAGCAGGTGGCGAATATGGCACAGGCGGTGCAGCAGGCGAGGTGTATAACCCGCTTACTAATACCTGGACGAATACTCCTGCCCCCGGATTCACCGTTAGTGATGCCAATTCAGAGATGATGCCTGATGGTCGCATATTGCAGGCCATTGTAGATGTTAATGCCAGTCCTTTTCTGAGAGTTACAAAAATTTACAACCCTGCAACCAATACTTATATTAATGGCCCTACTTGTTTGGGAATTCATAATGAATCAGCATGGGTAAAACTGCCTGATAACAGCGTTTTGTTTGTTGACAGGTTAAGCACAGCTTCTGAAAGATATATTCCTGCATCAAATACATGGATTAATGATGCTACTGTGCCTGTTGCTTTGTATGACCCTTTTGGTGATGAAACAGGAGGGGCGCTTCTTTTACCTGATGGCCGTGCATGGTTTATTGGCGCTTTAGGGCATACTGCCTACTATACACCATCAGGTTCTACTGCAATGGGATCGTGGGCCGCAGGTCCTGATGTACCATTGGCTAAAGGAACGCCTGATGCACCATGTGCAATGATGGTAAATGGTAAAATACTCTGTTCTGTTTCTCCTATCCCCACCTCTGCCACTCATTTTCCAACACCAACAACTTTCTACGAATTTGATTATCTCACTAACACTTTTACATCCATTCTTGCTCCCGGTGGCGCTGCATCTTTAAATATATCATGTTATACAACCAATTTTCTTGATTTGCCTGATGGCACTGTGCTGTATTCACGTCAGGGTTCAACACAATACTATGTATATACTCCATCCGGTTCGCCATTGGCAGCAGGCAAGCCAGCTATCAGTAATATAACACCTATTAATTGCACTACTTATAGTATTACCGGAACACAATTCAATGGCATATCCCAGGGTGCAAATTATGGTGATGACTGGCAGATGTCAAGTAACTATCCTTTAGTTCGTTTGACATCGGGGGCCAATGTTTATTATACACGCACTTCAAACTGGAACAGTAACGGAGTTAAGAGAGGCTCTTTGCCGGATACTGCACAATTCGTTCTTCCTGCTGGTCTTCCTACAGGAACTTATAACCTCGTAGTTGTTGCCAATGGTATTGCTTCCAATCCTGTTTCGTTTACAACAGGACTTTCGCCAACAATAAGTGGAAGCTTTGCGTTTTGTGCAGGGAGTTCATCAACATTGAATGCAGGTGCAGGATATTCAATTTATAACTGGTCAACAGGTGCAACCACTCAAACCATTAATATAAATGCAGCAGGTGTCTATACCGTAACAGTTACGAATGCCACCGGATGTACAGGCAGCGCTTCTGCATCTACAACAGTTAGTGCAAGTCCTACACCTTCAATAAGCGGAAACACTTCAATTTGTGCCGGGAGTTCAACCACGTTGAATGCTGGTGCAGGATATTCGGCTTACAATTGGTCATCAGGTGCAACCACTCAAACTATTAATGTAAATACTGCTAATATATTTACAGTAACGGTTACCGGTGCTAATGGTTGCACAGGCAGTACTTCTGCCACAACAACTGTTAATGCAAACCCATCTCCATCAATAACCGGAAACCTTATATTTTGTGCAGGTAGTTCAACAACATTGGATGCAGGCAATGGATATTCAGGTTACAACTGGTCATCAGGTGCAACTACGCAAACAATTGTTTCAAGTACTGTTGCTACCTATACGGTTAATGTTACAAATGCCGCTGGCTGCTCCGGCAGCACATCAGTCAATACAATTGTTAATCCATTACCAACAGTTTCTTTTTCGGGGTTGTCAGCAAGCTATACTGTATCAGCCGGAGCGGCTGCACTTACAGGCTCACCTGCGGGAGGAACGTTTAGCGGCCCCGGTGTGAGCGGAAATACATTTACGCCAGCTAATGCAGGAGTAGGTGGTCCATATACAATTACCTACTCTTATACCGATGGTAATGGTTGCAGCAATTCAGCTTCGCAACAAACCACGGTTACCAATTGCACACCACCTGTAAAACCAGGCGCCATAACAACAGTTGGCGGAGTTGCAAAGGTATGTCCCGGTGATTCAAAAACTTATACAATCCCTGCGGTTGCAGGTGCTACTTCATATCTATGGATTCCACCGGTTGGCGGAGCCGTAAGTGGGGGACAGGGAACAACTTCTGCCACTATCAGTTATAATAGTGGTTTTGTTGTAGCTGATTCCTTAAAGGTAGCAGCAGTTAATGCCTGCGGCACAGGAGTTTATCGCGCTTTAAAAATTAACAGAAATGCTAAACCCGCACAACCCGGGGTAATTTCAGGAACTCAATTTGGTGTTTGCAATGGCACAGGAATCCCTTATTCGGTAACTAATGTTGCTGGTGTAAATTATAACTGGACTAACACCAGCATAAACTCAACAATTGCAACCGGACAAGGTACCTCGTCAATCACTGCTAACTTTAATGCAGGATACGTAAAAGACACCTTAAAAGTAACCGCAGGTAATACCTGTGGTACAAGTTTATCACGTACGCTGATCATTAAAGCCATACCAGCTACTCCTGCCGCTATTGCAGGTGCAGCAACAGTTTGCGCTAACCAGACTGGTGTTCCATACTCCACTGCTGCTCTTTTTGGGGCAACTAATTACACGTGGATGGGACCGACAGGTTCGCATGTTTCTGACGGTGTTAATACTTCAGCCGGCACAACATTGACCACTACAGCAACCAATGTAACTGTTAATTTTGGCACCACTGCCGGTAGTGTAAAAGTGAAAGGCAATAACTCTTGCGGCTCAGGAGTTTATTTCTCTAAATCTGTTGCATTTAATTGCCGCAATGGAAATGATTTGTTGACTGATGATAACAACTTTAATATTTATCCTAATCCTAACGATGGTAAGTTTAGTATCCAGTTTGTTTCAGTAAATGATGAAAAAGCAAATCTTAGCCTCGTTAATGCGTTAGGACAAACTCTTTATAATGAAGTATGGGATTTATCCATGGGTGAAAATGTGAAAGCATTTAATATTGCAGATAACGTACCCGCAGGAATATATTTTATTGTTATTAAAACTGAACTGGGCAGCTACAGGCAGAAAGTTGTTAAGCAATAACGTTTTCATTTTACATTCTTCTGGTTGATTTAATTTGATTTGAACTTTATTAAGCTGGGAATTTATTTTCTTGAAATGGTTTTTGATGGAAATCGCATTGTAAAAAAATTGTTAGAAAATAAACCAGTCACTTAATTGGTAAAGAGCAAACTACTCTGTTGTTTCTCGTCAAAAATTTCCTGCGCGGCATGTTGTAATTGCTCAGCGGTGATATGTTCAATTTTTTCATACACCTGTTGCAAGGTATCCACCTTGCCGTGATTCATCAGGCTTCGGCCTAATCCTATCATTACTGATGCTTTGTTTTCCTGCGATAAAGCAATCTGCCCGATGAGCTGTTGTTTGTATTGCAACAATTGTTTTTCTTTTATCGGTTCATCGCACAGGCGATCCAATTCTTTTTTTGCAAGAGCAATTGTTTTGTCTAATAGCTTTTTTTCTGTTGCGAGATATAGACTAAAAATTCCTGCATCGCTGTAAGCAATATAGTTTGATTCGATATTATAGGTGTAACCGTATTTTTCGCGTATGGAAAGATTCAAACGAGAATTCATTCCCGGCCCGCCAAGAATATTATTCAACAAGATCAGCTTTATTCTTTTGTGGTCTTTAAATGAATAAGCCTTGCACCCTAAAATAAAATGCGCTTGTTCTGTTTGCTTAGTAACAGTTTTTATTTTTGGTTTATAGTTCTTGAAAGGTTTACGTGGCATAGCTTTACGCTTCGCTTTAATTTTACCGATATATTTTTCACACATAGCAACTACTTTTTCAAAATCAAAATCACCCACAACGCTCACCACCATTTTATCAGTGAAATAATTTTTATCAATGAAATTAAAAATGTCTTTGCGTGAGAAATTTTTTACCGTTTCAAAAGTTCCAAGCACCGGATTGCCAAGTGTATGATTAGAAAAAACCTGGCTTTCGAAATCATCAAAAATCTGTTCAGCAGGTGAATCGAGATAGCTTCTTATTTCATCCAATATCACATCCTTTTCTTTCTCTAATTCTTTAACGGGAAAAATTGAATTGAAAATAATATCGCAAATCAATTCCATTGCCCGTTCAAAATGCTGAATCATAAACGATGCATGAACACAGGTTTCTTCTTTTGTTGTGTATGCATTCAATTCGCCACCCACAACTTCGAGACGATTTAATATGTGAATGGATTTTCTGTGAGTGGTACCTTTAAACAAAACATGTTCAATAAAATGTGCTAATCCTTCTTTGCCTTGCTCTTCATCGCGAGTGCCTGCATTGATAAGAACTGCACAATGTGCTATATCACTCAATCCTGTACGCTGATGAATTAAACGGATGCCGTTAGAAAATGTGTGAATATTATAGGGAGCCTCTTTAATCATATCGGGTGCAAGGATTGCTTTTTGTTAAGGATTTTGCAAATGGTGTATTTACTTCCGGTAAAACCTTCGAGGTTGAAAAAAACCTCGAAGGTTGCAAAAGCTCCTGTAAAGTACTTTCTGAAAGTTTTAAACGCCTGTGTTGCTTTACTTTCGGAAAGTTCCTTCAACTTTCCGAAAGTTGACGTAAACAAAATTATCGAGGTCGAACAAAATCTCGAAGGTTAAAAACTGCTGTCTCAGCCTATAGATGTCTGACACCCGAAAAAGGTGTCTGACATCTGACCCTATTTCCATATTACCCAATTTCCTCTTTCCTTAGCAGCATGATTACTAACAGGCAATTATTTCTTCAACATATTGCTCAAACAAGTGATGCACCTATGTTGCTTGAAATTGTGAAAGCTGAGGGTTTGAAAATGTGGGATGTAAATGGCAAAGAATATATTGATTTGATTTCAGGAATTTCAGTAAGCAGTATCGGTCACCGTCATCCACAGGTTGTTGAGGCAATAAAAAAACAGTTAGATAAATATTTGCACCTGATGGTATATGGTGAATATGTGCAAAGCCCGCAAATTGAATATGCAAAGGCGCTTACATCATTGCTGCCTGAAAATTTAAACTGCTGCTACTTTGTAAACTCAGGCAGCGAGGCAATTGAAGGTGCATTGAAATTAGCAAAGCGCGTAACAGGTCGTTCAAAAATTTTTGCTTTTAAAAATGCTTATCATGGAAGCACTCATGGTGCATTAAGTTTGATGAGTGATGAATATTTCACCAATGCATTTCGTCCGTTGTTGCCAGGTATTGAATTTTTAGAATGGAACAATATTGAAGGTTTGAATCGCATTGATGCAGGCACAGCATGTGTGGTAACAGAAATTGTAAGAGGCGAAGCAGGAGCGATTATCGCTGATAAAAACTTTTTAAAAACATTAAGTAAGCAATGCAGTGATACTGGTGCTTTATTAATTTGCGATGAAATTCAAACAGGCTTTGGTCGTACTGGTCCGTTGTTTGCTTTTATGGATTATGAAATTGTCCCTGATGTTTTATGTATAGGAAAAGGAATGGCAGGAGGTATGCCGATGGGCGCATTTGTTTCATCGCGTGAAATGATGAATGAGTTTTCGCACGATCCTGTGCTTGGTCACATCACTACGTTTGGCGGACATCCTGTAATGTGTGCAGCAGCGCTTGCAACGCTCGGAGTTATAAAATCATTTAATACTGCAGCAACAATTCCTGCTAAAGAAAAATTATTCAGAAATAAATTACAGCATGAAAAAATAAAAAGCATAACCGGTAAAGGATTATTGCTCGCAGTTGAATTTGAAAATATTGTTACCAATAAATCCATCATCAAAAAATGTATAGATAAAGGTGTGATAGTGGATTGGTTTCTTTTTGCAGAACACAAAATGCGCATAGCACCACCATTAAATATCACTGATGAAATAATTAATTATACTTGCGAAAAGATTTTAGAAGCGATTGAAGAATAACGCATCAACGAATTACGGTTTATATCGTCATTGCGAGGAACGAAGCAATCTCCCGGATGTTACTAAATATTTACAGATTTCTTCTCCCGATAGCTATCGGGATCGCCATGACGAGTGACTATTGACAAATTACCAAATTACCCAATAAACAAATCCCAAAAATATGACAGCATTAATTATTGAAGACGAAAAAAGTCTTTCGCATGAAATTGAAATTTTCCTTACCAAGCAAGGATACAACTGCGATGTAGCCTTTACAGGTAAAGCAGCAGCAGAAAAAATTTTTGTAAACGGTTATGATTTTGTTCTGCTTGATGTAGGCCTACCTGATGCAAATGGTTTTGATATTTTAAAAGATGCCAAAGCCCAGGGAGTTGAAAGCAGTTTTATTATCCTCACTGCGCGTGGCGAAGTGGATGACAGGATACATGGATTAGAAATTGGAGCTGATGATTATTTGGCGAAACCATTTTCATTACCTGAATTGAATGCACGTATGCAAGCCATCATTCGCAGAAAACATGGATTGAAAAATACAATTGTAAAAATTCATGACTTTGAAATGGATGTGCAGAACAGAACGGTAACTGCAAACAAAAACTTTATCAATCTCACAAAAAAGGAATTTGATTTATTGTATTATCTCACATTGAATAAAAACCGTGTGCTCACACGCATGCAACTAACCGAACATATATGGGGTGATGTGCTTGATGATGATAATGAATCAAATTATATTGATGTGCATATAAAAAATCTTCGCAAGAAGTTAGCCACGCAGGCCAATGCCGATTTTATTGAAACCGTTCGTGGTATAGGGTATCGGGTTAATATGCAGTGATGCAGTTATTTGTCATTGCGAGGAACGAAGCAATTTCCCGGAAGGCTACTTCTTATTTACAGATTTCTTCGTTCCTCGCAATGACGGTAAAAATCCTATTTGTTCTCTTTTAACGCTCTTAGCATTTCACCAAAATTTTGTTTGCGAATCATTGCATTAATTGTTTGAGCAATGCGTTTTGTTTTTGTTGCTTCGGTTTTTGCACCTGCAATCCAGCTTGAAAAATAATTCTGATGCGATTTTGGCATCTCGCTGAAAAACTTTTTTGCTAAAGGCTCATCATCTAAACAAGCTGTTAATTCAGCATCAAGTTTAATTGCTGTTTTATCTTCTTCCAATTGTACATGAAGCAGGGCACCATGTCTTTTGCCAATTCCTTTTCTATGTTTTGCATTAATGGGAATTATAAAGCCGCCTTCCCCCATTGGCAGCAGTGCTGTGCTCTTAATTGAATGATTATCCAACTTGCCTTTTACACGAAAAGATTTTTTGTTGCCGGGCTTTAGTTGTTGCGCAACATCGGCAGGTACTTCAATATAAGTCCATCCTGTCTTTTCTCCTTTTTTATCAAACTTTAAAATAGTTGTAGTGTATTCAACCATCATTTTTTAGTTCTTATTTGTATTTACGTTGAACAAATTTTTCAAATTTATAAAAGACTTTTAATACAATTTTCATTTTTTAAGTGCATTTAAAAACCTGTGCATAATTTCTTTCGGCTTGCTGTTTTTGTAATTATTTTCTCCACTACTTTTAACTCTATAGTTTAAACATTAATAAAAACACAATGAACAAAAAAACTTTAATCGCTGCTTTAGCCGGGGGAATCACAGGGTTCATTCTTGGCTTTTTAATTTTTGGATTGCTCCTTTCGAATTATTACACAACACACTGCACAACATATCCCGGGCTAATTAAGGATTCACCGGTAATATGGTGCTATGCTGTCGGCAATTTATTATGGGCGTGGATGTTTGCTTACGTTTTCAGTAACTGGGCTAATGTTACAACATTTGTAAGAGGCGCAACGGCTGCTATTATTATAGCAGCTCCTGTGGTGATTGCTTATGAGTTTTTCTTTTATGCAGGCATGAATCTTATGGGAGCGCGTGTGCTTGCTGTTGATGCTATTGCTAATATTGCAATGAATGCTATCGTTGGAGGTGTGGTAGGCACAGTGCTTGGCATGGGAGAAAAGAAGGCAGGCTAATTATGAGTTGCATTTTATTGATGAAAAAAACAGTCTTCAAATTTATTAGGACTGTTTTTTTTATGCCTGTTTATAAAGATTACCTGCTTAACTTAGTAGCTCACCATATTTTCTTTTTACCTATTAAATGTCTTTATTATAAACTACATGATTATGTAGTACCATTTAAAAAAGATAATACATTTACCCTCAATAATAAACCATTGCTATTAACTATTAGTCAGCGCCCTTTTCTTCATCATCTCAACCACCTGCACATCGCCTGTAAGAAAAGTAGTGAAGGTTAATTATTACAATACTTCTTAGTTCATCTATTGAACCATCCGTCCTCTTTTACAATTTAACAACCCACCAAGAATGAAAATTAACCTTAAGCACGTTTCGCTATTAATGACCTTGTTTTGCATTCATTATGCAGCAATATCACAAAACGATACCCTGTATTTCAGGCATTATGCTGTTGAACAAGGGCTATCACACAATAATGTTACTTCAATAATTCAGGACAGTTTAGGTTTTATGTGGTATGGTACGCAATCAGGGTTAAATAAATTTGACGGTTATGGTTTTATCACTTTTAAACATGATCCTAAGAATAAAAACTCATTGGTAAGCGATGACATTAATTGCATGACGGTTGAGAAAAGTGGAATTATCTGGATAGGAACCCAATTAAAAGGAGTGAACAGGTTAGATCCTTATTCAGGAATTTTTACAACATACCAGCACCAGGATAATAATTCCAATTCGTTAAGTGAAGATTTAATAACAAGCATTAAGGCCGACACAGTTTCAGAATTAATCTGGATTGGAACTTATTCAAAAGGACTGGATGTATTCGATCCGGTGCATAGTACCTTCCGTCATTATGATCATACTTTAAGGGATTCTTCTTCCATAAGCAGCAATTCAATTACCTGTATTGCCGAAAGTAAAGAAGGTGAAATATGGATAGGTACCAATGGCGGTGGCGTTAATGTTTACAATGCGAAAACCGGTAAGTTTAGTTTTTATAAATATGATTCTAAAAATAACCGCGCTATAAGTTCAGACAGTATTAAAGATATTTATATTGATAATAAACTTAAACAGGTTTGGATTGCAACTGCCAATGGGTTGAGTTTAATTAACAAGTTAACAGGTGAAATTAAAATTTTTATTTCTGGTTGGTGTCCCCCCACCAACCACATTCTGAATTTTTATTTCTGAACACTAACCTTTTTCTTTTTTTTGCGGAACTACCGAATTACTACATCATCATGTAGTTGATATGTGGTGTCTAATATCCGTGATTTATCCTTGGTTGGGCGTCCTCGCCAACCACATGCAGCAATTCACTCTGGGAAAATAAAACCATTTTTTTTTGCTTCACAATCAAATTACTACATCATCATGTAGTTGACAAACGATGTTTGTTGCAATAGATTTGCCGCATAAATTTTACACACTGCAGTTGTAATTTAAAACTTAACAATTCACATTATTAAAAACCTTTAAAATGAAAAAGAATCAAAAACTCAGTTTATCAGCAATAGCGGCCTTTGTGCTTACTATATGCTTCACATCCTGTCAAAAGGATAATCAAATTCTTCCTGTTGAACCTGCAATTACCGAAAGTGCACCTGCTGCACCGGCTATTGACCAGCATTGTCTTCCGCCTATTCCTGCTATAATACAGGTTCCTGCAGGTTATAAAATTACGTGGCATGCATTTGCTACAGGCTTCCAGATTTACAAATGCCTGCAAAGCCCTACTGATCCTAATGTATATACATGGACGTTTCAGGCACCATTAGCCAATCTTTATTCAGATCATCTTTACACTAACCAAACAGGAACCCATTATGCCGGCCCCACCTGGGCAAATCTTACGGGTGCTACTGTTTTGGGAGTTAAGTTGCAGGCTGCCACTGTTGATCCTACGGCTATACCCTGGTTACTGTTGCAGAAAGTTTCAACAACAGGGCATGGAATACTTACAAAGACGGTCTATATTCAAAGATTAAAAACAGTAGGCGGACTTGCACCCACTACGGATAATGATGCGGCACACCTAAACATGGAAGTTCAGATTCCTTACACTGCACTATATCTTTTTTATAGTCCTATCTGAGTTGGCCTTAAGTACTAATGCCATTGGCTGAATAAAAATGCCCTGCTTGTATTTATATAAGCGGGGTGTTTTTTTTAAGTTCTAAATATTATTGTGGTTTAAGTTCAATTACTTTCAAAATTTAATCACCTTCTTTGTAATCACATTTTTATTGCTGATGATTTGCAAATAATAACATCCTGCTGCAAGCGATGAAGTGTTTAATTCCGTCAATTCATTATTCCATTTTGATATTGAAACATTAATCGCTTTTCCATTTAAATCCGAAAGAGTGATTTTCATTTGCTCACTTGTTGTATTTGCAAAATGGATGTAAACATTCTCATTAAATGGATTTGGATAAATCGTTACGTCATTAATTTCTGATAATAAATCTGTTGAGACAATTCTCGGAGCACCTGATGATGCAAACTTTGATAACAATCGGCAATAAGCAGCTTGTGTATAAATTCCAGCTTCAGTTATTTCCCATGAATTTTCGGGCCATGAAGTATTCCATGCTTTGAATGATTTTTGTATCGGCTGGTTTTGTGGTGGTGATATTGGCGGTCCGGTATAAGCAACATCAGGTTGATAAGATGGATTTGCACCGCCCGGCAAGTAACCCGGTGCAGGTCCTTTTGAAGAAGTGTTTGCATTATCATAAGCAGTTCCATCACCAAACCAGCTATGATAAAATTCAGGAACTGAAAATTCTGCACCATAAGCGCTCATGTTAGTGAGATAACAATATGCAGTTGGATTAACACCGTGAAAATAATTTACAAATCCATAAGCTGCATTGCGATAATTTGTGCTGTTGGCAGCGTTCAATCCGTAAACATTCATCGTTAAAAACATGTTGCCTTGCGAAGCCTTGGTTTGACTGCTGTTCCACGTATAGTTCTGGTCAGTAAGAAATGCGCGGTAAGCATCACTTTGATTTAAAAACGAAGGAAGGTTATCACCATTTGATGATTGCAAACTGCTGGTGTAAGTATTAAGAATATTCGTTTTAACTGCGGCAGTTGCATTTGTATTTTTAGTGTAATACATTAAGCCATCCTGGTAAGCTGCTTCAAAAGGATAAGCAAAGCTCCATTGTATCAAATGCGATTGCTGATAGTTTGCATCAAAATAAGTTTTATACTTTGTCTTGCCTGTAGCTGCAAATAAATATGCAGCAGCGCAAAGCTTGCGTGCATCGCGTTCCCATCCTGCTACTTCGGCAGTGGCACTGCTGAAACCTGCATTGGTTGCCACAACATTCGGATTTGCAACCGCCCATGTCCATGCCTTTTCCGCTTTCGATTTCAGCTTGGTAACATAGCTTGCATACGCAGGATTATTTAAAGATTGAAATTGAATTGCAGCCAATGCAAACATTGCCGAAGCGGTTAATGTTGCAGTGGTGCTTGCAGGTGCATACCTGCGGAAAGCCAAATCAGCCGATGGGGGAGAGGCGCTTGCAAAATCAATCACAGAAACTTTATGCAATACACTACCATCAATTTGTGTCATGCGAAGCATCCAATCCAATTCGTATTTGGCTTCGTCTAACACATCAGGTACACCATTGCCCGATTCGGGAATTCCGAAATTATCTTTCCATACCGTTGGATTTTCTTCATAGCCAAGAAGCAAATCAGTAAGTGTTGAAAAAGTGAATGGCACATACTTGTTATAATCGCCTGCATCATGCCAGCCGCCTTTTAAATTTTTTGATGTGGATACATTGGTGTTGGAAACTAACCTGCAATCCAAATCCTGTTCAGCATGTGCGTGACATTTTGCATCGTGCCACTTGCTGCCTGAGTAAGCGGTAGCTTTGGAAACACCGCAGCGCTGATAATAAAACATTTTCATCGCTGCCTTTAATACATCATTGTATGAGCCATCGCCAATAGTAAATGTATAACTGCGCACATTATTAACTGCATCATACACGTAATAATCACCAGGAGCAGTTACCGAAGAAAAATCAAACCACCACACTTTATCGCCACTCTGCTGATGCGTAGCGCCACCATTCCATGCGGTGATGTTTGCAGTAAAAACTGCAACGTTATCACTCGCCCTGCGCACTGAATAAGACGTGCCTGGCATAAAAGGCAAATTAGAATTATAACCTGTTACAGGATTACTGATAACAGCAATCTTTTGTGCAACAGCAGGATAACCAAACTGGTCAACCTTTATGTGATTGTCAACTGTGCCGGGCTGAGAGTAAATAGTTTGCGTAAGTAAAAATGTGATGAGGAGTGAGTAGAATTTTTTCATAATGAAATGGTTTTTGAAATTATGAAATGTTTGATGCAAATATTGGGCTATGATTTGGATGAACAGAAAGTCGCATTTAGAAAAATTTGTAGTTTCTTTCAGCTACAGTTTTATTCTCTATGGAAAATTCAAACTACAAATCATTTTCTAACTCTTTTCATTTTCGTTTTTGGTTCACGAAATAATTCGAGTTGTCCGAATTCAGTTTTGTACGGGCGTTTTAAGTCAAACAATCTTACGATGTGTTCTGGAATTGGAAGTTTACTTAGATTACTTGGTTCAACTTTAATTGCTCCTGAACCATAACTCTTACCAACAAGTTTTAAATTTTCTAAAGTGTCAGGATGATTGAGTGCTTGCCAAAGTTTATCAATAAATTCTTTGTCCTCATAAATCGGATAAACACAAAGGAAACCTGTCAACGGTAAAACACCTGCTTCGTTTTTTATGAACCTTGTGTTTCTTCTTCCGAGGTAAGCAAAGAGTAATGGCGGAACTTGTCGTTTCTCCATTTTAAACCACGGTTTGCGTTGTTGAATGAGTGGACGATTTGGCAATCCCATTTCTTCACCAACTTTCAAATAATTAGAAATCGCTTTAGGAAACTTGTCGTGTCCGTTTATAGAAAGTAAAAATGTAGGACGATTTTCTTTTTCTAATTCATCAACATCTTTTAATGTCAAAACACTTTCGGTTGCATCTTTCGTTCTGCCAACTGCTCTTTTCAAAAACTCTTTTGGAATGCCAAGTTCTTTAACTTGTCGCGCTGTCAAAAAGAAAAACTCGTTTGAACCTGTTGCAATTCCTCTCACCACATTTGCAAAGTCATTCAAATGAAATTTGAACCCGTTGTGACTTTGTTTGGGTCTCGAAAAACCTGTTGCAATTCCTTCTTTAAGTTTTCTGTCAATTACCTCAATGGTTTTAAACTTTTGTTGTCTGAAGTTTGATGAAACGAAATTGAATAGGTCTGCTGAATATGCTTGATTGACTTTTACCCAATGAAGAGTTTCAATTGGTTTGGAATTTTTGATTAAGAAAACCATTGCATTGGTATCAACATTCGGAAATGGGGTAGCCCTTTCATCAAATGTAATTATACCTTCAATGCAAAATTTTTCCGAAATCCATTTCCATAAATTCTTTGCAAATTTTCCTTCGCAAGTATCGGCAGGCATAATGAAAGCAAGTTTGCCGTCTTGTTCCAAAAGATTTAATGCCTGAATGAGAAAGTAAATGTGATAACCTGCTCTGCCGTCAATCGTGTCGCCTGTAATACTAGTTGAAAGTTGTTTAAGAATAATTTTTGTTTCCTCATCAATGCGATGATGCCTGATGTATGGCGGATTTGCAACTATAGCTTTAAATTTTCTTTGTGGCGGATTTTTTATAAAATCTCTTTCTTCAACAAAACAATTTTTCTGATTGTAAATTTCATCTGCTAAAACTTCGTTGTCAGTATCCGTTCCGAAAAAAGAAATTTTTGGTTTATTGAGTTTCAATAATGCTTCGTAAAATGCTCCTATGCCTGTGGCAGGGTCAAAAACTAAATCTGTGTTTTCAGAAATGTATGCAACCATCGCTTCCGCAACCCAACTCGGGGTCCAGAACTGTCCTTTGTCACGAAGGATTTCTCTTTCGTGCCATTCGGTTGGCAACTTCTGATGTGATTTTATTTTTCCCATCATAATTGTTTTAAAAGGTTTATAGCATCTGGTAGAATATCAAGCGAACCGCCTTCAAATTTTACATAAGGTAAAATGTGTCCGTTCTTATCTTCAATGAATGCAGGAATTAACTGTGGTCTTTCAGTAGCGATGCCAAGAGGATAGGCATAGTGATAATAATATTTGTAAATGGCTTTCTTAGTGGTTGCACCACCTGGCGCTTGAAACACTTGCTCAGTAGGTAGAATGAAACCATCTGAAACTAATCGTTGTGCTTCATCGAAAGAAAGTCCATAAGCCCTGTCAAAGAAAACATGCCAAATGTGAATTGGAATTTTATTTACCTGTTGCCATTTGCTTAATGGAATTCTGTCTTCCTCTTTAATAATTACTGTTGGGAGAACTGCAGTTTTTGAAAGTCCTAATTTGTCACCTAACCTTTTTTGTGGTTTCATTGGAAGATTGTATGCAGGCATTTTCTCTGCAACCCATAGAGAATTTTCACACTCAACTGCAATGATTGCTCTTGAAATCAGGCCTTGAAGTTTGTCCTCTGTGATGAATGGCAATTCTTCTTTACCGCCAATGTCGGCAAGAAATTTGTCAACGAATGGCTTGTCAGCAATTTTGAAAACTAAAAGGTCGGGGCGTTTTATATTGCCAAGTCCTGCTGCTTCTAATCTTTCAAAGTAAAGTTCAAAGGCTCTTACATCGTTTGTTGGTGCAGTTCCACTTGGCCCATAAGGAATAGCATAAAACTGTCCTGTTTTGTTGGTAGCATCAATCAATCTCTTCTCACTCCAAACACCTTGTGACCAACGCATCAAAAAGTCACTTCCTCTTAATTTTCTTGGGTTTAACCAAAAGTCAGCCCAACTGATTTCTTTAACACCTCTTAATTCGAGTTCTATGTCTTCGGTTGATACTGATAATATTCTTTCAAATGGATGCATTATTTCTCCTGAATTTTTTTGGAAAGTTAGATAAAATGTTCTCTGTCATTTCAGAAGTTATTGTGTTTTTGTTCACAAAAAGTTTTCATTTACACAGAAAAATTTCGAGCTTGTAACGCTGTAAATAAAATTACTCATAAGTTCGGTCGAACATGTTTCATCATATTTCTTCAATCAGTTTCAAAGTCATTTCTGTGTGAGTTTGTAATTCTCCATTGTCAATCTGTTTTTGTGCCAATGAACCATGATGATATTCAGAAGTGTAATCATTCACTTGCTCTAAGTCAGGCAAAAGTTTTTGTAAGCGAAACAATTTATCATTTGGTTTGGAGTCTCTGATTTTCTTTATGAAGCCTCCAAGCCAATCATTTTCCTGAACCATTCCGAAGAATTTCATTTTATAATATCCTTCTAATATTGGTCTTAAACATCTCATAATTATTTTCCTTTCTCCATCATCTTTCGCTCCATTTTTCAAGTAGTCAGTAATAGTATTCAAGTCTTTCAAAACATCGGGAAGTGTCTCTATTTCTATCGGAAATTCTTCTAAATGACTTTGATTTTTTATATCAAAAATCTGAAGTGGCTGAATTTCTGAACGCTTTGGATAGTGGTAATAAAATTCGCCAGCAAATGAAAGATTGTGAGTTAAAATAAAAAGTTGTTTTGCTTGTGAAGCAAGTCCATGTAAAATTTTTACAGTTGCAAGTTGTCTTGACCTGTCGAAACTCGAAACAGGGTCGTCAAAAAGCAAAATTTTGTTTGACAGATTTGCTTTGTTTTCAAGAAGTGTAGCAAGGAAAAATGAAAATGCCAATGCACTTTTATCGCCTTCGCTTAGCACATATTTGAAAGACGGAGTAACTCCATCATCGTTCAGTTTTACATTACTGCCGGAAACACTTAATGCATATTCAACACTTGGAACTTTGCTCGCACCTACATAAGCACTTTTAATTTCTTTAATTTCCATGTAGGTCGCAAACCTTTTCAGTAGTTTGTTAATGGTGCCTTTGTAAGTAGAAAGTGTTGACCCTGTGTAGTTACGGAGCTGTATCTGCTTTTTATCTTTAGAATTGTTGTGTGAAACAATTTTAGTTTCAGTATCAATAAACTGTTGTGCAAGTTTTTTTCCTTCCTCAGTGAAGCGAAGTTTATTTAGTTTTAGACTTTTGAGTTCTTCTTCTAAAATTAATTCAGTTTTAGTTGGTGCTGTCTTTAATTCACCAATTCGTATGTTATACGTTGAAATAATTTTGTTGCACTCCTTAAATCGTAAAATCTCTTGTCCAATTTTTTCTTCAAACGCAATTACTTTATCTATTTTTTGTTCTTTGATTGCATTGTTGCTTTTTTGTTTTATCAACTCTATTATAGTATTGAACTGCTCAATAAGTAATTCTTTTTCTTGTAAAATAACCTCATCATAAAAATCAATTTTTGTATGTGGCTTCCAAAAATCAACAAGAGTGAGGTTGCTGGAAATAGCAAGTTCTATTTCACTTAAAACAAGTGGAAGATTAAGTGAATTAAATAAGTTGCTTAAATCTTTAGTATCTGTTTGTAGTTGTAAATACTCTTGGTTGAAATATTGATTGTATGCATTAATAATCTCTATTGTGGTATCAAAAGGTCTTTCACAAAAGGGACAAGTATTGTCTTTAATATTCTCATAACCTTGTTTAATCCACTGTTCTGTTTCTTTTCCAATCGGGAAATGAGTTTTGTGCTCCTCAACTTTTTGCAAATAGATTTCTGAAATAGTATTAATTGATTTTGAAAGAACAGTTTTTAGTTTACTAAAGTCAAGTTCCAACTTGCTGACGTCAATCTGCTTCAAACTGTTTGTACTTTTTATTTGTGATGCTGATTTGCAAAGTTGAATTTCAAGTTCCTTGTCTTCTATCCTTCTATCAATGTATTCAATTGCTGATAAGTTTGAAAACTTCTTTGAGTCAGTTATATAACCAATTTTGGTGTTGATGTCTTCCGCGCATTGCTTGAGTGTTTTGTTTTCTTCCTGAATATCAAATTTAATCTGCTCAATCTCAGATTTGAGTTTAAGTCCACTTTGACCAAGAATAATATCAAAAAGTTTTCGCTTATGGTCGCTGTCAACAGTAAAGCCTGTGAAAACATTTTCGTTGATAAAGTGATTATCAAAAACCTCGATGTCAGTATGATTGTCAGACCACTTGTCATTAGAGAAGTTGAAAGGTTTGGAAATACCGTCAATCATCAATTCTATTTCAGGACTGCCTGTCAAATGAAATGTTCTACGCTTTGAAATAAGAGTGTTGTCTCCTTTTAATGAACGTATAATTGTCGCAAGAGTTGATTTGCCACTACCATTGATTCCATAAAGTAAAACGATTCTTTTGAAATCACCAGGAAAAGTTGTAGCTACTTTGGGAACATAGTTCTCAAATTTTCCAACTCCTTTTATTTTGATAAATTTTCTAATCATAAGTTGTACGGTTTATAGTTGCATAATATTCCTGCAACAAATCTATTAATACTTACAACAATACAACATCAGTATTGTAATAACTCAGCGATGTTATATTCTATCATATTTATACTTTCTCAAAACACAAACGGAATAATTCTTTTAGTTCGTTTAGAATATGCTGCATACTCTGGATAAGTTTCCGATAAAGATTTTTCTTCAAATAATATTCTTACAAATAATCCACCAGTGATTATGATAACTGCTGCAACAGTTTCTATAAACGGATAAGAAATTAAGCAAGACCAAAAGAAATAAATGATTGCAGCATATATAGGATGACGAAACCAGCGATAAGGACCGTTAGTTACCAATTCGCCTTTTGCAGTATTTGCTGTTGCATGAAAGCTGCGAAGTCCGAATGTGATTCGTGCCCAAACCATAAGTGCAAATGAACAAACCTGTATAATAATTGTAATGGGGTTTTTTGAAAAGACATAATTTTTGTTCAAAAGAAAAAGTATTCCAAGTACTGCAATTACAAATGCGATGAAAGAACCATATTTGAGAGTCATTAAATTATTTTTAGTTGTTATAATATCGTGATTGATGAATAACATCATGTCATTCGGGTTCAAATCTATTAATCTCCATTCATTAACCCGTTACAGTCAATCTATAATTTAAAGTATCAACTTATTAATTTCAGGAGGTATGGTGGGATATAATTCTTTAATTTGGGAAAAGACTTTTATCTGATGCCTGCATTTACAAAGCGAACCATTTTGATTTTCATTTTCATTCTTTGTTCGCTCGAAGTTTATTCTCAAAACAATTTTCTTTTTCAGCATCTTACATCTGCACAGGGATTGTCGCAAAATACTGTTAATGCTGTAACACAGGACAAGTTCGGATTTATCTGGATTGGTACTGAAGCAGGATTAAATCGTTTTGACGGAAAGAAAATAATCAGTTTTGATTTTCATGAAAGCGATTCTCTTTCTCTCCCTGCTAATGAAATCACTTCTTTGTTTAATGACAGTAAAGGCACTCTCTGGATTGGAACAACTCGTGGTTTATGCACTTTCGATTTCAATAGAAAGTTGTTTCATCATATCCTGGTGCCCTTCGGGAATCTCACCAACTACATTTCATGTTTGATTGAAGACCATCAAAATAATTTATGGATTGGAACTAAAGGTGGCTTGATTTCGTATAACCTTTCTGACAAAAAATTTAACCTGTTTAAAAGCGACACCAACTCCATTCAGCCCTATTACGCCAACCGTATTACAGGTATAACAATTGATGAAAACAATTTTATCTGGGTAACAACGCTTAAAGGCGTTAGGTGTTTAGACCCTGTGCACCGCACTTTTAAAACTTATGTGCGTGATGAAAAAAATCCAAATTCAATAAGCAATAATTATACGCAGGGAATTGGTGCCGATGGAAATGGAAAAATATATTTCGGCACAATAGGTAACGGTTTAGATTTGCTTTATACAAAAAATGATTCGATAGTTCATTTCAACAACCTTAACAAAAATCATTTCATCACAGGTAATTATCTTAAAGATGTTTTTATTGACAGAGCTAAAAATGTTTGGGTTGCTACTCTTGATGGTGGTTTAAATTTGCTGAACAGTAATAATTCATTTACAAATTATTGTTATAACACTACTCAACTGCATGGCATTGCTGACAATGAATTACGCTGCATTTTTCAGGACAGGAGCGGATTGCTATGGGCTGGCACCGCTAAATCAGGCGTTGATAGATTTACACTAAAGCAAAAAAACTTCACAACTTATTTTAAAGAATCATCGTGGCATGATGCGACTGATGAATTAAGTGTAAATGATTTATGTAAAGATAAATCTGGAAATATATGGCTTGCAACCAATAAAGGAATTGTTGAAACTAATTTCGAAAAACAAGAATTTAAAATAATCAGCAATGAATTTTTGAACAAGCAAGTTGCGCACGAATTTTTTATTTACAGTGTTTGCTTCGATTCGAAAAACAATATTTGGGTTGGTGCGCAACCCGGAGCATTCAAATATAACCCGGTTACAAAACAAACCATTGCGTTTCCATATTTGCCCACTAAAAAAGACCCTACGGAGGAAATTCCTTTTAATCCGAACGACCATTCCTTTATTGCAGGTAATGCAATCTTCAAAATTTTGGAAATGAATAACGATTCTGTTTTGTTGTTAGTAAGCAGTGGCATTACAATTTATTCTCAATCGAAAAAAGAGTTCCTGCATCGTTACAATAATGAGGCATTAAAAAATTTGCCACATGGCGGATATTATACAAATGGAATTATTGCTTCCGATAAATCTATCTGGGTTGAAGGCTCGAATCATTTATTAAAACTAAAACCTGATTTTACAATTGATTCAATTTATGGTCATGATAAAAAAAATGCAAATAGCATTCCTTCTAATCAAGTGAATGATATTATTGAAGATAAAAAAGGAAATATTTGGATTGCTACTAATTCTGGCATTGCAGAAATTGAGAAAGTATCAGGAAAAGTTTTAAGACTAAATGTTGCTGATGGTTTGCTTTCTGATTACTGCAAAGCAATGATTGAAGATGATGCAGGAAATTTATGGATAAGTTCTTTGAAAGGAATTTCATGCTTGAAAACTAACGGAGTAATTAAAAATTATTCTATTAATCAAAACTCATTCAGCAATGAATTCAATAACAATTCAAAATTGAAAATCTCGAATCATGCCTTTGCTTTTGGCGGGACTAAAGGCTTTACCGTTTTCAATCCGAATTCAATTATTGAAAATAATTTTCTTCCGCCTGTTCAACTTACTTCTTTTAAAGTGAATGACAAGGATTTTGAAATTAGTGATTCTATATTAAATAGTGAATTGAAACTCGCTTACAATCAAAATACTTTTTCATTTGAGATAGCTGCATTGAGTTTTGATAATGCTGATGAAAATCAATTTACATACAAGCTTGAAGGCTTTGATAAAGATTGGAATTATTGCAAAACAAGAAATTTCGGAAGCTACACAAATCTTTCGCCCGGCAATTATGTTCTTCATATCAAAGCTTCAAACAATGATGGTGTATGGAATGAAGAGGGATTGAAATTAAGAATCGTAATTGTTCCGCCATTTTGGAAAGCATTGTGGTTTAAAATTATTGCTGTGCTTTTATTTGCTGTAACGTTGTTTAGTATTTATAAATACCGCACATCAAAAATCAGGAATGAAGAAAAAGCAAAATCAGAAACAGAAAGAAAAATTGCGGAGATGCGTTTGACTGCCTTGCGCTCGCAAATGAATCCGCATTTTATTTTTAATTCGCTTAACTCAATCCAGGATTTTATTGCGAACTATGAACGCGATGATGCATTGAAGTATCTTTCAAAATTTTCAAAGCTCATTCGTTTTATTTTGCAGCAATCAGGTAACAACAATACAACAGTTGCAGATGAATTGGAAATGTTGAACTTGTATCTTGAACTGGAATCGCTTCGCTTCAATAATAAATTTGAATACCATTTTGATATTGATGCAGGATTAAATTTGTATGCAACAGAAATTCCTTCAATGATAATTCAGCCTTTTGTGGAGAATGCTATCCTGCATGGTTTTATTGGCAGGCATGATGATTGTAAAATAATTATCTCAATGAAAAAATCAGGTAACAAATTAAAATGTGTGATTCAGGATAACGGAATTGGGAGAAAAAAAGGAATTGAGATAAAACAAAATAAATCGTTTCAGTATGCGGGTGTGGGAATTAAACTTACAACTGATAGAATTGAAACAATAAATAAAAGCAGCGATAAGGAAACAGTTTTGAGCATTTCAGATTTGGTTGATACATCGGGCAAAGCAATCGGAACAAAAGTTGAACTTGAATTTACTATTGAATAAAAAATGATTCGTGCATTAATTGTTGAAGATGAAAAACGGAGCGCCATGCTTCTGGAAAAACTATTGAAAGAATTTTGCTTGCAGGTAGAAGTAATTGGTATTTGTCATGACGTGAGCGCAGCTATCGAAAAAATAAATTCTTTAAAACCTGACCTTGTTTTTCTCGACATTGAAATGCAAAGTGAAACAGGTTTTGACTTACTGAAAAAATTCAATGAAATAAATTTTGCTGTGATTTTTACAACAGCTTATGAAAAGTATGCTTTGCGCGCCATCAAGTTCAGCGCAATTGATTACCTGATGAAACCTATTGATGTGGAAGAATTAAAGTGCGCTGTTAGCAAAGCTGAAAAGCAGCATCAGAAAAATTCAGTGCAAAATAATTTTGATGTGCTGCTGCACAATCTTCAAAATAAAAATAGCGACTCACAAAAAATTGCTCTCTCAACTGCCGAAGGATTGCATCTTATAAATGTTACCGACATTTATTATTGCGAATCAGACGGACCTTACACTACTTTTCATTTGAAACATGCGAAACCAATCATCATTTCAAAACATCTTAAAGAGTACGAAGAATTACTCACGCCATTTAATTTTTTCAGAATCCATAATTCCTATCTCATCAATATGCGCGAATTGAAAAAATATATTCGCGGTGATGGCGGGCAGGTGGAAATGAATGAAGGCACACTTTTAAATGTTTCCAAAAGCAGGAAAGATGATTTGGTTAGAATTATATCGGGGAATAGGTGAGAGTTTTAATAACGGGAGTTCGGGATTAGAATTGTTTGAGACATGGGCAAATCCCGTAGAGCCATTTGGTAAATGTGGATACTCACTTGTAAAAAATATTCATTCATAAAAGTGTTGTCATTTACATTTATTCATTTGAAAAAGTGTGCTCTAATACATTTATTCGTTTGAAAAAGTGTAAGTTTGTAGCTCATGAATTTAAAAATAAAGCAAAATGAAAAGATATTTATTGAATGAATTAGTTGCATGGAAAAAATCTGAAAACCGTAAACCCTTGATTATACAGGGCGCAAGGCAGGTAGGGAAAACCTGGCTTATGAAAGAGTTCGGAAAGCAAGAGTTTAAGCAAGTGGCTTATTTGAATTTTGAAAGCAGCAGCCGTTTGAAGAATCTATTTGTAGCAGATTTTAACATCGAAAGAATATTGGCGGTAATCGAAATTGAAACGTCAATTAAAATTAATGCAGCGAACACCTTACTCATTTTTGATGAAATACAAGAAGCCGAAAAAGGACTTACAGCATTGAAATATTTTTACGAAAACGCACCTCAATATTTTATCATAGCTGCTGGTTCTTTGCTTGGCATTTCAATGCAAAAGAACAATTCATTTCCTGTTGGAAAGGTTGACTTTATGAAAATGTATCCAATGAGTTTTGCTGAATTTCTTGAAAGCATTGGAGAACAAAAATTAGTGCAGCAATTGCAAAATAAAAAGTGGAAAGTAATCGCATCATTTCACGAAAAGTTGGTGGAGTTGCTTCGCTTGTTTTATTTTATTGGCGGTATGCCCGAGGCGATTGCCGACTACATAATAAATAAAGATTTAGAAAATGTGAGAGCCATTCAAAATAAATTAATCATCGGTTATGAAAATGATTTTGCCAAACATGCGCCTCACGAAATTGTTCCTAAAATAAAATTAGTTTGGCATTCACTCATCAGTCAATTGGCACAGGAAAACAGGAAATTTATTTACGGGCAAATAAAGAAAGGAGCAAGGGCAAAAGATTTTGAAACAGCCATCAACTGGTTGGTTGATGCAGGTTTGGTTTTGAAAGTATCCAGAATTGAGAAGCCAACATTGCCTTTAAACGCATACGCAGACTATGATTCATTCAAATTATTTTTTGTTGATATTGGTTTATTAAACGCAATGGGAAAGTTGGACAAAAAAATTCTGCTTGAAAAAAACAACATACTTACCGAATTTAAAGGAGCTGTAACTGAACAATATGTTTGTCAGCAATTAAAAATAAAAACTGAAATATATTATTGGACAGCCGCAAATGCCACAGCAGAAATTGATTTTATTCTTCAACACAAAAACGAGGTTATCCCGATTGAAGTGAAAGCGGAAGAAAATTTAAAATCAAAAAGTTTGAAAGTGTTTGTAGAGAAACATAAAAATGCAAATGCAATAAGAGCCTCCATGAGCAACTATCGCAAAGAAGATTGGCTAACCAACATTCCTTTATATGCAATTGGTTTTATCCTGGAATAATTTTTTTTTTCTGAGGTCGCGTCATAAAGACCAGTCTTTCAATTTTATTATACCGCGAGCGTGATAAATTTTTACGGTTGATGAATACAAAATCCATAAACAAAAGTTAGCGGAATCAGCAAACTCCCGAAACATCGGGATAACCTCAATAAAAAAAACACCCTTTGCAAGTATAATAATTCCAACCGTTAACTCAATCCAACCAATCATTAAGTAGTCATAGTTTATATAAAAGATAAGATTTATTTTAGTCTTATATTTAATTATACCTCTTGTTTTTTTATCCATAAATTTAATAACCCCACACAATGAAAGCTATCACAAACTCTTTGCTCGTTGTTGCAATTTTTATTTTTTGTTTGAGTGCAAACGCACAACCGTGGCTACAGCCACCTTATTTGAAAACCAAAAATTTATCTTACAATTCAAAGCCTTTGAATTTTTATGAAATTCAAAAAGCATTCAATGCTTATGAGAAGGCTTATGATAAAAGAAATTCAAAAGAGAAAGAGGAAGGTGAAGAAGATGAAGGAAAGTTTGGAGGGTATAATCTTTACAAGCGTTGGGAATCAGATATGGAACCTCGAGTATATCCTTCGGGTGATATTACGCTTCCCTCTACTAATCAACAGGAGTTTCAAAATTATCTCAATTCAAATTCTTACAATAAAGGTAATTCGTCTGCTGTAAATTTTTCGGGTAACTGGACAGCAATAGGACCAACAGGCACACACACACACAGCGATTGGGGTGGAGCAGCACGCGTTAACTTTATTCGCTTTAATCCAACCAGCAGTAATATTATGTGGACTGCATCTCCTTTAGGTGGATTATGGAAAACCATTGATGGCGGATTGAATTGGACAACCAATACTGACCAGTTACCAATAATAGGCTGTTCAGATGTTGCAATTAATCCTGCAAACCCGCAAATCATGTATCTCGCAACAGGTGACGGAAACGGAACAGGTTCACAATTAGCACTAAGTTCAATTGGTATTCTTAAATCAACTGATGGTGGTGTAACGTGGCCGCTCGCAAGCAACACGATGAACTGGACAGTAAATCTGAATCGCGCTATTTTTAAGCTTTTAATTAATCCAATCCATCCCGATACTGTTTTTGCTGCTACAAGTGTTGGTATTTACCGAACCATTAATGCCGGAATAAATTGGGTAGTGATGCAGGCAGGACAATTTACTGATATAGAATTCAAACCCGGGAACACCAATATTATTTATGCTACTTCAGGAGTTTTTTCTACCGGCACTTTTTATAAATCAACAAATGGAGGTGCAACATTTCTGCCAATTGCATCAGGGCTTCCGCTGAGCGCAAATGTTGGCCGGCTCGAAATTGCTGTTACTCCTGCTGATACCAACTATGTTTATTTAGTTGCCATTAAAAAGAACACTTATGATTTTTATGGATTCTATCGCTCGGTTGATGGAGGCGATAATTTTACACTTCGCTCTAACACACCCAACATACTTATAGCTCCGGGAAGTTCGCAGGCGTGGTATAATCTTGCCATGGCTGTTTCGCCAATTCATAAGGATACCATTCTTGTAGGAGGAACAAATATGTATAAAAGTGTTGACGGTGGTTTGAACTGGACAAAACATACAAATAATGTTCCCGGTCTAATTCCATTTGTTCATCCCGACCATCATTCGATTGATTTTTTACCAGGTACTGATTCAGTTTATTTTTCGGGCAATGATGGCGGTGTTTGGAAAACAACTGACAGGGGAGCAACATGGAATCCCATCAACGAAGGTTTGCAAATATCGCAGATGTATAAACTCGGTACTGCTGCCATAAATCCGAATACTATATTAACAGGGCACCAGGACATGGGTACGCATCTTCTGAAATCAAATAACTGGTCGTTGTTTACGCAAAACACAGGTGATGGTATGGAATGTATTTTTGAACATGACAATGATACCATCATGTATCTTGAATCGTATAACGGGTATATTTTGGTAACGTACAATACATACCCTCTCTATAATATAGTTTGTAACATAAATGGAAGCGGAGTAAATGCTGCAGGTAATTGGCTTACTCCCATTGTTATGAATCCTGTTTATGATACGGTTTTGCTGGTGGGCAAGGCACAGGTTTACCGCACTTTAAATGGAGGAAGCAGTTTTACACAAGTCGGTAGTATTCCATCAAACGGTCTCAATATTAGTTCTCTTGCCTACGCGCCTTCCAATCCGAATTTTATTTATGCCTCCAAATCCAATGCTTTTTTTGTGACAACTGATGGCAATAGCTTTGTTGACAGAACTGCTGGTTTGCCTATATCTTCTGCACAAATATCTTCAATAGGAGTAAGCAATACGCAACCGGGAAAAGTATGGGTTACTTTTTCAGGATATTCATCGGCAAATAAAGTTTGGGTTTCATCTGATACAGGCGCCACATGGTCAAACTATTCCACAGGGCTTCCCAATCTTCCTGTCAATTGCATCACCTATCAAAACAATACGAACAATGCACTTTATGTGGGAACTGATGTTGGCGTTTATTTTAGAAGTGATTCGTTGTCATCATGGCAACAGTTTTTCACAGGGTTGCCTAATGTGGGTGTAAGAGAAATGGAAATATCATACAGTATAAATAAAATAAGAGCAGCCACTAATGGGCGTGGTTTATGGGAATCGGATTTGGTTTCAACCCTTAGTGTTTCTATTCAATCAAACAGTGCTGCAATTTGTAATGGGAGCAATGCGCAATTAAGTACGACTGTTTCAAATGGTTCAGGTGCTTACTCTTATTCATGGTTGCCGGTTGCGGGTTTGAATAATTCAACTATTGCAAATCCCATTGCTTCACCAAACTCAACAACTACCTATACTGTTACTGTTACTGAGATTTCTACGGGTAAAACTGCAACGGCAAATTTTTTAATTACTGTAAATCCATTGCCAACGGCAACTGTTACAGCAAACGGAGCAACAACTTTTTGTTCAGGAAATAATGTAACACTTAATGCAGGCGCAGGATTTAATTCTTATTTGTGGTCAACAGGTGCTACAACGCAAACAATTTTGGTAAATCAAACAGGAAATTTTTCTGTTATAGTTACCAATTCAAATAATTGTTCTGCAACTTCTGCTGCAACATCACTTACTGTGAATCCATTGCCAACTGCTAATATTACAGCAAACGGAGCAACAACTTTTTGTGTAGGTAATAATGTAATGCTTGGTGCAGGTGCAGGATTTAATTCTTACTTATGGTCAAATGGCGCAACAATACAAACTGTCTCTATCAATCAAACAGGAAATTATTCTGTCATAGTTACTAATGCAAATAATTGTTCTGCTACTTCGGCTGCAACATCAGTTACTGTTAATCCTTTGCCAACAGCTAATATCACCGCAAACGGAGCGACAACTTTTTGTGCAGGCAATAATATAATGCTTGATGCAGGTGCAGGATTTAATTCGTACTCGTGGTCAAATGGTGCAACAACGCAAACTATATCTATAAACCAAACAGGAAGCTATTCTGTAATAATTACCAATGCAAATAATTGTTCGGCAAGCTCTGCTGCAACATCAGTTACAGTTAATACTTTACCAATAGCAACAATTACCCCAAATGGTACAACAACTTTTTGTTTAGGAAATAATGTAATGCTGGATGCGGGAGCAGGATTTAATTCTTACTTGTGGTCAACAGGTGCAACAACACAAAGCATATCTGTAAATCAAACAGGAAATTATTCTGTTACTGTTACTAATGCAAATAATTGTTCTGCTGCTTCTGCTGCAACATCAGTTACAGTTAATCCATTACCAACAGCTAATATCACAGCAAACGGAGCAACAACTTTTTGTAAGGGCGATATTTTAACTCTTGATGCAGGTGTTGGATTTAATTCTTACCAATGGTCAAATGGGGCTACTTCTCAAAGTATTGCAGTTACATTATCAGGAACCTTTACGGTAACAGTTACTAATGCAAATAATTGCTTGGCTACTTCAACACCAACAGTGGTTACAGTAAAATCATTGCCAACGGCAACTCTTGCAACAACGGGCCCAACTACATTTTGTTCAGGCAAAAACCTGTTAACACTAACTGCAAATGCAGGTGCCGGTTTAAGCTATGAATGGAAAAAAGGTGCTTCAACTATTGCAGGAGCAACGGCACAAAATTATATTCCTACTTCGACCGGAACCTATAAGGTAGTAGTTATCGGCCCCAACGGTTGCCGGAAAAATTCAACTGGTGTAGTTGCAACTGTGAATCCATTGCCGTCTGCAACAATTACTCCGCAAGGGCCCACAACTTTTTGCGCAGGAGGAAGTGTTACACTTGCAGCAAATAGTGGAGCAGGGTATAGTTATCAATGGCAGAAAGGAATTGTAAACATTGCCGGAGCTACTTTGCAAAACTATCTCGCCACCGCTGCCGGAACCTATAAGGTTATAGTTACAAATGCTAACAGTTGTTCTAAAACTTCTACAGGAACTAAGGTGACAATCAATTGCAGGTTAAACGAAACATCAACTGAAAACACTTTACTGAATATTTATCCAAACCCAAACGATGGCAGTTTTGAAATTGAAATGCAAAGCAAAATTGCAACATCGGGCAGAATGTCTCTGATTAATGTGCTAGGACAAGAAGTTTATTCCGAACAAATATTCGTATCAGAAGGTGATAATACATTTCATGTTGATATTGAAAGCAAAGTTGCTGGAATTTATACGCTAATCATAAGAACGCAGGAAGCAACATTGGTCAGGAAGATTTCGATTGAGTAAAAATTTGAAGTTGATTTGATTGTTATCAGATGTGTTTCTGATCGTTAATATAAATGTCATTAATCCTGCCATTGTTCTCCACTTTTATTTTTGTCAAATACTTTTTTGCCGGTTTGTTAGTCGGAAACCAGTTTCTTTCAGCAACAACAAATATCAAAAGTCCGTTGTCGTCACCTATTGCTGCAAAGTTTTTTCCTGGCGGTTGCTTTGAGAAATAAGCGAGGTTATTGTCAACCAGAATTTGTTTGCTTCATCTACAACATTTTCAACTGGCAAGTCAATTTCACTGATCGAAAGAATTAATAAACATCTACTGAAAGTTTTCTGCATTAATGCGTAAGCTGCCGGTTCATTGTTGATTTAAACTTTGGATTTATAGGAAAGTAATTAATGTTCGCTTGGGGTCATTGTACTAAAAAGATAAAATATAGTTGCGGATTTAACGATTAAATTTTTTTGTGACTGAATTTTTTTTCTGATTATTGCAACCTTGTTAAATTATTTTGGCAAGAAACAACCAGACCTTTTGTTATGCACTCCAATAACATTATTATAGTTGACGACCACCCATTGTTTTGCTTCGGACTTGAAGCGATTATAAAATCCTGCTCTTCATCCCGAAATTTTTTTCGTGCTACCTCTGATACTGAAGTGTTAGATTTAATTAGGATGCACCCGGTAGATTTTATTTTCATGAACATAAGAATGCCTAAGCTCGATGGCTTTAAAGCCATGCACCGAGTAAAACAAATTAATCCTTCAATTAAGATTGTTGGGCTTTTTATGAATTATTATAAAAACGATGCTCTCAAGATGTATAAAGCCGGCTCTAATGGTTATCTGCTCAAAAGTTTAAGTGAAGCGCAAATTGAAAAAGCGGTTTTTGCTATTATGAACGGCAATGATTTTTTCTGTGATGAGGACGGCTGCTGTTTTTTAAATGAAAAATATTTAAAGTGCAAACAGAAGATATGTTATGATTTACGCGAAGACCTTACCGATAGAGAAGTAGATATTTTAAGACTGATTTGCGAACAATTTTCTACAAGAGAAATATCAAAACAACTTTTACTGTCTGAAAAAACCATTGAAATTCACAGGGCACATATTATTGAAAAGACCCATTCAAAAAATATGGTTGGATTGGTTTTGTACGCTATTGAAAAAGGGATCATTAAAAATTACGAAAAGACTTTCAATAAAAGTTTTTAACATAGGGGTTTTCCCCTATATCAGTACAAAATAATATTTTCATTCTTGCTTATTCTTCTGTTATCAATTTTTAACCAAAATTGTTTTTTAATATTCATAAAATAAAATTATTAAACCATTGCTCAACAATGAATAACCTTCCTCAAAGTAAAAAATGGTATGTTATTGTTGCAAAAGCTATACATTATAAAAAAGCTGCTGCCATACTTGAGAAATTGGGTTTTTCCTTTTATTTACCCATACAGCGACAATTGCATTACTGGAGTGATCGTAAAAAATGGATTGATGTTCCCATACTAAACCCTTACATTTTTTTATTTACAAATGAAGTGGAAAGAAAAGTATTATTTGAGAGTTGCAATTTTTTTCATTTTCTGAGTTTCGAAGGAAAGTTGACCACCATAATAGAAGAGGAAATTGATAAAGTCAAACTGCTTTGTAATTCTTCCTCTAAAGTGAAAATAGAAAACCATGCCATTAAAAAAGGCGACCGTGTTGAAATTATTGATGGTCCCTTTTTAGGTATGAAAGGATTTGCTTTACAGGAAAACGGCAAATACCGTTTCCTGGTAGAGGTATTGAATATGGGCCATTTTGCAAGTGTGGAAATTGATAGCAACTGGATTAGAAACTATTAAAGATAAATCGGATTTCTTTTAATGCGATATATTAAAAAGGGAAAATGTGACTCCCATTGGCGAAGCCGTGAAACAACACTCCATTTTATCCTTTTAATAATACAGCAATTAATTTCAATTGACTTATGTTTTAATAATCAATTATTATAGATAAACATTTCAATTTTTATAAATCTTAAAATTAAAAACTATGCCAGTACAACCTTCTTATCCCGGTGTCTATGTTCAGGAAGTACCCAGCAGCGTTCGCACAATTGTTGGTGTCAGCACTTCAATAGCGGCCTTTATTGGTCGTGCAAGCCAGGGTCCGGTAAATTTTCCTCAACTGTGCTTAAGCTACAGCGATTTTGATAGAACTTTCAGTTCAGATACATCATTGAGTGATATGCCTAGGGCAGTAAAGCTTTTTTTCCTGAATGGAGGTACTAGATGTTATGTTACCCGGATTGTTAAGGCTGGAACCGACCAAAAGGCAGCAGTTACTCTTTTAAATGCTGCTTTACTACCTGTCTTAGATGTAAAAGCGATTTCCTCAGGCCAAATTGGAAATACAATCCGTATGAGTGTTTCCTACAATACGCAATACCCTGAATCCACTTTTAATTTTATGGTGTTCAACTACACTAAAAGCAAATCCGGGCAATTAGCTATGTCTAATGTTGAAGCTTATACTAATCTTAGTATGAACCCAGCCGATCCCAAATATGCTGTTACTATAATTAATTCCAATTCAAACTTAGTGAATCTTGTTGATAAGAATATACCAATTCCACCGGCATCGTTACTCAGTTATACTCAGGCTGGTCGTCCAATAAAACCCGCAGATCTATTTAAGTTGATTAATACTGATAAAAAAAACAGTTTCCAATTGAGCCTCGATGGAGGTTCACCTGTTAATATAAATCTGGCTGGTGTGGCATCTGCAACCTTATTAGCAGACATTCAAACGAAAATTTCAAATGCTTTTCCTTCCCACCCTGCAGTGAACGCAGATTTAACTAGCCAGGTTGTGAACGTTAACACTTTTTTGCTTAGATTAACTATAACAGGATATTCGGAAGTAAGAATTACTCCTGCATTGAATTCAGCAAACGACTTGGCATTGCCTTTAATGCTAGGTACCAACCAGGGGGGTATTGAAGTATCAGTTTACGAAAGCCGCAGACCAGTCCCTAACGGAATTGTTTTTGACATTAAAAATATTCCCAATTTTGATTCCCTAAAACAAATTGACATCAATACTGTACAAATAAACGGTATCAGCATTCCTGTGTCATTGGTTACAGCAGGAACCCTTATGGTCAACGATGCTATTGGTCTTCCTGCTCCGAGTATCAACGCTAACAGTGATGGACTGAGGGAAAAATTTGGATTGATTGCGGCTGCAATAAACAATCCTGTACCTGCTGTTGCTGGGTTTAATTGGAACGCCCTGGTTTGGGGCTCTCGTTTGGCAATACTGCCATCAGACAGTGATGAAAACGCAATAAACACAATTACAACCTCAACGACAGATATTGATGCTCACTTCATTAAAAATGTGCGGTTTTATAGTCTCGGCACATCAGGTATAGGGGGTTTCCAAAGTCTTGGATTGGATGGAGCGGATGGTGATGCTCCACTTAATTCTGATTACACTGATGCCTATAACTCTATTGACAAAAATGTCGATCTGTTCAATCTTATGGTTTTGCCTAAAGATAATGCTTCAAATGCGACAGCTGTGCAGAATTTCTATGGACAGGCAAGTGTTTTTTGTCAGCAAAGACGCGCAATTTTGCTTATGGATCCTCCCGATTCCTGGGACAAAGTTCAAAAGGCCACAGATCCTTTTAATGGTGTTAACAGTCTTCGTTTAGGTTTGGTTAAAGATTTCAGTGCTCATTACTATCCAAATGTTACTATTACTGATAATAATGGTGCCAGCGTGCAGGTTGGCCCAAGCGGAGCTATTGCGGGATTAATGGCACGTATAGATGCGAATAGGGGTGTTTGGAAAGCTCCGGCAGGGACCGAGGCTGACCTGAGAGGAGTTGTTGGCTTACAATACCGGTTCAATGACCGCGAGAACGGGCAGCTTAATCCTGTAGCTATCAATACGCTCCGGATATTTCCTGAAGGTATAATTTGCTGGGGTGCCAGGACAATGGACGGAGACGACAATTTTGCCAGCCAGTGGAAATATGTACCTGTGAGGCGAACTGCTTTGTTCATTGAGGAAAGCCTCTACCGTGGTTTAAAATGGGTAGTTTTTGAACCTAATGATGAACCGCTTTGGGCACAGATCAGGCTGAACGTAGGAGCATTTATGCATAACCTTTTCCGCCAGGGTGCATTCCAGGGAAAGACCAGACAAGAAGCATATTTTGTAAAATGCGATCCTGAAACCACTCCGCAAAATGCTATCGACTTGGGCATCGTAAATATATGGGTTGGTTTTGCTCCATTAAAACCAGCAGAATTTGTAATACTATCTCTACAACAAATGACAGGTCAAATACAGGTTTAATTTTAAAAATTTATAATTTAATTATGGCACAATTCACAGTTAATGCACAACGGTTCGATCCCTATAAGAATTTCAAATTCCGTGTAAAATGGGATGGCAAATATGTAGCAGGGATAAGCAAGGTCGGAGGAGGACTCAAGAAAACAACAGAAGTTGTTAAGCACAGAGAGGCGGGTGATCCCAGCAGCAGTCGCAAATCCCCTGGCAAAACAGAATACGAAGCTATCACCCTTGATCGTGGTGTTACTCATGATCCGGAATTTGAAATATGGGCCAATAAAGTCTGGAATTTCGGTTCTGGACTTGGGGCCGAAGCCTCATTAAAAGATTTCCGCAAGGACATTACTATTGAATTATTAAATGAAGCTGGCCAGGTTGTCATTTCATATAATGTTTTTCGATGTTGGGTGTCTGAGTTTCAGGCCATGCCAGAACTGGATGCTAATGCCAATGCCGTTGCCATTCAGCACATCAAACTCGAGAACGAAGGATGGGAACGCGATTTAAATGTTTCTGAACCAACTGAACCTCTGCTTGCTTAATAAAAGTCTAATTTTTTGAATGGCCGAGTTATTCATTCCATTTCGGTTAACTCCGGGAGCTATAGGAGTTAATCTTCGACAGTTAAGGGGTGTTGATGAATTATCTTTAGATGATATCAGGACTAAAAGCCTTCTCAACCTGTTACAATCATTAATAACTCCTGTCAGCAACGAGAAAACAGTAAACAATCTTAATGCGGAACAGATTGTAACTGCCGACAGGGACCGGATTCTGGCAGCATTGTATATTTCTTTATATGGATCAAAGGTGGAAAGCACCATATCCTGCGAAAGTTGTAAGCAGTTGTTTGACTTGGATTTTTCACTTAATGATTTGGTATCCCATTACGAATCTGCATCAACACATAATCTGGAGGATGGATCATTTGAACTTGAACCCGGAGTACGCTTCAGGTTTCCTACGGGTGAAGATGAAATGATGATCAATGGTTTTTCACAAGGAGAGGCAGAGAAAGTCTTACTGCAAAGGTGCCTGCTAGAGGGTGATCCTGAAACTGAAAAAGAAAAAGTGGAATTAAAGATGGCCGAAATGGCGCCCGTTTTGAATATTGAAATGGAGGCGCATTGTCCCGAGTGTAACTACACTCAACAGGTAAGGTTTGATTTACAGTCATTTTTCCTGATGAAACTAAAGCAGGAGCGTCCCCGGTTAATAAACGAAATACATCGCATTGCCTCCCATTATCATTGGTCACAGCAGGTAATTTTAGACTTGCCCAGGAGCTTAAGAAAACAATTTGTGACCCTTATCGAGTCTGAAATGTAAGTAAGAAATTATGAGTAATTATTTATCCGGCATCGTAGCAAGGAACATTCCCGATAACGCTCCTTCACTGAGGCCCGCAACGCCTTTGATGTCAACGCCCCATTCCGACCCCTTTGAGCAGACTATCAATGATCAACCGGCATTTAATTCTTTGCAGCAAACTGATTCTCCGTTTAATCAAACAAATGAACCTCCTCAAAACATAATAAAACCGGTGGTTCAGAAAGAATTTAAAAATAATATTGAAAGCCCAATTCAAAATAAATCTTTTGATATACCATATATTACAAAGCATATCGAACGTCTTGAATTTATTGAAAGCAAAGAACAAAAGGAGCCAATTGCAACCAAAGATGCCTTTACAAGTTTTATTCCCCCAGTTAAGACTGACTTAATTAAAAGCAATAATGAAGAGGTTATCGAAGTTCCTGTAAATAGTTCGATCGAGCCGCGTAATAAGAAAGATAAAGGGGAGCAAAAAAAAGAATCAATCAATATTGAACCCGTATTTATGGAACAAAAACCAATGAGTTCCATAAAAAATCCGCTGATTACTCCTCCCTTTAAAAATGACAAGTCAAAGAAAATTGCCCCGGTCAAGAATACTTCAAATGTTGCAAGACTTAATCCTGTTCAACGCTCAGTGCAACACTCTGCGCCCCTTCCTAAGATAAATACTAAGAACAATGAACCCGCACCAAAATTAGTGATTGGTAAAATTATCGTAGAGATAGTACAACCTGAGAAACCCGCCCCCCCAAAAGTAGTAAATCGTATTATACAGGCACCATCAGCGTTGAATAGTTCAAAAACAAATAATCTCAGTTTTGGGTTAGGTCAGTTATAATTATGGATTACACAGCGTTAGAAGAAATTACAGAAACAATTATTCATGTAATTAAAACTGCAGTGGATATGACCAATAATTGGCCACCAACATTAAGTGTTTCGCCTGAACTGCTGAAAGATACTAATGAGGGAATTGGATTTTATTTGTATCATGTCCAGGAAAATAGTCATTACAAAAATTACCCTGCTCCCGGAAAAGATAATCCACCTGTGAATTACACCCCAATGGCGCTTAATCTGTTTTACCAATTGTCAGCTAATAAGAGAAAAAATGATAACGAAGACGCTTATGACGAACAAAGGTTAATGAGCGTAGCTATGAAAGCGCTCCATGATAATGCTATAATAACGAAAACCATTGCTACGCCAGAAAAAAAAGTCAATTTAAAAATAACCCTGCAAACTCTTACTCCCAGTGAATCTGTTCAATATTGGGCTGCCGGTGAATCTCCCGTAAGGCTCTCCGCTTATTATGAGGTATCGGTTGTGTTCTTACAACCTGAAATTTCAACATCACATGCGGGCAGAGTTCTATCTTATGGCAATTATATATTCGTACAGGGCGCTCCAAGAATAATCAGTATCGAAAATATAATAGAATATTCTTTGCCAGGAAACCCTGAACGGCTGCAGGTAAAAATTCAACCTGCCCAGGCACCTCCTGCACATGCTTTACCTGCACCCCCACTTATTTTGACACCGGCAATTGATAGCGAAATAAATTTTATCGGTTCAGGATTTGGAGGGGGAGATTTAAAACTTTTTCTTATTAGTAAAAAATGGAATGAACCTGTTATTGCCGGCACTGACTGGCAGGTAAAACTTGTTGCTGAAAATCAATTAACGGCTATAGTGCAAGAAACTGCAAAACTTGAAAGTTCACCACTCACTTCAGTAGATATTCTTCCTGGAATATATATTGCACAGATAAGTATTACAGAGCAAAAAACTTTCCCGGGTGGAACTGTCAAAGAGTTTCGTCACATTTCTAATCAGGTACCATTTTCTGTTATGCCGCGCATTGATGCAATTAAAAAAGGTGCTGGAGGAAAATTTACCATTGAGGGGTATAGGTTTCAACATGTAGATTTAAATCCTGAAGATATACAGGTTTACATTAGCGATAAACGCGCCACATTGAATGGTGGGGGTCTGCTTGGGGACCCTCACTTTAGCATTACTGCCATTGATAAAATGGAGTTGACAATACCTGCAGGTTTCCCGACAAGAACACTTCCATTGCGAATAATGATCAATGGCGTAGAATCACCTCCCAACTGGATCACAGTCCCTTAAATAAGATTAATGCCAGTTAATTTACCTTCTGGATTATCTTGAACAATCTAAAACTCCGTAGGAGTTAAATCTTAGTGATAAAATCTTCCCAAAAGATAAAAATTCTGATGAAACCTTGATCTCTATATTATCTTGAGTAATCTAATTCCTTAGGAGTTAAATATTAGTAATAAAGCCACCCTCCTCAAAAATAAACACCCCTCTGAAACGTGGCTCTGTATTATATCTTGAGCAATTTAAAACTCCGTAGGAGTTAAATATTGGTAATAAAATCTTCCCAAAAGATAAAAATCCCGATGAAACCTTGATCTCTATTTTATCTTGAACAATCTAAAACTCCGTAGGAGTTAAATATTGGTAATAAAGTCGCCCCTGTAGAAATAAAAATCCCGTTAGGGATGAAATATTAAATCAGTATTGGCCTTGGAAGCATTACACTTAAAACAGATAAATTTATCCAACTCTAAAAAACCTCAAATTAGATTTAAAACCCTAGTAGAAAGCAGTATCACCATCTCCAAACCTTATTACCTTCTTTATAATTGAATAATAGCAAATAACAAGGCCGACTTAACAGCTTCCCTTTTCTCAACAGGTCTAAGGAAAAAATAACGTTATCCCTAACTCACATTAAATAAATAATTGAAAAACTCCCCGTAGTGATAGGCATAGTTAAAGATATATTTTCAATGGAACAGGAAACTGGCGAAGTGATCTCTGCGGATTTTCATGAGCTTGTTCTTAAACGGGTTCGCCTCCTGTCGCGGCAGCGTATTGCCTGGCTTCGCAAAATATGGTCTGAAGTTGCTGATGGCGGAACTGAACCATTCAATGCCCATGTAGAAGTGGACGGATACTTATCCGAACGTGACATTCCTTCTTTGGAAAAAGAATGGATGGCCGGGTCTCAATTATTGAAAGAGATCAGTAATCAATTAAATGAAATCGAAGAAATCATTAGCAGGGACGAAGCTTCCAGGCTTTCCATGCTCATTAAAACTTTTGGATTAAACCAGGTTGAAGTGGATATTTTACATGCCAGCCTGTCTGTTTCCATTGATCCCAATCTGGCAAGAGTTTACGCATACCTGCAGGATAATTCAGCAAGAGGTTATGTTACAGAATCTCTTGTTGCCAAGCTCTTTTCACATGGAAATTTCTTGTTGCTTGATGCAAATTCACCCTTAAAAATATGGGGAATTACAAAAGAAATTGTTCCCTCCCCCGGAGAGCCTGCTCGAATTGAATGTGATCCTTTTATGCGAAGCTGGCTTTTAGGTGGCAATGGCATAGACGAAGCCTTGAATAGCTTCACGAATGTGCAGCCGGTGAAGAAACAGCTACAGGACTGGCCGGTAAAAAAAGTGGTCAGTTTCATTCAAAGAATAATAAGTGATGAAGAACAGAACAGCATTCGCATTTTTGTTTCAGGGCCTGAAGGCTCCGGCAGAAAGACATTTGCTGCCATTGTTTGTCAGCAGCTTGGCTTGTCGCTCATGTCATTGAATGTTGACAGGATACCTGAAAGCAATTGGCCGCAAATATACATGCGTGCCCATCGCCAGGCCTTTTTGTCAAATGCAGCAATTGCATGGTACGGGTCAGCTATTCATGACAAGTATTGGCCACAATATATTCAGCCTTTTAATATCCAGTTCGTAATTGGAGAGGCAGATAGTTTTATTCAGCCTGCTGATGGAATAATAGACCTGCGTATTGAATTACCTGTCATCTCTGTTGATGAACGGCTTACCTTATGGCAGCAATTTGTTCCTTCATCTGCCGGATGGCCAAAATCAGGCATGGAAGAAATGATTCTGCGTCACCAGGCTACCATAGGTCAAATCGTCTCAATAGGACAGAAAAGAATTCCAAATATTGCCGAAGCTTATGAAGCTTTAAGATCCGATGCCAAACATCGTTTGGGTAACCTCGCCCAACCCATGAACAGCGATTTTACATGGGATGACCTCGTGGTTGCGGAATACCTGAAAAAAGCCCTGGAGGATTTTACTTTTGAGGCTACTGAAAGAATTCATTTCTGGGAACAGCCAACCGCGAAGCGTCTTTTCCCGCAGGGCAAAGGCCTAATAGCATTATTCACCGGCAGTCCCGGTACCGGTAAAACAATGGCTGCACAGGTCATAGCTGCTTCGCTCAGGCTTGACCTTTTCCGGATAGATCTCTCATCTGTGGTTAGCAAATACATTGGTGAAAGTTCCAAAAACATAGAACGGATCCTTTCAAGAGCCAAAAGCATGAACGTGGTATTGCTCTTCGATGAAGCTGATTCACTTTTTGGAAAAAGAACGGAGATAAAAGATGCTCATGACCGATATGCCAATACCGATACCAATTACCTGCTGCAGGCAATTGAGGAGTATCCCGGCATAATTATTCTGGCCAGTAACAAAAAATCAAATATTGACACCGGGTTTATGCGCAGGTTGCGATACCTCGTTGATTTTTCTAAGCCCGATAGCAGGCAAAGACTTCAGCTTTGGAGAAGGATATTAAGCGAGCTGGCAGGTGATAAAATTGCAGCAGAGGTTGACAAAGACCTTTTACGGCTGGCTGACTTGGTTGAAATAACAGGGGCACAGGTAAAACTAACTGTTTTATCAGCATTGTTCATAGCACGCAGGGAGAAGGTGAATATAGGCTTGCCTCATCTGCTGAGAGGGCTTGAAAGGGAGTTGATAAAAGAAGGAAGGGGCCTGGGCAGGCAGGTTCAACAAAGTTTAAATAATTGATACATGACACAAATAAACGAATTGGTGATACGCGTTCCTGGCATGGATGCTGAAGAAAGCAATTCATTTGGTAAAGATGTTGCCAGGCAAGTTGCCGAAGCATTGCCCGAAGGAATGGGGAACCAGCATATTCCGGAATTAAAAATAAAAATGACTGCCTCGCAATTAAACAGCTCATCTGCCATGGCTTCTTCTGTTGCCAGCCAAATTATATTGCAATTAAAGCTGGCCACTTTATAAATATATGAACTCCCTCGCACCTAAAACATCAGCAGTTCCTAAGCTATTTTCTCCGTTTGCAAGATATAAGCATTTCGTGCAGCCAAAGTTGGAAATCAATCAACCGGGCGACCAATACGAACAGGAAGCTGATGCTATGGCCGATAGGGTAATGCGCATGCCTTCTAATGAACCTTCGTTAAAACCGGTAACAGGTTTGATAGGTGCTTCTGTACAAAGAAAGTGTGCCGAATGTGAAGAAGAAGAAGAAAAGAAAAAAAAGCCTTTGATGCGTAAAGCTGAAGCCGGTTATTCTGGCATTCAGGCGTCTCCATCCTTAGCTACTTCCTTGAATGCTTCAAAAGGTGGGGGTACTCCTTTGCCTCAAGGAACAAGGAGTTTTATGGAAAATGCTTTTAATACAGATTTTTCTTCCGTGCGTGTGCATGCAGATACGCAGGCATCTGAAATGAGTAAGGGTATTAATGCAAAAGCATTTACATACGGCAGTGATATTTATTTTAATCATAGTCAATACAATCCCGAAACATCTGAAGGTAAAAAGTTGCTTACCCATGAACTCGCACATACCATTCAACAGAATTTAGCCTCTGACAAAATTGTACAGAAAAAAGACGAGCCGTTTCCAACAGCAATGTTTGAAACTATAACATCGCTGTTCCCATTCTCCAAAGGGAATGGGTTTGTATTAAGTCAACTCTTTCCTGACTCACTTTTTGGTTACGAACAAAACCAAATTTCGAATTGGGTCAAAGGAGTTCAGGAACTGAAGGTAATTGTAGAAGATATTAATGAAGATACTTTTAGAGTTTCGGGATCTGATGGTGTCAAGAACGTTTCTATTCTTGTGGATCGGATTGGAAGCGAGCGCTTTCAAATCAAAGTCTTTTCCGATGAAAAGCTGCAAGCATTGCAAGAATTACGTCCTATACAATACTATGGCAGGATAGTATTATCTCCTATTGGTCCAAATTTACAACCATTGTCAGGATCAAACAAACCTCTTTCTCCTGTGGATAAATATGCAAAATCGGACGAAGCGCCTTTATTGGGTTTGGAAGGCACATCGAATTTAAATCAAAGTGAGAAAGTTGTAACGGTGGAACAGCCGAAAACGCAAGACGACATCAATAAGGAAAATATTGGAAAGGCTACTGAGTCCCTGGACAAACTTAAAGATGTTATATGGGGCTATCTGAAAAATGAAGGTATTATTGATGAAGTGACGCAAAGAGTCGAAAAAATTCCTATTGTGTATCAAATATCTGTTCCGGTTACACTCGTGGGAACAGCATTATTGGGTCTCATTGCCACTAAAACAGAATCTCCGATTACGAAAAGTCCCGAGATTACATTACCTAAGATGGGTAGTGTAAAGATGAAATTTAACATTACTTACAAAGGCCCTGCCAATAACCCTTCCGAAGTATCCATTGAGTTAACCTTTGCATTAGGCAGCCTTGAAGTAGTACCTAAGTTTAAAATAATCCGTAGAGATTTGACAGATCCGAATAGCCTTTATAACAGCAGTGGGATCGGAGGATTTCTTTCTTTGACTGTTCCTCTGGGAACGGACCCTTCAAAAAAGACAGAGTCCACAGCAACAGATAATGCCCGGGCCGAATTAGAGGAACTCCGGGAGCAAGAAAACAAGTATAAATCGGGGATTGCATATAAGGCTGGAACACCTGAATCTAAAGAGGCAGAAATTGAAAAAAAAGCTATTGAAAATATCGTTAAAAAGCAATTCCAACCCGGTCTTTCGGCAGGTACCGATGCATCGTTAACTTCTCCACAAATACTCCAAAGCTTTGATGTTGGGGAAGGTGCCGACAAGAAGCCTTGGAACATGGAATTACTTTCAAATCTAATTAATGCTGCATTTGTTGCATCGCCACACGGAACTATAAAAGTGATCGCCATTTATGATTCTGTTTTGGGCGACAGTTTAGAACACAAAATGGAAAATAGTAAGCTGTTGGATGCAGCTAATAATAACGCCTATAATGTCAAGCAGGCTTTGTCTCAATGGATACCCAAAATAAAAGATCACATTGAAACCAGTGTTATATTTAAAGGTTCTGGACAGACGTTTGGATTGGCAGCAGATATTGCAGATCAGATTGGTACTCGTGATGTGACAGTAATTTTCACTCCTAAAGGAAGCATATGACCCTTTGCCTTACTACTATAAATTAAGGTTTGATAAAAGAGCTTACATGGAATGCACCTTCAGCGCTTTGATTGATCCCATGTTGCAAAGTAAATTGTATTACAATTAAAGCTGGCTACATATATTCTATGAATTCTCTTGCACCCAAAACACCAGTTAATAAGCTCAGATTTCCATTTGGCAGGTCTAAATATTTGGTGCAACCAAAGTTGGAAATCAATTCTCCAGATGATCAATACGAACAAGAAGCTGATGCTATGGCTGATAGGGTGATGCGCATGTCTTCAAATGAACCCTCGTTAAAACCGGTAACAGGTTTGATAGGTTCTTCTGTACAAAGAAAGTGTGCCGAATGTGAAGAAGAAGAAGAAAAGAAAAAAAAACCTTTGATGCGTAAAGCTGAAGCCGACAATTCTGGAATTCAGGCTTCTCGATCTTTGGTTTCTTCACTTAATGCTTCCAAGGGTGGGGGATCACCACTGTCACAAGGAATAAAAAGTTTCATGGAAAATGCTTTCAGCACCGATTTTACTGCTGTAAGAGTGCATACAGATAACAGGGCTTCTGACATGAGTAAGGAAATAAATGCCAAGGCTTTTACGCATGGTAATGACATTTATTTTGGGAGTAGTCAATTCGTTTCTGAAAATTCCGATGGGACAAAATTATTAGCACATGAATTGACTCACGTAGTACAGCAATCGGTAAAATCCAATTTTACCGGGAAAATTCAGAGAGAAGAAGTAAATGAAACAGCAGAGTATAATGAAGAAATAAAAGAAGTAAATATTATTTTAAATAAACAAATAGGAGATAAAAATTTTAATGGCTACATGTATGTAGAAGCAAAAGATGGCGGTCAAAAAGATCTTGAAGTAAACGTCCGGTTTGATTATGCCTACCCAGAGTCATTTACAAAACCGCAAGGGAAAGTTATTTATAGTATAATTAACAGCGCATTTCCTTATGCCAATACCTGGAGAAATCTTTATTCTGTTTATGACAGTAATGGTAAAGAAGTGACACAATTTTCGATGTCTGTATTGGCACCTAACAAAGTAAATTCTAATTTTTCAGAAGCAGAAGTTCATAGCCTTGCTTCAACTCAAAAAAAGATCCATGCTACAATTAATATTCAGCTAAATGAAAATAAGAAGGAACTACCTTATCAGCTAAAAAAAGGAACAAAAGATGAACTGGAGGTAGAAAAACCAGAGTGGATAATTAAACTTCTACGACATATAAAAAATTCAACATCTGAAAAGCAATTTGATAATGACAAAGCCCTTATTTATGCTTCCAAAGGAATGGCTAGTAGTAAATCAGGAACTATTTGGGCATTCCAGGTTCGCACAGCTACCGGGAAAGAAAATATAGACAAGTTTTATTTCCAGCTTCCTGTATTCCTGAATCAATATAATTTGGATGGAGAAAAATATGCTGAAAAACTTATCAGGGACATTAATGCCATGATAACAAACTATATAAATCAGCAGCATAAAAATGAAATAGAAAAAGAAGTTAAAGAAGAAGAGTCGAAAGACGGAATTGTACAAACAGGCTTTCCTCTATGGGCTATTAATTTAAAGAAAACTATATTATCAAAATTTGACGAGATTGAAGCCAAAGAGTCAATAGAACTGATTGATAAGCCTGATTTACTCACTCTTCGATTTATTGATCATGAAATACATTTAGTTGTTTGGGCAGAAGCAGATATTACAGATCCGAATGACCAGGAAATAAAAGAAAAAAAACTGGCAACAGCTATCATTCCTTCAGCATTGGAAGAATCAATGGTCAGCGATTCTTTCCGAATAGACTTGCTGGTAGATATGATCCGACAGATAACTTCGGGATTAAGAGATGTAAGGAAGGTAACCGAAAATATGGTGGAGGCATATCCGGGAACATTGACACCTCAAAACAACGGGGCTACGGTACCTCTTAACTCAAGTATCCTCTATACCATTGAGTTGGATAAGACAAGTGATATGAATCTGATTAACAATGTTACTAACCAGGCACAAAATGTTAATTTTAAGTGGGAAGTGGTTCGTATTGATGAAACAAGACAAAAAACAGAAATAAACAAGCTTGCCGGTATTGCTGCAGATTTCAGAAGGAGAATAAGAAATCTAAAGACAGATAAAGAAACCTTGCTAGGAGAAAACAGACAGAATCAATCATTCATTGAATCATCAGCAAGAAATATCTCCACGGAATTCCTCACTAATGTTAGATTTCAATTGGCTATGGTGGGGGAGCTAACCTTATTTCCTCTACAAACTGTGCGAAGTCTTTTTGATAAGCCGAATGTAGCTGACACAATGGAAATACCATTTGACAAAGAAGGATTATATATGGTGAGAGCGATAGCTGTTCCAGAAACCGATAAAGCCAGAGTGATTTATAAGCCTACAGTCTTATCAGCGATTATTAATGTTCAGAATATAGAAACCATCGCTGCTCAAATGATGCCTGATGATGAAAAAGAATCAGCAGATTTGCAAAAGCAATTAAGTAGTGTGGAGGCCCAACTTAGTAAAATGGTGAAAGAAGGCGATACCATCTCCAAATTTGCCAAACGAAAAATAAGCCAGTTAGAAATAGAGCGTGATTATATAGAGAACCGTATTGCTGCCGGGAGCGGCTTGGTAAAGCAAAAGAATGCCGAGAAAACCCATTTGGAAAAAATGAAAGAGTATTTAGTTGCGATTGATAATGAAGAAAACACAAAAGATAATAAAGCAACCATTGAGTCAATACAAAAACAGATTGATCAACTGAATTTCCAAATAGGCACAACGTCTGATAGAACTATTCTTGACTTCAATAATCATCCGGAATTAATGCAGGCAGTGATGGTAGATGCAACGAGTGGTAGTCAGCAATCTTTATTATTCAAAGTTGATTACAGGGAATCAGTTAATAATAAAAATTATTCTGTAAGTATAAGAGATATTACTAATCCTGGTGGAAGATTTTTTTACGGGAATAACGATAGTTTTGAAATAGCATGGAATGATGCATTGTCAGAACTTCGATTTAACCTGAACAAGGGAAGAGGATGGTTGAGCTATAAAGTGCCTCCTGGTTTTGTCAAATATAAAACTGGTTTGCCAAATCCAGTTGAATTAAAACCTTCGGTAGGGGATCAGTTAAGTGAAACAGTCAGTGATACATTGAATGTAGCGACACTTGTCGCTATTATGGCGGCACCGTTTACTGCCGGAGCATCAATGTCACTGTTAGTGCCTATTGGTGCAATCGGTGCCGGAGTAAGTGCTTACAGGTTGATCAACCGTGCAGAATATGGCGATCTTAAACTTGATTGGGATGCGGCTAGTGATTTTATCAATATCGCTTCCTTAGGGGCGGGTAAATATGCGCAATATGCAAGCAAGGTAAGGAATATTGGTATGATGGTGCAATCAGGTAAGGTTGCTGTGAAGCTATTTGAATATGGTGGGTACGTTGTTATGGGTATGCAGACCTATGACCAACTTCAGATGATTGATGAATCGAATCCTGCAGAAGCAAGACGGCAACGAATAACTATTCTGGCCAATTTATTACAGGGGGTAGGTGTGATAGCGGCTGGTAAATTACATGAACATTTAAGCAATATATCTGAAACAACAAAAACTAATAAATCAATTACAGCTGAAAAAGGATACTCTTTTAAACCCTCTCCTGATGAATATGAGTTATTACAAAAACCTTTGGAGCAAAGAGGGCTTGAGAGAACACAAATTTTCCGCAATAATTCATTGGAGGGAACGACCGTTAAAGTTCATTATGTAGAAGGAGAATTACGAATAGAAATTGGACCCGCTGCTACTGCAGAGCATATAGAAGCGCATGTCAGAACGGTAGAAAAACTTCAACAATTCCAGGGATTTTTCGGAAAACTCGCGAAACTACGCGACATGATATTGAATGTGTTAAAGGTAATACCGGGATACAATACAAAAGGATATGAAGCTATACTAGAGTTGGAAAAACTAACTCCCATGCAGTCGCGGGCTTTTGACAAACTGGTAAAACTTAAAGCCAAGCTCGAAGCTATTCAGATTGAAGCTGACGGTTATAATAATAGAATAAATGAAAAAGGTGCTAATATTGATGAATTGGTAAGACAACTTGAAGAACAGCTAAAAAGGACAACCGATGAACTTAACTCCATTGAAGAGCAAATAAATGAACACAAAAAAAATATAGGTTCGTTTGAAGAAGGGCGTGGATTTATTGCAGCGGAAGACAGAACAGTTAGAGGAATGACTGCAGAGCAACGAGCTATTTACGCTGAGGAAAGGGCCAATTTGGATGCCAGGCTTAATGAATTGAGAGCATCAGATTCTCCTGATGTGAGGCAGGAATTAGAGCAAATGCGATCTCAAAGAAGGGCAAGAATAGAATCGCTTAACAGCAGAATAGCCAATGCTCAAATGAGAATAAGGAAAAATCGCCTTGCGGCAAATGAAAAATACCGGCAGTTAGAAAATGCAAAGCTCCGTGGGGATCGTGAATCATTCAGGCGCTTAACTGCAGAAATTGAAAACTTAGGAGAGCGTATTGAAGCAAGTGAATCTTCTTTAGCGGCATTAGAGGAAGAAAGCACTAGTTTAAGAGCACAGGAGACTGCAATAAATAAAGAGCTTCGGCTTGAAAGACTGAGATCAGATCCAAACCAAAGGATTCGTGTATGTTTTTCGGAGGATACTCTTGTATGGACTCCTTTGGGCAACATACCAATAAGTCAGCTAAAGGCCGGAGATGTTGTATATAGTTTTGATCTGACCAAAAAAATAAAAACCGAAAATAAAATTTTAGCGATTCACAAAAATCATACACTTCATTTCTATAATTTAAAAGTTAATAATACCGATATCCATGTAACAGGATCTCACCCTTTTTATTTGCCATTTAACAATGAATGGAAAGCTGCAAGAGATTTGAATGACACAGATCAATTGCTTTTAATTAATAATCAAAAAATTGGTATTCATTCTATCGTATTAACAGAAAATATATCTGAGTATTCCTATAACTTAACAATAAATAACGCATCCAATTACTTTGTAGGCCCTGGAATTCTTGTACACAATATTAATCTTGGTATGGGAAATGGTATTATTTACAGGGGTACTAACCCAAACCCCCGTTTTCGCGGAAAGGTTTATATTGGGCAAACTACGCCTCCACTTACTGGTTCCGAAAGTAGGCAATACAAGCACCAGTATGAGGGAAGAGTTAGGCTTGCAGACAGGCAGTCATTAACACAGGCAGAAATAGATTTTTTTGAATTTAAGAAAGACATGGTTTTAGAACCTATTGTTGAAGGAATAAGCCCGGAACATCTTTCTTTCCTGGAACAAAGGAATTTAGATATTGAAAGACAACTTGTTGAAGAAGATAATGTAATGAATAGAATAAATGTTATTGAAGCTAGCAAAATGCCTTCATTAGAGCATGAGCTTTGTAACTAAAATAAATTCAGATCAATGTCTTGGTGGAGCATAGAATCAGAAAAGTACGTATTGGGTGAAGAGTCAATGAATACTACCGAAATGGCATTTTCAGAAATTCTCTCGGAGAGAAATTCAGTCTTGAATATCGAACCATTTATTCATTCATTCAAAACCGTTTTAAAAAATAATTTTAAAACAGGCTTTGTTGATTTTGAGGATATAGTAGATTTTGAAATTTTTGCGAGAAAAGAAAAAGACATTATTAAAATTCCTCAATCCATACCTGACAGTGCAAGCGACATAAAATTAAATGAAGTTTTCAATCGTATTCTGTTTAACATGCACAATATTTATCAAAAGAGATGGAATAGATCACCCAAAACCAGGGAAGTGCTGGAAACCATCAACTTTGTACTGATGCCAGTTACCAAATGGGAACTTCATGGTAAAAAGGAAGAAATAGACCAATTTATTTTGCAATGATCTCAGCCAGAGTTTTTCAATTTCTTAGAAGTTAAGATTTAAAAATCTTCATATGTCCACCGGCTATTCCCGCTCTCCAAAACTCCTCAAAGGCGCCCTTGTAGAATTCTCTGAGCGTTTCATAGGTCCAATACCAAATGTCATAGTATTCCAATACAACCCGGAATCAATGACACGAACACTGGAGGTTTGGGATCCTAAGAGCGGCACGTCTTCAGATTGCAATTCAACAGGCAAAAATATTTCACATACGGCCCAGCCATTGGATCCACCTGAGAGCTTTACACTTGCATTGGAGTTAGATGCAGCAGATGCCCTGGAGAAACCAGAAAGCCACCCCGTAGCATTTATTTCAGGAGTTGCGGATCGTATTGCAGCAATGGAAATGCTGTTATATCCGCAGGGCGATAGTTTATTGGGAGGCTTATTGGGTTCCATTACAGGATCGCTAAGTGTAGGTGCCAGTGTAGGTGGAGGGGGTGGTATCGGTGGTGCATTAGGAGGGTCAGTTGGAGGTGGTGTAAAGCCGGCTGCCCGCGGCACCGTTCCTGTTTTATTATTTGTATGGGGCCCCGGGCGCATTGTACCCGTTCGCCTGACATCTTTTTCAGTTGAAGAACAGGCATTTTCTCCGTTATTATATCCCATCAGGGCAAAAGTAAGTATGGGAATGAAAATTCTAACACCCGATGATTTCCCAAAAGACAATCGAAAGTTGAGTGAAGATATTGCCGTAACTGCCTTTAAATTTACCCGTAAGCAAAAAGAAGTACTGGCTTTAGCAAATATGGCCAACAGCGTGGAATCTATATTAGGCATGTTGCCATTTTAATACTTATGCGATTAAGAAACTGTTTGAATTTAAATCAAAGATATTTTATGAAGCGCGATGATTCCCTTTAGGGTTAGGGTGCGGGCGAGCAACAGAATAAATTAATTAAGAAATTTAATCAGTTTCTAGGGAGTTGAAAAAAACTAAATTGAAAAAAGTCAACCTATTTCTGGCAAACTCAGACCTTCATCATTCATCATTCAACATTCAACATTCAACATTCAACATTCAACATTCATTCTATGTTTGACGATAATAGCCGCTACAAAGATGCTGTGCAATACGAAATGAAAGACCACCGTGGCCGCAATGTAAAGGTAGTAGCAACACCCTTTGCACCTTCACAAACCATATTAGGATATCATTTGCTAAAGCAGGGTCAGCGGTCTGATCACCTTGCAGCCCGTTATCTTAATAATGCTGCAGGCTTTTGGCGTATTGCCCTCGCTAATGATGCCATGTTGCCCGAAGCACTCACCGAACAATCGGAAATTGCCATTCCTGACAAAAAATAAATTATGGGCTTAAATATCCTTGTTTGTGTAGATGACGTGGCTAAAGAAAATCTTACCGGGCTGGTTACTAATGTTGAGGTGGTTGAAAAAATAGACCAGAACACCCATTACAAATTAACCTTTATGATAGACATCAGTAACGGTGATATTGCCAAAGAAATGGAAAGTGACACCATTCCCGGAAAGATGATTAGTGTGCTGGCGATGGTGGATGATAATCTTATCTGCCTGGTAAAAGGTCCGGTTACACAGCAGGAGGAAAATTTGCAGCACGGTGGCCCTGGATCATGTCTCCATATTGAGGGCGAGGACTCGGCTCATAAAATGGACGGTGAGGTCAAATTCCATGTTTATGATGCTGTAACCGATGCCGATATAGCAACTAAAATAATAAGCAGCAATGACAGTATGACACCTGATGTGGAAGCGACAGCCGGTTCAACACATAATGAAGAGAATCATAGTTTCGTACAGCGCGAATCTGATTTAAGCCTGGTGAGGAGCCTCGCAAAACGCAACGGTTTTCATTTCTGGGTAACATGGTCAGACACTGGTCAGGCAACAGGTCATTTCAAATCTCGAAGTCTTGATGGTGAGCCTGTTGCTGAGCTGATTGTAAACATGGAAAATAATAACATAGATTGCCTTAAGGTCATTGCGGAGGCTACCCGGCCCTTTCAAACTGAAGGAAACCAGCTTAATCTGCGGACAAAAGAAACGTTTGGGGGCACGGTTACTTTAAATGATCCTAAGCTTGGAAAGGATGGATTAGCAGCAGTGGCAGCAAATAAAGTTCAATCCATGCACCTGGCACCTGTCGTGGATGATGCAGGCGCAATGAAGGCAAGAAGCGAGGCCGCCTTAAGAGATGCTCAATGGTTTATTAATGCAACCTGCACAACCAGTCTGCACAGGTTGGGTAAAATTATCAGGAATCATACTGTCATTATGGTGCAGGGTGCCGGCACCAGGCAAAGCGGCAAATATTATGTAACCGGTGTTAAACACAATATTGATGCCGCTGCATATATAATGGAAGTGGAACTGGCAAGAAATGCCTGGGGCAATGAAAGCGCTGGTTCTGATAGCCTGCTAAGCAAAATATTTTAATAGTATTCAAAAAAATGGACAACCAGGTTGTTGAACAATTGTTGCAATATGTGCGAAGCCGGTTCTTTGGTAAATACAGGGGTTTAGTTAAAGATAATAATGATACTACACACAGGGGAAGGGTGAAAGTAATTGTACCGGCTGTTCTCAATGACCAGGAAGTTTGGGCAATGCCTTGTCTGCCTTATGCAGGAAACAATGTTGGTGTGCATGCAATCCCCGAACCGGGTGCAGGTGTTTGGGTTGAATTTGAAGGAGGGGATCCATCTTACGCCATCTGGACAGGCGGGTTTTGGGCTGATGATGAACTACCAAAAGATGAACAGGGAATCAAGGCTAAACCTTCTCTTCGTATCATCAGGAGTGAAAAAGGGTTAATGGTCAGCTTTAATGATGATTCCGAAACGCTAACCCTGAGCGATAGTGATGGCAGTAATATTATGACTATTGAGGTTCAGGATGGTAAAATAAGAATGCAGGCCGCTCTTAAGGTTGTGGTGGAGGCCCCGCAAATTGAACTGGTTGAGGATTCAATTCACCCCCTTGTATTTGGAGATAGTTTATTACAATATCTTAATCAAATGGTTCAGATATTTAACAATCACAAACATCCTGGTGAAATGGCTGGTCCTGTTCCTGTCACACCGAGTCCGATGCCAACATTGCCATTTATGCCCCCACCGTCTCCAAGCCTGTTATCGATTAAGGTAAAAACCGGGTAAATATGCCTTTAAAAGTTGATACAAAAAAAAATAGAATCCACACACACCCCTGTTCCTGACGTATATGCGGGAAGGATGGCTGAATCAATAGAAAGAGCATTTTTAGATGAGATGGTTCCCTTCAATGGGCGGCCAGCCTAAACCTGAATCAAATGGACAATGAGGTTGATGTTTATTGCTATCGCTTAAAGTGTTATAAATCATATGAAAGCTAATGCGTTCTTTTCAGGTAATTGTTAAGAACGATGGAGAAGGTAATCTAAAAGGTACGGTAACACATACAGAAACATATACTTAATGAATCAAACAATACATTCTATCCATTATCCATTTGGCATTGACAAAGGCCTTGGCACACTAGCGGAAGAATCCGACTATAGCCAGCACGTAGAGCAAATGATAAAGCAGATCTTATTTACCAATCCGGGCGAACGGATCAATCGCCCCGATTTTGGTTGCGGGTTAAGCCGTATGGTCTTTGCTCCCAATAGTGATACCAGTGCCAATTTAACCAAGGTTTTGATTGTACAATCATTAGAAAAATGGATCAGCAATCTAATCGAAGTAGTAGATGTGAAAGCAAATGCCATTGATGAAAAATTAGTGGTAAGTATTGTTTATATTTTAAGAGCAAGGCAGGAACGCAGGTATTTAAACTTAGAGGTAACTATATGAGCACAGCCCCTGATAGGATTACAGAACTCCTCGCACAGACTAGCGTTACAGGACTGGATTTTATATATGTGTATCCTGATCAAAAAATGCTGGATGTATATTTCCTGCGGTCTGTTACAAGTCTTAATGCGCCATTACCCGGAACATTAACAGCAGATGATATCCTGATTTATAACCCGGAAAAGTGTAGTGCCTCATATAGAGGTAGAACCATTACTAATCTGGAATAATATAAATGGCCAGGATGTGCTGCAATTAATAACAAAGCAACCGGGTGATTTTACCTTATACAAATTTAAAATAGAAGATGCCCGGATTGATCCTTATTACAATGACATATCCTTTAGCTTTAAAGCCAACTGCCCTGGTGATTTGGATTGTAAACCTCCTGAACATGAATGTCCGCCCGATGAACTGGTGGACTTTCCGATAGACTACCTCGCACGTGATTTTTGGAGCTACCGCAAGGCTTTATTGGATTTTGCTTCGCTACGTTACCCCGACTGGAGTGACAGGTTGGAAGCTGATGCCGGGGTGATGATGGTGGAGGTAATGAGTGCATTGGGTGATGAAATGGCTTATTACCAGGACCGCGTCAGCCGCGAAGCCTACCTCGAAACTGCCACCCAGCGCAGGTCAGTCCGCAGGCATGCCCGTTTGGTGGATTATAATATGCACGATGGTCTGGGGGCTAATGTCTGGTTAGATTTTACTGTAAGTCCCCCGTTAGTTGGAGCCTCAAATCCGGTAACGATTCCCTTTGGAACTCCTGTGGTTTCATCGGTTAATCGTAGTTCCCGTGATGAATTAGAAATTGGTCCTGATGTATTTGAAGTTGGCCCGGGTATCTTCGAATTATTAATTGCAGATCCAGTACTCATCCCTCCTGTTGTTGATTTTATTCGCAATGAATTCAAGCCTCATTTTTGGGACGAAGATCAAACTTGCCTACCGGTAGGTACTACTGAACTATATCTGGAAGAACATCATACCGCTGACTTGCCATTAAATGATTTTCCAAAAGGTAAAAAAGCCGGCAAGTGGGTTTTATTGAAAACCAATCCAGCGAATCCGGATCAGTCTGCACGTTCTCAATTTGTTCGTTTAATAGAAATAACTGATACAACAGACCCGGTTTTTATTAAGCCTGTTACATATATCAGGTGGGAACAAGAACAAGCATTGGCGTATGAATTCGATATGACCATTCTTACCATAAGGGGCAATATGGTTCAGGCAACAGCAGGCCTAACAAAAGGTGTCATAAAGAAAGAAGAAGTATATTTTATCGTTGATAAAGACTCTTCAGTTTTAAATCCGGTGGAATTGAGCGCTTTGGAAGATCTTTCACCAATCTCAACTGTTGAGCGCGAAGGGCATGATGGTTCCTTATCGCATCTGTTCACATTGCCGGGTTCGCAAAACCAGCCGCTGGTTTATTTGGGTGAGGATCCTGCTACGGCTGAACCGGAAATCACAGTGCTGCAATACGTATCTGATGGCTCAAAATGGAATCCCGTAATTTTCTGGAACGCTAAACGTTCATTACTCGGGGTAAATTCTTCTCATCCGGAAGATACGCATTTTACCCTGGATGATGGAACCTGGCAAAGACTCGTAGGTTATCAGCGGATCGGTGAAGAATTTGAACACAGGGATTATGCGTTTAACAATGGCGTAACCATTTGTTTTGGAGATGGAGAATTCGGTAGATCCCCGGATAAAAATACCCTGTTCCAGGTTAAGTACCGCCTTGGAGGGGGCCGTAGAAGCAACGTTGCAGCTAATAGCCTCACGAAATTAATTCCTGAACTGGCTTTTATTGAGGCAGTCACTAATCCATTACCAGCCTCTAATGGCCTTGATGCCGAAACTCCAACTGAACTCCGCCAGGTAGCGCCCCAGGCTTTCCGTGCCATCACTTTTCGTGCAGTACGCCCTGAGGATTATGCAGAAGCGGCAGAAAGGCTCCCATGGGTGCAAAAAGCAGGTGCGGCCTTCCGCTGGACGGGCAGTTGGCTTACTGCATTTGTAACTCCCGATCCTAAGGGGAAAGTGGTCCTGGAGGAATACGAACACAAGGATTTAATTAATCAACTCAACCGGTTTAGGCAGGCAGGACGGGAAGTATGTGTGATGGACCCTGAATATGCCAATATGGATCTCGAAATTCATATATGCCTCGATTCGTATTCTTACCCGGGCGAAGTGAAGGGGCGCATTTTTGAAGCATTACTTGGCAAAACAGGAATTCGTCCTGTAGCAGGTTATTTCTCACCCGACCGGTTTACGTTCGGAACATTTCTCGAACGTTCTACTTTGGAAGCTGCCATACAGGATGTGCAGGGGGTGAAGGCAGTGGAGCAAATCCGTTTCAGGCGAAGGGGATGGTTTAACTGGCGGGCATTTTCAGAATTCTCTTACGATCCGGGTAAAAATGTTATTATTAGAATTGAAAATAATCCATTGCACCCCGAAAGAGGTACTTTAAAACTTTATACACACGGAGGCTTATGAGTTGTATCCATTGCGCAGATAAAAATAGCGAAGAAGGGATCGTATATCCTTGTCTTTGTGACCGTTTTGTTCACCCGTTACCTCTTAAGATCGGTGCCGGGCTGGATAGCTTGCCACGGCAGATTGCAACATTCCCTGAATTCCTCAGGGCAATGCTGAAGGCATTGAAAAATGAAGAGATCGAGGTAATTGATGAGAATAATCTGAAAATTAAGGTAAAGCCTTTATCAAACTGGCGCGCAAGAGACAAAGATGATTTTGGGATTATGCTGTTGGAGATGTGGGCATATATATGCGATTCCTTATCCTTTTATGATGAAGTGCTTGCCAATGAAGCCTATTTGCGGACCGGCAGGCTCCGTCCTCATTTGCGCGGTTTAGTGGCGTTGCTCGGATATTTGCCCCACCCCGCTGTAGGGTCCTTGGTGCAGCTTGCCGCCATTGCCGATGGAAGGCTCGAATTAAAATTACCTGCAGGAACAGCTTTCCGTTCAGGCGCTTTTGATGGTAACCCTCCCCAGCTTTTTGAATTAGACAATGATGCATTCATCCACCCCCTTACAAACAAGTGGGAAATACGTGCTCCGCATCCCGGTAAAATCATAGCAGACAATCCCGGTGAATTGCTTGTTACTCCAAAATCAGAAATAAAGGAAGAAGCATTGTTATTACTGATTGATAAAGCAAATCCGAGTCAAAACCAAGGTTTAGTAGTTAAAAAAGCAGAAAAATATACCGGTATTGATCAGCAAAATTATACTAAAGTGATTTTTACCAATGCTACAAAATTAAGTGCCGATACCCTTTTGGAAAACTTACGATTAATGAAACCAGCCCAATCAGTTTCTTTATGGACAAGACAAAACGAACTGTCACGCAAATTTCAGCCTCCACCAGCTAATGTACCTACTAAGAACTAGAAAAAATTAAATTATAATGTTACGATTTAATTATAGTAGCCTGTGAGTTTAACCCTTGACGTATCCGTTGACGATACGCTGCTTACTTTAAACAGCTTAATCCCACAAATAAAACCGGGGGATTATATATTAATATCTTATAATGATGAATTCAGATGTTTCAGGGTGGTGCAGAATCTAGAAGTAAACAAACTTGCAACAGCTCCAACTGAAATACCCATTAAAGGAGATAAATATACGTTGCCGGGCATTACCGTTGCTGTCACTCGATTAACATTGGATGCGCCTATCAATTCTCCGGATCGGAAAGCTCCAGACGCTAAAGATTGGGATTCTAAGATTCGTGAATACATAACAGTTTATTACGGAATGCAGTTAGCAGCAATTGTAGTGGACGAAGCAAAACCTACTTTATCGGCCGCTGACCCATTATATTTGAATGGCGCGGTTGAATCTCCAATCGGCAAAAACTCACCAAAGGACTTTTTATTGCAGGACAAAAATACATTAGGTGCTGGCATGAGTGGCAGTATAGATTATAGTGCGAAAAAACTTACCTTAAGTGACTGGAATCCGCCTCTGACTCCGCCTGTTGTAGCCTATGGCAATGTAATTAACGCATCAAGAGGTGAAACAGTTGTGAATGAGAAAATGGGAAGTGGAGATGCTTCCATTTCAAATCAAACATTCAAGCTTAAAAAAAAGCCGCTCACTTATCATCTTTCCCCCACAGCAGATAGTGATAATGGCATCAGCAATTCATTAACAGTTTATGTAAATGGCATAAAATGGACTGAAGTAAATAGTTTTTTTGGTAAAAAAGAAAATGATGAGGTGTTTATAGTCCGTCAAAATGATGATGGGGACTCGCAGGTTACTTTTGGAGATGGAATTAGAGGCGCCCGTTTGCCTTCGGGCATTGACAATGTAATTGCTAACTATCGTTTTGGAGCAGAAGCCGCATGTCCACCCGCAGGGTCAGTTAATCAAATCTCAAAACCTGTTAAAGGCTTACAAAGCGTAAAGAATATCCTTTCAGCTTTTGGTGGTGCCGATGCCGAACAAGCTGAGGATTTAAGAATTTATGCTCCCAGATCTGCATTGATCCTTGGCAGGGTAGTATCAATGAAGGATATGGAAGCGCTTGCGGGAGAATTTCCTGGCGTCAGGGCTGTTCAAGCTGAATGGCGCTGGAATAAGGGTAAGCAGTGTGCATCTGCCCATATTTTTTACATTGGCGAAACTGGACTGGCAGTTTCTTTATCCAGGCGGCTGCGCAATGTTTCTGACCCCTCCACTTCTATTACCGTTGAAAAAGCGCAGGCAATCCCCCAAACCATTTCATTGAATATAAGAATAGATCCAAGGTATTTAGAATCTGATGTAATCCTGGAACTTCGGCAAACCTTAATGGATAAGCGGACAGGCTTGCTTGCGCCCGAAAACATTGGAATAGGACAGCCCCTGTATAGAAGTAAAATTTTTGAAGCGATATTGAAAATAAAAGGAACAGCCGCTGTTGAAAGCATCTTATTGAATGAAAAGAATTTTAATGACTTTGCTGTTACACCTGGATCGGGGCATTATTTTGATGTGGAACAAGGTAAGCTAATCATAAACGGAAAAGAAAATTGAAATGAGGGCCATAGCCGAAGATCATTTTGAACGTTACTATGCTGAAAAATTGTGGGAAACAATTCCTTCAATTTACAGGCATGAGGATGGAATTGCTGCGGAGCCGGGAGTCCTGCGGGCATTGGTACAGGTGCTCGCAAAACAAGCTGCTATTTTAAGACGCAGCCAGGATCATTTATGGGATGACCAGTTTATCGAGATTTGTAATGAATGGGCTGTTCCGTATATAGGTGACCTGGTGGCAACCCGTTTGTTGTCGGCCTTAAATAAAAGAGGAAGGCGTATAGACGTAGCTAAAACTATTTATTACCGCAGAAGAAAAGGCACGCCTCGGATTTTAGAGGAGTTGATAAGTGATATTACCGGGTGGGAAGGGAAATTGGTGGAACAATTTCAAAAATTGGGTCGTTCAAGACATGGACTTGACCCGCAACCTGGAAACCTTGCAGGCAGGTACTCCGGCACTTTGCCAGGGGGATGGGCAGATCTGCGAAATCAGCGCATCAGCGAATTAACAAATGGTCCGTTTGAAGAATATTTTCATACCCCTGATATGCGCCTCCACAATGGATTAAATGGGAGGTATGCAATTCCTAAACTGGCTTTTTATTTGTATCGTTTAACCGCTTTCCCGGCAGTTGGCGTCACGCCTTTTGCTTTGTCAGATGGGTTGAGTTTCACCTTTGATCCATCCGGCCGTGATATACCGCTTTTTAGTAAGCGATTTCGCCCTACGGATTGGGATTGGGATCAATGGCATTCTGCTTTTGAGTGGGAATTGCCGGCACCAATTCCCTGCAGGCTATTAGGGCACGCAGAATATAGTTTTGCTGAAGAAATCATTCAAAAATTAATTGACAATGGTCTAAGTCCGGGTGCGGCAGTTGAACTGAGCCGGTTATCAGGGTTGCGATTCAAAAACGAAGGCAGTTTGATTAACATACTGGAGACTTTCACAAATAAAATAGAGATACTTGACCCAAAGAATTTCATGCTGTTATTGTCCCTTGCTTTAGTAACAGATTGCGGTAAACAGGCATTGTTACCTGATGCAAATACTAATCTGGACAAACCGTTACAAACAAGTTCTATAGCCGTAGGTTTTGGATCACCATTTACCGGTTTCATTAGTGTTGAGGATATTACTGCTGCCAGATTGGATACATGGACAGTAGTTACAAATAAGGAATTGGCTATTGACGCAGAAAAGGGCCGCTTTAAATTTTCAAATCCGCCTGCAGGGGATATTTTGGTTGCTTATAATTATGGCTTTTCAGGAACAATTGGGGCAGGTACTTATGACCGGTCATGGATAAAAAAAAGCAAACCCGATAAAAATTTAAGCAAGGGAGGTATAATTATTTCATCTGATTTAATGGATAGCGGTATTGCCCAGATTGACGACAGCAGAACGTATGGCCCCGTCCCTGATCAACTCAATGTTATCAACCTCGTGCTTCAATCTGAAAATAATCAAAGGCCTTATTTAAGGCTGGAAGATAATTGGGTATTTGATTCGGGTGCTAACATGAATTCTGTGCTTACCTTAGACGGATTATGGATCGGCTCGGTTGGTAATTTAATAAATAAAGCGATCATTTTAAGAGGGGATTACGAATGTGTGGTGATCAAAAACTGCACTTTGGATCCGGGCGGAAGCGTAAATGCAAAAAATGAAACTTTATTTCCCCTTACTTTAAGTATAGAAGGCAATGTTGAAAATTTATGCCTCGAATCCAGCATTTTGGGTCCCGTTAAACTTGAAAGTACAGGTAATGTAGAAGAAGTTTATATTTCAGATTGTATCATTCAATCTATTGACACTACTATAAAAGCGTTGCAATTGGATAAGGGTAAAGTAAATATTCAAAGGACAACTATTTTTGGTGATGTGGATGTACATCGTTTAGAGGCATCTGAAACATTGGTAACACGGACAGCCGATGTTACTGATACGCAAAACGGATGCTTCAGGTTTAGCGCTGCACCTGTCAATAGCAGGTTACCCCATCCCTATGAATCTTTCCTATTTGAAAAAGATTCCAATTACTGGTTTACTTCTCACCGTTTTGGTGATCCCGGTTTTGCCCAGTTGAGTGATGCCGCCCCCAAAAATATATTGAGAGGTGCAGAAAATGGTTCAGAAATTGGCGCTTTCAGTCATCTCTTGAATCCAATCAAATTAGAGGGTTTGCGCAGTAAAATAGATGAATACATGCCCTTTGGACTTATACCGATTTTTATTAATAAAACATAAACGATACTATGGGAACTTATGATATATCAAGAGTAAATTTTGATCCGAAAAAACACTATTCAAGTCTTCGGATGCAGCAGGGACGCGTTCTTACTGAGGATGATTATAATGAAGATAATCGTATCCATGAGGAAGAACTCAGAAGATCTATGGTTGATATTATTGGCTCTTTCGGAAGCCCCGATTCAGGATTTAAAATTGAAAACTTACGCATTGATGTTGCGGGAGTAATAGGACGTATCAATTTTGATATACTGGCTGGTACACTCTATCTCGGAGGTTTGCGTCTTGAAATGGAAGATTTGGAAACCTATCGTTTGCAAAAAGACTGGCTGCTACAGCCATTTGATCTGGATCAGGCACCCAACTCCATCTCTCCTGCACTGGAACGTTTCGATTTGGTTTATATCGAAGCCTGTCAACCAGAAGTATGTGCTGTTGAAGATAACTCCCTTTTTGAAGTTGCACTGGGAGGTCCTGACACAACTACCAGGCTAAGAACAATGAGGCGCGTCCATCTTGCCGCGGACTTAGGATTTTGTGATTGCGCTGATGCATGGCAACAACTTTTGAGTAATTGGAAGAGTGATCATCTCGGCACTGTTAACAGAGAATTCGAACGAATTACTGATGTCATTTTGAAAGTCACTTTCAGCAATTCAGGCTTACCTGAAGATCTTTGTACACCCTCAGCCGCTGGTGGATATTTAGGAGCCGAAAATCAGGCTATTCGTGTCCAAATTATAGATCAAACTCATTTTACATGGGGGTTTGATAATGCATCGCCTTTATACCGGGTCATGGTAACTGATGCAGGTCAAACTGTTACTATGCTAACTGAGCCCAAAGATCAATATCATTGGCCGCTATCTAACCAGGTAGTAGAAATATTGCCTTGGTCTGCTGTATTGCCCAACGGTGAGAAAGTATCAGAACAAATGGGACATTTAAGTAGAGTTGATGCTTCCTACAAGCCTGATGAAGGCTATTTAACTTTAACAGATCCTGTCCCTGCTACATTTGGCATAGATTGGAAGAGTCGGAGTGATAAAGATGATTTGGATAATCAAACGCCACCCGAGTATTTTTATATGCGTGTTTGGAATAGAGGAGATGATTTGTCCTCCTCTGCAGCAATTAATTTTACCACTGGCATTCCTGTAGCTCTTGGCCATACCGGTCTGGAGGTAACAATAACCGGTACTGAAATTGTTGCACCCGATTATTGGGTCATTGCAGCACGACCAGAAACTCCTAATCGTGTTGTTCCCTGGGAATTAGAACAAGGAATAGCACCGCATGGCGTAAGACGTTTTTTTGCTCCGCTGGCAGTTATTCGGTGGAGTATTGAATCCGGACAAATTGTAGGGGAAATAATGCACGATTGCCGGAGAAAGTTTGGCCCCCTCACCCAGCAGGAGTGTTGCTGTACTTATAGCGTTGGCGATGGTATAAGAAGTACAGGCGACTTTAATTCCATACAGGAGGCTGTAGATAATTTACCTGAACGCGGAGGAAAAATATGTGTTTTACCTGGCGAACATTTGGCAAGTGTAATTATCAAAAACCGGAGACAAATTCAAATTAGTGGTTGCGGTGATCAAAGTATTATTCGTCCCGAAGAAAATAGATTTTCTGAACCGATTTTCCTGATTGAAAACTCTCAAAAAATTCAAATTGAACAATTGACTTTGTACGCTGAGAATGGAATAGCAATCGCATTACTGGATAATACTGCAAATCCAACAATGCCTTTAACAGGTCCCGGTAGATCATCAACTGGATTAAGAGATAATGCTTCAAATCCAATATTGAATTCGGAGAATATAAAAATTAATAATAATCAAATTATAGCTTTTCAGTGCGCTGTTTTCATACATACGGCAGAAGACAGAGGGGGGGAGAATAACATTGAAATACTCTATAATAAAATTGGAATAATAGATAAAGAACAGAAATATCATGGAATGAAAAATATGCCGCAGGCTAATTCACAAGGGTTACCTGCTATATTTAGTGTTGCAGATCATGTGCTGATTGAAAGAAACCGCATCATAGTAATACCTCCTCAAAAACTGGATGATCCCGGAGATCCACGTAATGATGATCCCCGAGATGGAGATCCTTTTAATCCATGCCTGGATCCCCATCTCGTTTATAAAAATGGTTTCTCTCTTAGGTATCAAATTTATTCTATGCTTAGATATTTGTATTTATATAAACCCACCCAAATAAAACCAGAATATTTAGCAATGGGAGGAATACAAATAGGCGGAACTTCTGAACGGGTTATGATTCGACAAAATGAGATTATCGGGGGAAGTGGGTATGGGATTCTTTTAGGCCACCAATCACCCCCTGCTTTGGTAATCAGTTCTACGGTAATAAAATATTCCTATTCTGCTTTATTTGAAATTGCTATTGAAGAAAACCAAATAAAACTGATGGGACTTGCCGGAATAGGTGTCCTGAATACTGGCGAACAGGATATTGAACATATTGTTCACATTGAAGATTTAATTATTTACAGAAATAGAATTACATTATGTGCATTCCAGATTCCAGAACGTAATTTTAAAATCATGCTAAGTCCAACATCACAAAATGCAATACCACATGGCGGCATTATTTTAGGTTATTGTGAAAATGGGAAAATTCAGGAAAACAGGATTGAGGATAATGGTGATAACATTGAAAATCCCATTTGCGGAATTTTTATATTATACGGTGAAAAAATGGACATTTCCAATAATAGCATTATCAACAATGGTTTATCTGAAATCAATCCAAATTCTGTTATAAGGCCTGGAGCGCGCGGTGGAATTGTAATAGCAATGTCTTTCAAAATTGCTGGTTTAAAAAATACAGCAAATGCAAAAATTCCTTCCTTTGATGGGGTTCCGTCATTGACTGCGCATAATAATATTGTAGTCCAGCCGCTTGGCCATGCTTTATATTTAGTCGCCTTCGGCCCCGTTTCTGTTGTCAGCAATCATTTTACTTCTTTGGGAACCGATAAAACAAATTCATTTTCCCGGCTTGCCGGATCGGTATTTATTTTTAACCTGGGGATATCTAAAGACCTTCCTGTTATAGGCCTCAAGAACCTACCTAATACAAGTGGCGCTTCAGCCTCTAAAAGTGCATCAATAAACCCGGCATTTCAGTTTTTACCAAGTGGTAAAGTTATGTTTTCTGATAATCAGACAACACTTGATACGAAATCCGTATCCCCGAATTTTGCTGTTAGTTCGCAACTCATATTTTCTCTTGATGACGTTGCATTTAATAACAACCAGTCAGAATGTGCCGGCCTCATTTCCTTTTTGGAATTTGGAATAAATATTTCAGATATAGTATTGTTTAATACACTCCTTTTCGGGGCTTCATTGCGCTCAAATGACAATAGGCTTTTGGAGGGATTTACAGTAACGGTTTTCTCACTGGTTTCCTATGGTTTTATAAACACAGCTATAGGGAATCAGGCATCACATTGTATGATTGTAATGGGTGCTAAAACTATTCCTATCCCAATGGGTTATGATAATAATATTATTTTAAATGACAGCCTTTGTAATGATAAAACAAGAATGGTATGGACTTCAATGGCGGTTCCTATTAGAAAATAGGATATTAAATTAAAAATAAATTAACAAATTAAAAGATCATGACAAAAGAAAATATTGATGATAATGAAATATTGAAAAATATTGCCGGTTCGATAACACAGCTTGATGAACAGCGCCTGCTTGAGCTAAATAATTTAAAACAACTCCAGGAAATTAAGAATGAGATGTTTAAACTTGAAAGAAACCGTCTCGCAAATAAATATGGAGAAGATCATCCGAGAGTTCTAAAAGCGGATAGTCGGCTGGCATATAACCAGGAAATGTTTCCCGGATTGGATAAAGAAATAGAAAGAGCAAATATCAAACCGGATACTTTACCGGTAAATTCCTGGCGCGTACATGGTAAAGTAAAAGTATATGATGAAAAATTTAATCCGGTAAAAGACGTGACTGTTTTTCTTTCAGATGATAAGAAAACCTGGTTTGAAGCCTTAGGCAATACTTGCACTGATGATTCTGGATATTATTCATTAACCATTAATGAAAAGCAGGATGACATTATTATTAAGGAACCTTTATTCCTGAATGTCTCAGACAAAAATCAGAAACTACTTTATCATGATACAGAGCCTTTATTTTTTTCTGTAGGGTTAATAGATTACAAAGACATATATTTAGATGGCAAAGATTGCGTAGCCCCGGCATCTAATTATGAAAAAGATACTTCGCCCCCAGTTGCCAAGACTAAAAGAATGAAGAAATAACTTTTATTGGATTAGATCAATTGCTGATCAGAAATAGCTAGTAAAATTGCCCTTTTAAAACCTTGATTCGTTATAGTTTTAAATGACAAGGCTCTCTCATCCATTTATTTCGGCTTGACTTGTTATTGGTTGCTTTTGCGATTATTATTGGATAGTGTTGAACAATCAATGACAAATAATCCAAACTAAATCGGTTTCTTCTTATTTTAGTTTGTCAATCATTTTCTTTAATGGTTCTTTTCTTTGACAAGCTTTTACCGATCCAGGTATTCTACACTTGATATGAGACCATTCGTGATTATAAATTGAGCAATAGCCAACTTGATCATAGAATACATAGTTGCTCAATGATAACTATGAAAAATTAAAAAGTTTATTATAAAACCGCGCAAGCCGAAAAAGCGGAAATTAAACAGAGTAGGCAAAATTAAAAACTAATAACAATGCCATCAAACTTCAGTGATCTTATCAATGTTCCAAACCTGGAAACAAATTTTATTAAAGGCATAGACCTTTCGCATCATAACAGTACTATTAAAGATTGGAACTCCATCAGGAATGCAGGCATAGCCTTTGCAATCATAAAAGTATCTGACGGAGTAAATTCACCTGATAAATATGCATCTGAACATGCAACCATGGCTCAAAAAAAAGGGTTGAAAATTGGTTACTATCACTTCGCACATCCTGATACAAAAAGCGGGGGAAATATAATTGCAGATGCGAAAGCCGAAGCAAATGATTTCATGAGCCGCCTGAAAACTTTGCCTCACAGCGACCTCGATTTTTTCCTTGATTTGGAAAACTGGGGACCCGCGCCTCAAAATGATTCTTCGTTAAATCCTGTTGACTATCTGCTTTGGGCGAATACATTTATTGATGAGTTGCTTAGAGCAGCTAATGAGCCGGGCAAGAGTGTCGTGATTTACAGCAGGAAAGAATACCTTGACAGGAAATTGCCCGGTAACCACAATCTCGGAAAGTATAAATTCTGGATAAGCAGGTATATTAATGATTATAATAAAGCAATTGCTCCCGTAGGTTGGAATGACTGGTATCTATGGCAATTTACAGAAACAGGGGCATTCGCAAATAATATGGGAACATTCGACTTAAACATAATGAGAAAATAATTAATCCGATTACGTTTTCTTATAAAAATCCAACTAAAATCTCGTAACATGACAAACGCAAATCACATTCTTGGAATAGCTTCATTGGTTATAAGTGCAGTGGTAGCTACGGTATATATTACACGTGAGATGTCAGCAGACAAGGAAATAAAATCAAGGATTGAACAATTGGAAACAAATAAAAAAATACTTGACGATCGTATTGATTCTCTATCCAAACAGGTTAATTTGAAAGACATTCAACTTTTATCTAATATAGACTCTGCATATTCTAATATTACAAAATTAAACACTCAGAGCAAGGAGGTAAAGCAAAGCATAAAGACACATCGGGAAAATTTGCAAAGTGAAATTTCGGAAACACAGAAGTTAATTGATGATTTTAATAAAAGCAAACACTAAAACTTACTATCATGAAATACTATTTACTAATACCTGGTATGCTGTTTTACATTAGTTCCTTCGGTCAGCAGTCAACTAAAAAGCCGGTTGTTGCTGATAGTCTTGAGTTGAGCTTATACGGAAGTAAGTTTTATGTTAACTATCTTGAGATTGATACGATTGATGTTAATTTGTTTAAAAACTTGCAGGCACCGGTATATCTGATCAACAATGATAATTTTACGTTTGGCAAAAAGTGCATTGCATATACTAACAATGTACTTACTAATCTCCTGGAAATGGATACGCTGAGTAAAATCAATGATTCAATTTATGAACGGAAAGAGAAGGAACTGAATTACATCATCACCCAAAGTAATGAGCGTATAAATAATTTCAAGGATGGGTATTTACAATGCCAGGATGTCAATAAAGAGCTGAGTCGTATGCTTGATGATTCAATTAAGCTGAACAAAGATCAGAGTAAATCAGCTAAATGGGGAAAGGCACAATATTTAATATGGGGCATATTGGGTGGAGGGCTTCTTGGTACTTTTATCGGATTTCAGGCTGTACATTAGATTGAAGACTCTTGATATCACCACTGAACAAAACATAGTCTTTTTTTTATTTCAAGTTTGTCCGGAAGAAGAATCAAAGCACCATGCCGTTCGGTGTTTGTAATCTAAATAAATAGCTGTTGGCAATCAAATTCAACCTTGAATATTTTAAGTTCTCAATTTTCAACCTTCACATATTTTCATTTATTTAGACTTTACCCAAAGTTCGAATTGGTATTGTCTGATATTATAACCTTTAACATATTGGAGCTTAGCATCCCAGCCAAAAGATTTTATTTTACCTAATACCTCTATTGCTTTTGCTTTGTTGATATCCGTACTATCAAAATATCTCAGTTCAGTAGTATCGATTGGAAAAATTATCTGAATGCCAGGCACACTATAGCCCAGCTTTCTCAAGCTATCTTGAAGATATTTCATTTTAAGTTTTAATTTAATATCATCATATTGAATATATATTAACGGTTTTACCTCATATCCTTCAATTGAGCCAAGGTTATTGTTGATTTTGTAAATATTTTTAAGAATATTCAATTGAGGCTCAGGAATTTTATCTAATCCTATAGTTTTAATAAATTTATCAAGTTCTTCAGTTTGTTGATCAAATGCTTTTTTAATATCAGTGCTTTTTTTAATAGCATCATTTTTTAATGAATCTGCTATACCCTTTTGGGTTTTTGCAGAATCAGTTTCCTTTTGGGCCTTTTCCTTTTCAATGTTAGCTTGCGTGGCTGAATTCTTAGCTTCGTGATCTGCACGAAGTGCCCAAGCGAATAAACCAAGAGCAACCAAAGCCAAAGCTAATACTATTACATTTATTCTTTTTGTACGCTTTAGGTTCTTTTTTTGAATTTCTGCATCAAGAGCCAATTTTTGGGCTTCTTCTTTTTGTTTTTTTTCAAGTTCGTTCTTCTCAGCAATTCTTTTATCATGTCTTTCTTTTATCACAGGTATTAATACATCGTGTATTAATTCAACATATTCAACTCCATCTCGCTCTTCCTGACGGATAATGCGCTTGTTGATTAATGCTGCAATAATATTATGGCCAATCTTATAATTGGTTTGGAGTTGCTCAAGCGATTCTAATTTGCGATAACCACTGTCAGTTAACAGCGTATCTTCTATTCCTTCACTTACATTATCGCCTAAGTCTTTCAGACTATCATTATAAAATGATTGGATAACATCTTCAATTTTAAAATCCGAAACCAATGCTTCAGTAAACTTGTTTATTTTACGCTCAATCCGTTTTTCATTAATCTGGTAACAAATGAGGCTTAGCAGGAATGGCTCTACCAGTTGTTTTTTTACCTTATCATTATCATGAGCAAGTTCATCAAAATTACGTTCGGTAATATCGGGCAGCTTTTTTATGATGGCTTTTGCAACCTCTTTGTCAATTAAGCCGTTTGCCGATTTTAATACAGCATCCATAGCTTGGTTACCAGTCATCTGCACTATGCGGTAACGGCTTTTATTCAAAGAGGGTAAATACTTTTTCAGGTCTTCTAATTGTGCAAGATAATCTTCGCGTAGACTTATAATAACACGGTAAGTCAGCTTTTCATAATGAGAGGGAATCAATTCGTCTCTTTCCTGGTACTCCTCATGCACCGTATATGGTACACGGTTTTCAGCCAGATCTGAAAGTTCAGTAATCAGTTCACTGTTTTTATCTTTTCCTATAGTAAATGTTTCTTCAAACTGGTCAAGAATAAGAACGGGAGTCAACCCTCCTCCCGGTAAATTAACATCATGAAAATATTCCCAGAGCGTGCGGCTTCCAATTCCGGGATCGGTTGGATCTACCGTTTTAAATTTTTCAGAAACAAAATCTTTTAACTGGCTAAGCGGAGATTTAACTGATGCATAATCAATTCTGAAATACATCGGGTAAAAGCCGCTTCTTTGCAACTGTGGCATCAGCCCGGCTTGCAGGAGAGACGTTTTACCTATTCCCGATTTTCCAAAAACAATCGTAGGTGAGTTCCTTTTTACTAATAAAAACAACTCATTTATTTCCACATCACGGCCGCCAAATTGCAATTCGTTTTTTTCTTCAAACGATAGAAGCCCCGGAAAAGGCCGTTCCGGATCAACCTCACCTGCATTATATTCTTTATTGTCTTCTGCCATAACGGGTGATTTAAGAGTTTGGTTTGGTTTCTAAAGTTACGGGGATCAAATTATTTTCTTTAATAAATGCCCGGACCACTTCACCATAGTTATCAATATTTTTAATTGTCTTAATTGTCTTATCTCTTATCTCTCGAGGTATGCTCATATCAACCGGCAAAGTATCGTCAATAATATATGGTCTGATATAATTTCTTTTGTTATCAAAAGCAATAGCATGATTCCATTCCGTACCATAAGCATAACGGTCTTTATCACCAATAGAATTTTTTGATATCAACGCAATAAAATAATTGCATTCTTCAATGGCGTTTTTCAGAATTTTATCATATTCTATTCCTGTTTTCAGACTATCTACATCAAAGAAAACCTTTATACCATTTCTTTCAAATTCATTTTTTATCTTTTCTGCTGTGGCAGCGTCATCCCTGCAGTAGCTTAAAAAAACAAATCCCTCATAATGCAGATCTGCAACTACTGATTCACCATTTTGGCCGCATTGATTAAATATCTCATCGAGAAATACAATTGAATTTTCAATTTGTAAATTTTCACTGCCACTGTTATTATTACCAATGGGTATGATTGAAGTTTTATTTCCTTCCAGAAAATCCATCAGATCTTTATCCATTAATATATGGTCGCTGGCTACATATTTGGTTCGATTGCTATATGTGTATCTTTCATTAGCAATAATGCGAATAAAAAACCTCATAAACCAGTCAGGAAAATTGCAGCCAATGAAGAGTAAAATTTTACCATCGAGCATATCAAACAACGCCTTATTCTTATTAGTTGAATCGTTTTTTAACATGTACAGGTATTCCAATGATTCCTCATCGGAGGCAGCAAATTTTCCCCATTTGATGTTCCCCATTAAATTGAAAATATTTGGAAGTGCCCGGTCGTTTTTTTCATCAGAATCAGACTTTGAATCTTGAATTGAGAAATTTATTGAGCCATTCACTTTTTTTCCTTCAGCCTCAAATGCCCGTTCAAGAAAATTGTCAATATTAACGGTAACAAAATTTTCAAACCCTTTTATTTTGATTATTTTTCGGAGAGGCTCTTGAACAATTTGTTCATCGGTAAGTTTTATGGTTTCGTTCTTGATTGCATTCTTGAGGTCATCAGGTGTAATACCTTTAGAGAGTAATTGCAATACAATGCTATTGAAATTGGAAAGAGAATTTATTGGTTCGCCTTTCCCATGAATTCCCCATAATTTTATTGCCAGAAATTTATAAAGGTTTATGCGAATATGATTGCCCTCATCTGTTCCGGACTTTAAAATAGCGTCATAATTTTTTGTTTGGGAAATATTGCTTTTAGACAATCTGATTACTGATAAATCATTACCTAAAATCGGTATCACATTATTTGTGCTTACATTATATTTAAATGACTCCCAATTGAATTCCATAAACCGTTATTTTAATTTAAATTCATTTTGAAAAGTTTAATCCTGCACCCTGGCATCTTCACATTATCAAACTAAGAATGGCTTATAAAATATCGTACGTATATCCGGGTATGAAGGCCATGTGGCGGAGTTGTTATTTATTTCTTTCAAAATAAATAGAGGCTGCAATCTAAATAAAATTTTAAATCGGGAAAGGAAAATTTCCTGAACATGCTATGGAATGATAAGATAGTGGGATGATGGAGTTTGTACACGCGATACAATCGCGCACTATTAGACAACAGTGAAAAGGTGTATAAAGCGGTTTATCAACCCGTACGATAACCGTTATCAACACAAAAACCCATTTATAAATAACAAGTTAAATAAGCTTGCCAGGTTTTAAATGATCTACCATCAATGCTTACAGCGAACGAGTACTTAAATAAATGACCCTATTTAATACCATACTCTTTTTTCTGCTCAGGTGTTAAGGGTTCAATATTTCCGCTTTTAAGAAAAGTATTTAAATCCATTGGAACATTCCATAGTCGCGCTGTATTATCATAAGAACCTATAGGAATGTATTTGCCATCGGGTGAAAAAGCGATAGAAGTAATCTCGTCTGAATGTCCACTAAATTTCCTGATAGTATTTCCCCTCAAATCCCACAGGCGTACTATTTTATCAGAAGAACCTGTTAGAATTTTTTTACCATCGGGAGAAATGGCGACAGCAGAAATGTTGGCTGAATGTCCTTTAAATTCCATAATTATATTTCCCTCCAAATCCCACAGGCGTGCTGTTTTATCATAAGAACCTGTTAGAATTTTTTTGCCATCGCGAGAAAAAGCAACATCTGAACTTGCATCTGAGCTTCCTTTAAATTCCTTGATCGCATTCCCCTTCAAATCCCACAAGCGCGCTGGTCCATCATAAGAACCTGTAAGAATGTATTTGCCATCGGGTGAAAAAGCGACAGATTTGACCCTTTCGGAATATTCTTTAAATTCCTGGATCGTATTTCCCTTCAAATCGCACAGGCGTGCTGTTTTATCAATAGAACCTGTTAGAATTTTTTTACCATCTGGAGAAAAGGCGACAGAAGAAATGTAGTCTGAATATCCTTTAAATTTCTGAATCGTATTTCCCTTCAAATCCCACAGGCGCGCTGTACTATCACCAGAACCAGTAAGAATATTTTTGCTATCGGGAGAAAAAGCGACAGAATAAATCGGTTTTGAATGCCCTCTAAATTCCTGGATCGTATTCCCCTTCAAATCCCACAAGCGCGCTGCATTATCACCAGAACCAGTAAGAATATTTTTGCCATCGGGAGAAAAAGCGACAGAATAAATGCTGTTCGAATGTCCTTCAAATTTCTGAAATGTATTTTTCTTCAAATCCCACAGGCGGGCTGTTTTATCCCAGGAGCCTGTAAGAACGGTTTTGCCATCAGGAGAAAAGGCGACAGAAGAAATGCCGTCTGAATGTCCATTAAATTTCTGAATTGTATCCCCCTTCAAATCCCATAGGCGCGCTGTGTTATCTAGAGAACCTGTAAGAATGTTTTTGCCATCGGGAGAAAAAGCGACAGAAGAAAGCCTCCTTGAATCTCCTTTAAATACCTGGATCGTATTCCCCTTCAAATCCCACAGGCGAGCTGTACTATCATTAGAACCCGTAAGAATGTTTTTGCCATCGGGAGAAAAAGCGACAGAAGAAATCTCGTCTGAATGTCCTTTAAATTCCTGAATCATATTTCCCTTCAAATCCCACAGGCGCGCTGTTTTATGAGAACCTATAAGAATGTTTTTGCCATCGGGAGAAAAAGCTACAGAATTAATCGGTGCACGTTCTGGAAATTCCTTAATCATATTTCCCTTCAAATCCCATAGGCACGTTGTATTATCCCAAGAGCCTGTTAGAATATTTTTGGCATCGGGAGAAAAAGCGACAGAATAAATGCTGTTCGAATGTCCTTTAAATTCCTGAATCGTATCTCCCTTCAAATCCCATAGGCACGCTATTCCATGATTAGAGCCAGTAAGAATGTTTTTGCCATCGGGAGAAAAAGCAACAGAATAAATAGGGTCATACATATTATTTCGTCCAAATTCGCGAATTGTATTTCCTTTCAAATCCCGCAGGCTCGCTGTTCCATCATGAGAACCAGTAAGAATGTTTTTGCCATCGGGAGAATAAGCGACAGAAGTAATACCGTCCGAATCTCTTACAATAATTTTATTAAATGAATTTTCCGAATAAATTTTATTTGCTGCTTCAACAATTTTTTTATCAGGATTTTTATTCATCGCTTCTTCGGCTAATCGCAATGCTAAATTGGGGTCGGTTTCAACTGCACTCTTTGCTTCTGAAATTAGGTAATTGGCTTGGGCAATGTTTCTTTGTTCAATTGCAGCTTTGGCGCTATTGTTAGCTTCTTTTCGTTTCTCATTGGCAATCCAACCTGCACCAATTGCCAAAATAAAAAGCAAAACCAATGTACCGATTGCAAGATTTCTTATCCTTATCATTTTCCGATGGACGGTTACTTCTTCGCTTGCAAGATCTTTTGGTTGCATACCGTGCAAATGAGCTGCAAGCTTTAGTACTTCTTTTTTGAAAATTGGATTGTTAAGTGAGAGGTCCTCTTGTGTCTTTGAATCTCGTAAGTCAACATAGAATGGTTCAGCGTTATACTTTTTGTCCAATGCAGGAGGAAGTGAATTATTGTCAGGATTTAGAAAGCTATTATTTTGATCATCCCATGCGAGATCGCCATCGGTTAATGCGATTAGCAAGGTGTCAATTGATTTATGTTCCAACCAGTATTCAATTTCTTTGTTTACCCACTTTGATTTTTCAGATGTTGGTGAAGCCAAATAAATCATGTATTCTGACTGATCTAAAGCTGCCACAATATTGTTCCATAAATGGGGAGATGCTGAAAGGCTTCCTTCATCACGAAAAATTTCGAGGTTGCGCACTTTATACCAGGGCTTGGCAAACTTCTCTAATGCACTCTGCAATGCAGGGGCAAGCTTATCATCAGCCGAATGTGAATAGGATATAAATGCTTTGTAACCTTTCAACTTTTAAATTTTTTTGTTTTGTCAAATTTTAACAGCATCCATTTTACCCATGCGGTGTGCAAGTATCGTGTCGAGGCTTTGATAAAAAAGCTCAATCCAGCCTTCCTGCTGTCTTGGCATCTTCAAATTATCAAGATGCGCATAGCTGATAAAAATATCGTAGGTATATCCGTGTATGTAGGCTGCCATGTGGTGGAGTTGTTATTTCTTTCTTTAGAAAGAAATGGAGGCTGCAATCTAATTAAAATATGAAAGAGGAAAGGAAAATTTATTATTGATTCAGTTGGAATGATAGAAATGAATTCTTAGAGTAAGAAACCCTCACCCCGCCCCCACAATCCCCATCGCATTAAATCCATCATCGTGTAAAGAGTAACGCACTCCATTAACTTCCTGTATAAACTTAATTTGTAACAAGTAAATATTTGTTCCAGCCACAGTAGGAAAATTTGCAGGCGTTAACACTAAAGTTGAAACAACGTCATTAATAGGAATAATTGTTTCAGCAGAACAACTTAAATCATAAACTTTATTTGTAAAATCTATAGAAGCAAATGCTGTCCGCAAAACAACATGAGTTGCGTTTTCAGGATAAAAAATATCTTTTGTTGGTACCAGGTTAGTAATCGTCATCGTTCCTGTTACGTTATCCAAATCAAAAGGTTTTTGTAAGACTCGCGATAAAGATGAATTAATATTAAAATCAAATCCCTTGAGCATATTTACAGCATCAGAAGAATTATCAAAGGCAACACCTACTCTTCTCATTCCTCTTTTGCTAATCGCATCAAGTTTTTGAATTCCTGACATTAGTTGCGTTAATCTCGGTGTTAGCCTGTTATCTGCTATACGGTATATCAATTGTGCAAGTGCATTGCGCAGCAGCATTCCCGATTTTACAGCAGCACCAAATTCACTTCCATTCTCTCGCACTCTTACAAAGCGTGCATCTCTTTTAATCAATTCACCGCGTCCGCTTATTTTTGTTTTTACAAAATATCCATCCTTTGTTTTATAAAAAACCAGGTCCTGCAGGGTTCCTTCAATTTTAATTATGCTTGCTTGCTTTGCCATTGAGATTGTGATTTTTATGTTTCGCTTTCTCAATAACTGTAATTTGATGCTGATTATTATGTATGAAAGGCGGTTATGATATATGGTTTATATATTCTTGATATATACTTTATGTATATATAAGCTGAACACGTAACCTTTGTGCATCAAGCCAGATACACAAAGTGTTTTCGCTAATCAACTTTATTATAAAATGAGATAGGGATTAGAAAAAACACGAAGGGTTGATTCCCGATTAATTGGGATTTAGAAAAGTTAACGCAAAAAAAATCCCGAAGGCCATATATTATTTTGGCCTTCGGGATTTGTCAATATTCTGGTCAATATCTAATACGCCTACATTACATCAATAAACCAACTTCTGCGTAAGTACCTTTTCATCATTGCTTAGCGAGATAAAATAAATTCCTTTGGCAAGGTTAACAGGTATTTGAATGCTGTTGAAACCAATGCTGGCTTTATCTTTTCCTTTGGCTATTGTTTTGCCATAAATATCAGTTACCGTATAGGTATATGGTAATTGACTATCGTAAGAGAAATCAACTTTTATTGATCCGCTGTTTTCGGCATTTACATTTATGATCTCAAAAATGTTTTTAATGTTAACCGATTTCAATTCTGAATAATCTATCGTTCCATTGTCATTATAAGTGGCTAAACGATAATATTGCCAGCCCTTCAATGGATTAAAGTCAAAGGTTTCATAATTCAATAAGCCATTTGACGGGCCGCGTGATGCAGTGGACGACAATAAATTGAAATGGTTCTGATCAGTTGTTCTTTCAACATTATATTTAATTACATCTCTTTCTGTTTGTACATCCCACCATATTTTCACCTTGTTATCAACCTGCCTTACATCAAACTTAACCAATTGAAGCGGTAACGGTGTTTGGCCATTTACCAAGCTTACTACTGTCCACATATTAAAAAGATCACTTACATAAGCCGCATCATGATCAACAAACGTAGGACCTGGGTTGCCATCACTTTGACCAACATAAGGAGGATGCCATCCCCAACCAACACCTAAATTTTCCCAGCGTTGTGCTTTCATATTGCCTGCTGAATATGCTGCAAGTGCAGTGCCTTCGGCAACAGGATAGTTGAATCGCATATTTCCTGTAATTGGAGTTACTGTACTTTTCTTTACATACCAGAAACGATCTACTGTCCAGTCAACTGCAAGGGTTCCCATTGATGTCATTGCGGTAACTACAGTAGGGCTTACAGGATAGGCTGTATTATTTTGAGGAGTACCATAAGTTCCAACCGTAAGTTTGCCTACATCACCTGATGTTGGATTTATCCTGAACGGAAATACGTTAGTACTTGCAGTTCCGAAAGGAATGTCGTGGATGCCTGTATTTGTTCCGATATTCCATGAGAATTTACTTTGGATAGTTCCTGCAGGCACTGTATTGTCTTCACTTCTTATCCATCCCCCATTAATTGGTCTTATCAAGTTGCTTGCGCTCGGCTTAGTTAATGTAAATTCTTTTCTGTTGAGATTTAACTCACCATTTGTAAGAATAAGCGAATCGGCATAAGCGCCAATTAATGTAATTGTTGTTGAATTTTGTTTTACAGCTTTTCCTGTTCCACTTACTTTGTTAATCTCCAAACCATAGAATACTGTTGAAGCATTATTAGTGCTTGTAATCTCCTGGTCAATATCTGTTAGTCCGGTACTCGTAAAGTCCTTTGGTTGTATAATCGGATTAAAAGAGTTTACACTGGTTAAACCTGGGTTACCCGGATATCCGGGTGTAGTAACAATACTGCGAGTGGTGGGGTCAAATATTACCTTGCTGTTACTTGCAACAAAACCTGAATCACCGGCAATGCCGTAAACAGGTGTTGTACTGAAGGGCAGTGTTCTCACAAATTTATTATTGTTGATTAACTTACCTCCAACAGTAATATCAAAACGCTGATATGGACGGTGGTAATTAAAATCTAACCGTGGGCGTTGGTTAGAAACTGCCGCAGTAATAGCTGCGGCTCCTCCTGTATAATGGCCATTTCCATCTATGTTATAACCTGTGATAGTAGAGCCTGCAGTATTATAGTTGAGACTAAGGACTGAGAAAACAGAATTAGATTCATCATATAATACATAATTTTTTAGCGGTGAAGCACCTACTGCTGTATTATACTCAAAAGACAGCACAAGATTACTTACTCCATCCCAAACCATTGTATTGGCGGTAAGATTAAAAGTATAGTAATTTCCACCTGCCTGAGTTCCATTAGTGGCTTGAGGCATGTTTAAATTAAGAATTGTAGAAGGGAAAATAATTTTGGGCCACCCTGCCACAACATTTGCATCACCGGCTGCAACTGCAATTTTTGTATTTAGGGGAGGTGGGAACGGATAGGTGACAACAGTATTTGTAAGGAAAGCCTGAATTCTGAAATTAGGATAAATTGAAGAACCTATACTTGGGGTAATACTGTTAACCTCAATACTTATCTGGTCAATAATATCTCCGGCCCTCCACCCATAAGTAGTGCCTAATTCAGCCGCAGTGTAAGATATTTGTGTTTTTCCTTGAGCATTTGTTCTGAATGGCGTTTGTGGTGCGAGTGCTATGCCAAGAGGCGGCACCGTTGTTTTACCAGGAATGGTAATTAGTTTTGAGAAATCACTTCTCACGGCTATTGAAGCACCGGTACCTCCTGCAGGTGCACCGTAACCTATGATAATATCATCTGCGACAGTGAGTGTTGAATTTGTATTTGCATCAATAGTAAGTTTTGCACCTGTACCTGTGCCGGTATCCATTAATTTTAATTGCCTGCACACAGCGGGCGTATTTGCGTTTATGGTAGGATAGAAAAAGTTATTCCCGTTAACTATGCCGATATACGCCATATCATTAATAGTAGGAATTCCCGGACACCAGTTGCTGACAGTGTTCCAATCGTTAGTTGTACCAATCCATTTGCAAATATTATATCCCGGTACCGGGCAATTATCTAAAACCTGTATGGTGTAGTCTTCGGTTTCACCTTCAGTATATCCATTTGTAAATGGGCCGATAGTTACAGCATTTACACAGCATCGTATTCTCATTCTTACATTGCTGATTGCTATGGGTGTTGTGCTGTTAAGCGGGGGTTGATTAGGATCATTCAAATCTGTTACTACATCAGTGGTTTGTGGTACATCTACAGTCCATAATGAATTAGCAGGCCAGGCGGATACCGGAAACTGTGTCAGTTGACCAGCCCCTTGTGTTTTGGTGTGTAATGGAGTTACTGTTGTACCTCCAATGCATTCAAAAATGGCTACATCCTGTGCAGGTATGCCCGTTGTTCCTACATATTTATCATCAAAATCACCATCTTTATTCCAGTCAATAAATACTGCTATGCGGTTTGTTACACTTCCTACCTGTGCTCTCAATTGATAAGGCGCTGTGGTTGTTCTTACACCCTTTCCTGTTGTAACCTGCACAATTCCGCGGTTTTTAAAAGTTCCAAGATTATAAGGCCTGAAATTAGTATAGTCATTGGGATGACAAGCCCAGCGAATACAATAAATATGTTGAGGATCGCTCACCGGATGAACAGAATTACAACCACCACAGCTATCATCATGATAATAGTTTTGAATCATTGTGCTATTGTCTCCGGGCAACCATACAGCACTTACGCAATCAAAGTCAAAGTAGCCTGGAACGCCAAGCCCACCTGTATAAGTTGGTATGGGGTATGTAGCTTCTATCTGTCTTGCTTTTCCAAGTGTTTGCGGTAATATTGGTGGAGGTAATACCGTACTTATTGATGATCCAATATAGGTGCAAGTGCCGCCAGGTTTAGAGGTAATATATTGAAAATCGGCACCTACAAAATCGCCAACTGTTGCAGTAGGTTTAATATCATAGGTAAGCCAGATATAATTTTCGGTACCTGGCGATAATGTCACTGTAGCCGGAGTAATTAATGCGGGGCATCCCACGGCATACCATCCGAAATTCAATAACCCGGCACCCGGGCCTGTAGCATTGTAGGGCATTGTAACCGATCCACCCGTAGTTGCAAAATTGGCAGCCGCACCAGTGTAATAAACCAATGGATTTTGAACATCTGTAGCATAAGCAGTACTTCCCGAAGCTGAAAAAGTAGCAGCGTCTATTTTTATGGGGCTAGAACTTCCTTTGGTCGTTATTTTCACACCCATTATCAGGTTTCCGTTCGTGCCTTTATCCACATCAGCATTTTCCTGGTAGTAAACTGTTGCCAATTGCACCACCATTGGTGTTTGCCATTCAGGCAAAGTAAAATCGTCTAAAAACATGTTATTGCCTCCACGTGAATAAGCCACTACTATTACATAGGCTGTACTTGTAGCTCCGCCACCAATATAAGCTGCTGTGTTAGGAATGGTATATGAACATCTTCTCCATCCTGGGCCAACAGGACCTTGTAAAGGCAATTTAGTTGATGACCTTGGAATAAACGGGCTTGCAGTATTTACTTCGGTAAGTTTAACCAAATCAGGTCCTATCAAAACAGGGGAAGTATTAATGTAAACTACAATCGAATCAGATACCGTATCAACAGCCCCTGCAGTACAGTTATCTCTCCAAAACCAGAATCCAAAAGTATCGGCAGCTGCATTGTAAATACTATGTCCTGAAAAATCTAATGAACGAGTTGCAATGTATGCTGCATCGCCTGCTGGAGCTACGTTAGTTGTGTTAGGAAAATTAATACTTCTATTGTTATATTGCAAAAAGCCGGCTCCTGCAAATTGACCATGATTGGTAATATTGGATGCAGTTTGAATAAATCCCCCCATCGTGGTTTTATAGGTTGCCGGAACGCCTCCAGGGATTGTATAAGTCCATGCATCAGGATAACCAACAGTACCGCTAATTTCTCCTTCTGTCCAACTGGTGGGGGCATTACTTAAAAAATAGTTAGGACTTGCCGGATAAGGAGAGCCGCCAAAGCCTTCGTTAACCCATGTTGGTACCTGGCCATTAACCTGCATTACAAAAAGTAATGCAAAAGCCATTGCAAAACAATTAAAATAGAAGGTGATGCTGTAGCGTATAGAACGTACGTTAGTAATAATTTTTTTCATGTTTAATCTGAATTTAAAACGGGCTGTTTAAAATTTTTGGTGGATAAAGCTAATGTTTTTTTAATAATAAAATTTAAAACCGTTGCGAATGGAATAATTTGTTGGGTCAGGCTTATTATTCAATGGCAAGATCAACCAAATAGGGAAATTGGGAATTTGGAACAGGTGTGGTTTTACTTTCGGTAACTCAGGAAGTTATCGGAGTTCCACTTTCAGAAAGTTGCAACGAATAAATTATAAGAAAAGTAAACCGTTGCTTTATTTTTATATCACTCAGGTATTCCCCTTAATCACTTTTTCGTGTTTATGTTTAAGGACTTTGGCTTCTATGTAAAAAATAATTTCCTCTGCTATGTTTTTACATTGATCTCCCACCCGCTCCAATTTCCTGATGGTGCTGATGGTATATAATGCCTGGTTAATGCGATCGGGATTATTACGAATAAAATCTGCTATTGATGGAGTAGCGTTTATATTTATTTCATCAAGCATTTCATCTTTTTTAAAAACATTGCGTGCAAGCGAAGTGTCTTCATGCTCATAAGCTTTCATTACATCTTCTAAAATGTTGATTGACACATCAAACATTTCAATTAATCGCGATGCTTCTAATAATATTGGTTCAGGCTCAAGTTTGAAATTGAGCACATAGTTGGCAATGCCTTCGGCAATATCACCAATTCGCTCTAAGTTAGAATTGATTTTAAGTGATGCCAGTACCAATCGCAAATCAATTGCAACAGGATTGAACAACGCAATTATGTTTTCGCAATCGCGGTCTAACTTAAGTTCAAAAGAATTTACGCGCCTTTCATTTACGCGAATTTCGCGTGCAAGATCTTTATCCATTTTTATAAGCGCCTCTTTACTTTTGTTTAATTGAGATATTACAATTGCAAACATTTCGTTTACATCTGTTTTCAAACGGGTTAGCTCTGCATCTAAATGACTCATACTTTTTAAAAGAATTTAATTTTGAATGATAGAATGATTGAGTTTAAGATTGAATTTTGAATTTTGAATTTTTGGATTGAACTTATTCTAACATTCATTCCGATTTATCGGTATCAAAACTCAAACTTCAATAATCATTACCCAAACCTTCCTGTAACATAATTCTGTGTTTCAATTTTTTCGGGATTAGTAAATATTTTTTTTGTACTGCCGTGTTCTATCAATTCACCAAGATAAAAGAATGCAGTGGTGTCGCTTACCCGGCTTGCCTGCTGCATATTATGTGTAACAATAATGATGGTATATTGTTGCTTCAGTTCATAAATCAGATCTTCAATTTTTGAAGTTGAAATTGGATCAAGTGCCGAAGCAGGCTCGTCCATTAATAAAATTTGCGGTTCGATGGCAAGTGCGCGTGCAATGCATAACCGTTGTTGCTGACCACCTGAGAGATCGAATGCAGATTTACGCAATTTGTCTTTTACTTCATTCCAGAGTGCGGCCTGTTGCAAAGATTTTTCTACCCGTTCTTCAATATATTTACTGTGATTGATTCCGTTAACCCGCAAACCGTAAGCTACGTTTTCAAAAATCGTTTTTGGAAATGGATTTGGTTTTTGAAATACCATTCCCACGCGCTTCCGCAATTCATCTGCACGCATATCTTTTCCAAAAATATTTTTGCCGTCAATCATGGCCTGGCCTGTAGTTTTTACTCCATCAATCAAATCATTCATACGGTTAAACACGCGCAAAAATGTTGATTTACCGCAGCCTGAGGGACCTATTAATGCCGAGACAGTATTTTTATGTACAGCAAAATTAATCCCTTTCAGAGCATGAAAATCTCCGTACCAGAGCTGCAGATCTTTTGCTTCAACTTTATAATGGCTCATAGGTTTTCTGTTGTTGTAATTATCAGATGCAAGTTCTGCATTAGCTCCAATCTTTTCTTTATGTGAGTCGGTGAATTTAAACACTTTATTTTTCTGTTTACTATTATGTCATTGCGAGGCACGAAGCAATCTGTTCGCAGTTTACCGTTTTTAATTATTGCTTATTATCATTCAAATTGTCTGAACTAAGATTCACAGGATTAAAAGATTTTAGGATTACTCTTTTCCTCAATTAATTCTAACATATTGCATTCTATCTTTCATTCGTCTTCAATCATTCGTATATTCGATTTGATTCGTAATTCGTTGATATTGATTTCCTAATTCATCTTTACTTTTTTGGTTAGATATCTTCTTAACCAGTTTGCCAATAAATTTAAAATAAGCACAATCATTATCAGCACCAATGCTGTTCCGTAAGCAATGGGTCGCGATTCTGTTATATTATTTCCTGATGTTGCAATTACGTATAAGTGATAGGGTAGTGCCATCACCTGGTCGTAAATACTATGCGGCAGCTTTGGCAGAAAGTAAGCTGCCACTGTAAATAATATCGGTGCCGTTTCGCCTGATACACGGCTCATACTTAAAATTAACCCGGTAAGAATATTAGGCATTGCTATAGGTAAAACAACATTACGTGTAGTTTGCCACTTACTTGCTCCAAGACCATAACTTGCTTCGCGAAAGGTGCTGCTCACCGCTTTTAAACTTTCTTCTGTGGTGCGAATAATTACAGGCAGCACCAATAAACCAAGCGTAAATGAACCTGCAATAATTGAATCGCCCCATTTCAATTCGTTCACAAAAAATTCCATTCCGAATAATCCAAAAACTATGGAAGGAATTCCAGCAAGATTATTGGTCATCACGTTGATTGTTTTTTTAAACCATCCATCGCGCACATATTCATTCATGTAAATACCGCTCATTACACCTATAGGAAAAGCAATAACCATGCTTCCTCCAATAAGGCAAAGCGTTCCAACAATGGCAGGAAATATGCCACCCTTGGTCATGCCATCTTCGGGCGCTTTAGTGATAAAGTCCCAACTGATTACTGATATGCCTTTTGAAATAATATATCCTAAAACAATAAACAATATACCAAGTATGCTGAAGCTGAGCATGCGCAGCACCCATATTGCAACTTGTTCCTGTATTCGTTTTCGTGTTTCGTAAATCATGAAACTGTTTGTTGTTTATTATTTTCGTCATTGCGAGGCACGAAGCAATCTGTTATTAGTAGTAATAATTCCGGGAGATTGCTTCGTTCCTCGCAATGACGAATCCCCCAATTACCTCAATTATCTTTTCAACCTCCGTGGCGCTACCAATTCAACTGTAAAATTTATAACAAGTGTCATTAAAAATAAAATGCACCCAAGGAAGAATAATGCCTGAAAATGTAATCCACCGAAAGGTGCTTCGCCTAATTCTGCTGCTATTGTTGCAGGTATAGTTCGCACCGGTTGCAGCAGTGACGTGGGCATCACTGCAGAATTACCTGTTACCATTAAAACTGCCATTGTTTCACCTATCGCTCTTCCTATACCGAGTATCACGGCTGCTGTTATTCCTGAAATGGAGAATGGAATAATTACTCTTACAATGGTTTGCCATTTGTTGGCACCCAATGCAAGGCTTGCTTCGCGCATGGCGCGCGGTGTGTTGCGAATGGCATCTTCGCTAATTGTAATAATTGTAGGAAGCGCCATGATACCGAGTATGATACTTCCGGCTAAAGCCGATTGACCAACAGCCAGATTAAATAGTTTTTGAATAGCAGGTACCATCACTACTAAACCAAAGAATCCATAAACAACCGATGGAATACCGGCCAACAATTCTATAAGAGGTTTCAGAATATTGCGCACGCGGTAATCAGCAATTTCGGCCATGTAAATGGCGGCTGCTAATCCAAATGGCAATGCAAGTAAAATGGCGCCAAAGCTTACCCAGATAGTTCCCATTATCAATGGCAGTACTCCTAATTGTGCTGACGGATGCGCTGTCGGAATCCATTCTTTACCTTTTAAAACTTCGCTGAGTGTAATTTTGTTTACTTCTAAACGCTTCGCTTTTGTTTTTGATAAAACATATTTATCGCTTATAAATGCTATGATGTTTTTATTCTGCATCACCAGTGTGTCAACATACATTGGCATGTTTTCAAAGTTTTCGCCAAGCTGTTCATCAGTGTAAAAATTACCAATATCATCAAGACGGAAAATCATGATGTCCTCGTCCTTTCCACCAACTTGTTTCCAGTTGCTGATATCACCATCATAAATATATTTAATCTCCTTATCTGTAAGATTATTTACAGGATTTTCGGGATTCAATAAAAGCTGGTTGCCCGATTCAATGCTTGAACGCGAAAAAATTCCTGACCCTTCTTTGAACAGGTAGAAAATAATCAACAGCACTGTAATAGTTGTTACAGTGCTGCTGAGTAAAAGTGTGCCTTCGATGAGGCGTTCTTTAAAGTCTTTAAAAAAATTGCGCATGTTTCGATTTACGATTTACGATTTACGGTTTACGATTTTCAAAACAGTAAACAATAAAAAGTAATCACACTTAAACTGAAAGTTTATTTCCCTAAGTCAACATAACCAACTTCTTTAACTGTAGCCTGACCTGTTGGCGAAAGTATATAATCTACAAAAGGTTTCACCTTGGCTTCGTTTTTCTTTTCAAAATAATACATCAACGGACGAACAACGGGATAAGTTTTGTTTTTTGCATTTTCATAAGTTGCATTAATGTATGTTTTGCCTTTGTCGTAAGAGATGCCAACATCTTTAACTGTTTTTTCCATATAAGCCAAACCTACATAACCTATTGCACCTTTTGTTTGCGTTACCGATTCGATAATGGCTCCTGTAGCAGGCATCATTAAACAGCCCGGTGAATAATTTTTATTATTTAATAAATATTCTTTTACAAAATCGTAAGTACCTGAACTGCTCTCGCGGCTGTATGCTATGATCTGCATATCATCACCACCAACTTCTTTCCAGTTTTTAATTTTGCCTGTGTAAATTCCTTCAATTTGTTCCTTGGTAAGTTTTGAAACCTTGTTTGCAGGATTTACGATTACAGCTAAAGCATCATAAGCAATAATTACTTCCTTATATGCTTTACCTGCATTGTTTAATTTTAATTTTTCATCCATTTTCAATTTGCGCGAAGCCATTGCAATATCGGTAGTGCCGTCCATCAATGCTGCAATTCCTACACCGCTGCCGCCACCTATAATGGTAAGCGATGCGCTCTTGTTCGCCTTCATATATTTTTCCGCTTCTTTTTGCGAAAGCGGAAGCACCGTGTCACTTCCTTTAATAGTTAATTTTGTTTGAGCAAATGTTGACACTGTCATACATATTGCTGCGATAACGCTGATTGTTTTTTTCATTTTATTTTTTGTTTACACAGATTACAATGATTATTATTTTGATTACACCGATGTGTTTTGATTTTTTTTAAACGAATTAAAGTTCATTGTTCTAAAACTTATATTGCATACGTGCGGTAAAAACATTGTCAGTTAAATCTTTGCCGAAGCCGCTTAGCTTATCTGATGTTTCGTTAGTTACCATATCATAATAGAAAGTGAATTTTACATTTTCATTCCAGCGATAAATATAACCAACTCCAAGTGTGCTGAATTTAATATCACCTGCAGTTAAGTTTTTTGTGGGATCAATTTCATTTCCTTTAACCTTTGTATTTGGATCAAGCCAATCGTATTTAACAACTATAGAATGTTTTGAATCGCCAATAGTTTGTATGAGATAGAGATAAGCTCCATTGAACTCACGTTTGTAATATGCTTTCTTGGCTGTGGCAGCATCACCAGGATACAACAGTGTTGCCTGTGCATTACCACCTGCATTTGGCGAAGGCTGGGTACCTTGCATATATTCTGCACGCAAGGTTGTATAACCTGCTTTGGTGGCAATGCTGAACTGTGCATCAGCGCCCATGTATTGCTTTTCAAGTATCTGTTGTATGGCCTCAGGCTCAGTGCTTGAAACAAATCCACCATCGCTCATTTTAAAAGAAACGGTGGTATCGCAACGGAAACCTCCCTGGTAATAGGATACACCAACTCCAAGTTTGGCGGTTTCATGTATGATGGATTTGTTATATGAAATCCGACCTATGAAATCCTTTTGTTTATCAAAGTCTGCAGCCAGAGGGCCGGTGCCGCTCATCATTGCAAGATCAATTTTAAGCCAGTTATACATTGAAGTTTTTGGAGGCTGAAAAGTTATCATTGCGCCCAGGTCGCGTTCGTTATTAAATATGATTTGCGACATGCGGCCACGCTCAGGTGTTTCTCTGTCGCTTGATGACATGGTGATTTCATAACCAAACGGACGGTTAAAAACCCCTGCTGTTAACGAGAAGCTATTAAGCCATGGTTCAGTTAGTTTAGCATAAGCATCTTTTATAATTACTCCACCGGGGGTCACATCAATTTGTAAAACATACTGCGACATATTTCCATTATAGGTGGCCTTTAAGCGTCCGCGTCTTACCGCAAAACGCTTGTCAACTTTTGAAGGAAAGTTTCCTCCTGCAAAGGATGTTTGACCTGCTGAATCAGCATATTGAAACTGAGCCTGCAGATACCCCGTAAATTTTAAACGGTTCAATAAATCAAGATCAGATTGCAGTTTTGCAACTGTACTTGTTAAAGTGTCAGGTTCAGTTGTTACGGGTGCAGTGCTTTCCTGCGCCATAAGTGTTGCAGGTATAAAGGCTGCTGCAATCAGCACTGTTTTTAGTTTGTTTCGTAGCATGTGAGTTATCGTTTATTTTATTTGACGGTGCAAAAGACCTTTTGCATTCTTAACTCTGAATTATGGCAATGTTATGTTAAGGTTAACAATGCTGTTTTTCATTATCCATACATTAACCAAATGAGGTTATAGTTAACTTTCCATTAGATAATTGTTAATTAACAATTCGGTAAAACACCATTAACTTTTGAGTAATTTGCAGGTAAGTTATTTGTGCAAAATTTAAAAATACTATATGCAAACCAGCGCAGTTAAAATTCTACTTGTTGATGATGAGCCTGACATTTTGGAATTTATGGAGTACAACCTTAAAAAAGAAGGCTACCAGGTTTTTACAGCTAATAACGGACGGGAGGGCATTCAGCAAGCCATTAAAAATCATCCTCATCTTATTATTCTTGATATCATGATGCCTGTGATGGATGGTATTGAAACCTGCCGCCAGTTGCGCGAGATGAAGGAGTTTAAAAGTACTGTGATTACTTTTTTAACTGCACGTAGCGAGGACTACAGCCAGATAGCAGGCTTTGATGTGGGTGCCGATGATTACATCAGCAAGCCGATAAAGCCACGCATTTTATTAAGCCGTATAAAAGCATTATTGCGCAGGGTTAATGATTCGCAAATTGACAGTGCGATAAGAATCGGTGATCTTGAAATTGACCGCGAAAGTTATTCAGTGAGTAAGGACAGCACCGTGCTTAACTTTCCGCGCAAAGAATTTGAACTGCTTTCATTACTCACTTCCAAACCCGGAAAAGTTTTTACACGTGAAGATATTCTCAACCGCGTGTGGGGCGAAGATATTGTAGTAGGTGACCGCACCATTGATGTTCACATTCGCAAAATACGCGAGAAGCTGGGCGATGAAACTATTAAAACTATTAAGGGGATTGGGTATAAGTTTGATATATGAGAGTATTAAGGTAGAGGGTTGAATGACTGAGTTGTTTTTTCATTGGTACATGGTTGGCGTCCCCGCCAACCTTCTGCGATTATATCTGGTTGGCGAGGACGCCAACCAGGTACATGAATCATTCAAAACTATTTCACTCCTTCACCACCTTACCCTTCTTAACCACTCCTCCTTTATCCCTCAGTTCATAAATATAAATTCCTTTGGCAAGCTGTGAGGTGTTTAATGTTGTGGAGGTTGTAAATTTTTGTTGTAATATTTTTCGTGATGTGATGTCGTAAAGAATTATTTCTGATAGTTGATTGTTATTGATTGTAACATTCAGCTTATCAGTAACAGGATTTGGAACAATTGCCCATTGCCCTCCCGAAACATCGGGATGATTTAGGCCTGTAATAACTATTGTGTTTGATGCTGCAATGCATCCTATCGAATCGCTTATTGAACAATAATAATTTCCTGCCTGTGTGGGAACGTAATTCTGATTGGTTGCTCCTGCAATTAATCCGTTGGTGACTTCATACCATTGGTAACTATAAAAAGGTAGGGAATACAATGTATCGTTAGATTGATAAATAAAATTAACTGGGCTTTGATATTCATTAATAAAGTTGGTAAGCACTAAAGTATCGCAACCTGCAACATTGCAAGCAATAAGAGTAACATCATAACTTCCGTAATTATTATAACAAATATTTACAGGGTTTTGCTGAGTGCTTGCTAAGCTATCCGATCCGGGGAAAAACCATTGCCACGATGTTGGACTGTTTGTGCTTACGTCAGTAAAGTCAATACAAAGCTTTTCGCAAAAGGAAGTATCGGATGAATAAAAATTTGCAACTAATGCACTGCAAAGATTTACTGCAAGATTTATGGTATCGGTTCCTATACAACCGCTATTTGAAACAGTAACATAATACGTACCTGCTACTGTAGCTGTGTAAGTAGAATCGGTTGATGCATCCTGCCACGTATAAGAGGTGAAGCCTCCACCTGCATTCAGTTGAATGGAATCACCTGCACAAAACACAGTATCAATTCCGAGATTGATTCCAGGCACACTGTTAATGGTTATGTTAAGCATAGCGGTATCGGTATAAGTGGTAAAAAATCTTATAACCTGTACTGTATATGTTCCTGATTGAGTAAAAGTATGAAAGGTGTTAGGATTATAAGAGACATTATTTACACCCGATGCCGGGTCACCAAAATCCCATTGCGCACCAAGTAAATTAGTGGTGCCCGAAAGGGTAAAAAAAGTGGTATCGCCAAAGCACATATTTATTGCCGAAACACTCATTACAGAATCAACAAGGTATCCATACCATGTGCCTGTGGCATAATTTCCATCATGGGCAACGAAAAGATAATTACCGGCCCGCGATATTGAATGTCCGTTTTCGCCTGAATCAAGCAGCAATGTTTGCATGAGCGTGCCCGACATATCATACTTCGAAACAGTTTTGATAGTAGCATCCCATGTAAAAATATAAAGCGAGTCAACAGCTTCAGCTTCTTCACCACCAAAATTGCCCGGCCCAAAATTAAGCCCGGTTATAGTATTGATAACTGCACCGGTAAAAAAATCGTGAATCAATA
>JBDTRM010000105.1:0-7694 GCA_039931675.1 Bacteroidia bacterium | reverse complement strand
GAAGAGCCAGTTCATGATTCTCGCCCAATAAATAATTTGCTCCCATTAAAAATTCAGCATAGTAAAACTTCAGCGGTTGCTCTTCGGCATTTGTTTTAGCCCATTGGTAAAAAGCAGATGCAGTTTCACTCCTTTCATCCTTTGATGCGGGTATAAATAGTTGCACCATTGGCGACCAATAGCGGTGGATGTCAGCATCAGTGCAGTTTTTTACTTCACCCAATAACCCGTTCATCTTTTCAACGTCTGTCATAAATAAATATGGATAAAAGTTTTAGCAGATTGTGTTTCTATAGCATTGGGCATAACACCAGTCTCCCGCTTGGGCGGGACAGGCAGTGAAAAAACCTCGTGATAACTTTTACCATATATGTAACTATTCACAGGTGACGGTATTTATATTTGTTCCGATTAATCGGAATCAAGTATAATAAAGTGAACTACATAACACAGACAAGACAGCGACACAGGGTACTTACCTACAGCGGGCGGGGGGATACAAGATATTAATTCGAATCATTTATCATTATTATCAGATCATTAAACAGGCGATTATGCTCTTGTTGAAATTTAATAAATTGATTTCTAGAATTGTCTGTGAATACAACAGGTTGACCTAAATTATATTGCGAAATAAATTCTGGATTATCCGTAACTAAATCTCTTAATTTATTTTGATAAGGATCAAGGTGATTGATGTCAATTTCATATTTGTCATATATTAGAAGCATTATGTCTGTGACCTTAATATTCATTAATTTGAACCAGGGTGCCACATTCTTGGCGTGCGTTTTATTCAAATATAAATTACTCAGACAATTTTTATATTCATTCCTGAGTTCCTTAACTTCATCAATAAAGTGATCTTTTAGAACTCGTTTATTGGTCAGTTTGTCTTGAATGGTTTTAATTATCCAATATGCTAAACCCCCATTAACCACAATTCCAAGTAAGTCAATATAATCAGACGGCTGTAAGGAATTAAAAAGATTTAAGCAGCAACAGGGTGTTCCCATATTCCAGATTTGATTTCATTTTTGTCTAATCTAAACCACGCTCCATGAGTTCTAGTAACAACTGGATTTTTTTTATTAACCCGTCTTTCTTCCCATTGAGGATAAGTTTCATTTTCAATCATAGTTTTCCAATGAGGTTCCTGAATTGAAATTACTTCAACGTGGTTTTTAACAATATCCAAAGTGAAATCAAAAACCAAATTTCCGAATGCTTCATCTAAGAATGAAGATGCGTAACCCGCTGTGTTGTCCAGATTAACTATAAGTTTTTCACCTTTTTCATATTGCTCATTAAATTCTTTATTTAAAATGGTATGATAAAATTCCTCTCCAGATTTCTCACTGATATTGCAATGACGCAATGCCGGAAATTCAGAAAAATTCTCAAATACGCTTATAGTTTTCATTTTATTAAACCATTATTTTATTTAAACATTCCTTGTTCATTTCCCATTGATAAAAAGTTCCTCTAAATCTAGGTGCTCCGATACCGAATGTGTTTGAAAGGGATTCATTATCAAAATGCAATATTACATTGTTTGTTAGAACTTTCAAGTAGTTAATTGTGCCTTGCTCCCAATGGGTTTTTACAGCCGGTAGGCCTTTGTTTCTATTTACCTCTTTTGTTGTAGAACCGTACTTTTTTTCAAAAGCGCCTTTCAAAATTTCATCCATTGATTTAAATGATTCAAAAAATTTTTTCGATAATCTTCTATGTAGTGTTTCCAAAATGCCTTTACCAACATCAGTAACAGTAAACACAACTTTTCCCTCACCGTATTTAACTCCAAGCAACCATTGTTTACTATCAGTTCCACTCCATTCAATGGAATTACCACATATTTCAAGAATGATTGTTTTAACTGCTAAGCAATGTTTACTTTGACCTGTAAGATGATTTACTACAGCTTTGACGAGCAAACTTATTTTTATATTGTCAGATTCAGAAAGTACTCCGCTACCTTTTTCGAAGAAAATTAACTCTGATTTTTGTGTTTTTGCAAATGGTTTGCCATTATCATCAAATAGATTATTAAGATAGCCTGATTCTATCATGAAATTTTTGCATTCAATATTTGCAGGTAAAAAGCTTCGCAAAAGTATTTTCTTAAATTTTAAATCATCTCCAATAGCTGTTAAAATACTAATAGACCCATAATCAATTTGAGTTACATTTCTTAGATCCAGTATTACGAATTTTAAACCACGACTACTGCTTAATGCATCTTCGCTTCTCATTTCTCTGAATATCTCCATACATTTTTCTGTATTTTCAATCAACCTCAAATCTGTGGGTGCTATTACTGGATATTTTATATCACTAATTCGTCTGGATTTTTGATTGCTTTTGCTTCTTTTTTTTGGAAAAGATCGATTATTATTCCGCAGATCTCTTTCGATTTTTTTTAGCCTTCGCCTTTGCCATTCTTTATAGTCAGGTGTGGAATATAATTTCTTCATTGATTAAATGGCTATTTGGTTCTCATACAAAAATCCCTGAAACCCAATAAATGTATTCCTTATACTAGCAATATCTCCCAACTCCTTTTTAGCATCATCAATGGCTTTGTATTTCAGCACAAGCAATGGTGTAAGTTTGGTATCATCTAATTCTTCCACCCCTGAACTTATATATTTACTCAAGACAAAATTTAAAAACTCTTGTTGCTTGCTATTGTAATTGCTGAAATTAATTTTTGCTTTGTCGGCTCTTGTGGTTCTTTCCAAGGGTGTTGCCTGGAAGGCAACATAGGCTAAAACATCATACAAATCACTCTTTTCCGCATGAATCATGTTTTGTAAATCATGTAGCTGGCTTTTCGTAAAACCTTTTTCTGAAAGTTCTTCCAACAATTTTTTTCTTGTATCGGGTCTGCTCCAAAGGGTGCGCAATTCATTTTCATCTTTAAAAAATTCGGGTAAGGTGCCAAACATACTTTGAAGAAACTCTTCTGCTGAAATTGGTTTACCGTTAGCGCTGTAAAATGATGTTTTAATCATGTGCTGAAACTCTCTCACTTTTCCATCAGCTAATTTTATTTTAATCATTCGCCTTGGCGGTTCATCATCTTCTTCTGCTGTTGGTGGTTCACCACTTGGAGGATATGGGTTGGGAGTTCGTCTTTCTCTTGGCGGTTCGGGATCTAACGGTTCACCGTCCCATTCAGGGTCGTTGAAGTGTTCGTGTGCACTTACAAAATCATAAATCGTAAAATAATCTTTGCCGTCAAACAATCTTGTTCCTCTGCCGATGATTTGTTTGAACTCAATCATAGAATTGATTGGTCGCAGCAAAACAATGTTCCGCACTTCGGGTGCATCTACACCAGTACTTAGTTTTTGAGAAGTGGTGAGGATGGTCGGAATATGTTTTTCGTTGTCCTGAAAATCACGCAAATGTTGTTCGCCTCTTTTTCCATCGTCTGCGGTTACACGATGGCAATAGTTTGGATTTCTGCTTTCAGAAATTTGATTTATCAAATTGCGAATTGCCAACGCATGAAGTTGTGTTGCACAAAACACCAATGTCTTTTGGGTTTGGTCAATCTGATTCATAAAAATTTCCACACGATACTTTTCCCGTGCTTCAATTTGTATCACACGATTCATGTCAGCTTCGGTGTATTTTTTCCCTTCTTCAATTTCGCCTTCAACAACAGTATCATCAGATGTATATACGTAATCGTCAATAGTGGTGTCAATCTGTTTTACTTTGAATGGCGTTAAGAAACCGTCATTGATTCCTTCCTTCAATGAATAAATGTAAACAGGTTCACCAAAATAATTGTAGGTGTCAACGTTAATGGTTCGCTTTGGCGTTGCTGTTAAACCCAACTGAACGGCCGGGCTGAAATATTCTAAAATAGCTCTCCAGGTACTTTCGTCTTTTGCTCCGCCTCGGTGACACTCATCAATAATTATAAAATCAAAAAAATCTTTTGGATACTCTCCGAAGTATGGAGTGTCATTCGCACCACTCATAAAAGTTTGGAAAATGGTGAAGAACACACTTCCGTTTTTTGGCACTTTACCCTTCTTCTTTATGTCCGTGGGATTGATACGCACTAAAGCATCTTCTTCAAATGCACTGAACGCATTGAATGCCTGGTCTGCTAAAATATTCCTGTCAGCTAAAAATAAAATGCGAGGACTTCGCTGTCCGTCTTTGTTTATGTTCCAACGGCTGTGAAATAATTTCCATGCAATTTGAAAAGCGATTGCTGTTTTTCCTGTGCCTGTTGCAAGCGTTAAGAGAATACGATTTTTATTTTCTGCAACTGCTTCCAACACTTTTGTAACTGCATTCTCCTGATAATATCTTGGCTGAAAAGTACCGCCCCTGTCTTCATAAGGAACTGCTAAAAGTGTATCTCTTAAAACTGCTGTCTGTGGTTGTAGTTTGTCTTGCTCACCAAAAGTCATTTGCCACAACTCATCAGGCGAAGGATAAACGGTTACATCGCCTTCGCTTCCTTCATTCATATCCATGCGGTAAATACGTAAGCCGTTTGTGCTGTAAGTAAAACGCACTTGCAATTTACCTGCGTAGTCCTTTGCCTGTGTTACACCTTCAGTATAATCTGAATCTCTTTTCTTCGCTTCTATCACTGCTAAATTTCTGTTGCGGTATTGCAACATATAATCTGCTTTGTCGGGTTTGCTTCGTTGTCCGTGTCCAATTAATCTGCCTTTTGAAATTGGAAACTCCAAACGAATGCGACTGCCTTCCACAACTCCCCAGCCCGCTGCTTTTAATGCAGGGTCAATAAATTCGGCTCTTGTTTCTGCTTCGTTCATTTTTTGTTTAATAATTGCAGGGACATCAGGGACTTGCAGGACTTTAGTTTCGCCTCTGGAATCTTTGATGTCCCCTGAGTCCTTGCTGTCCTTTGTAAGGACAGCAATTGCACTCACAACTATTTTTCCTTATTTCTTTTATTAATTCTTGCTTTAGTCATTCTTTCGCGCATGCCGCCCTCATTAATAAAAGCTTTTTCCAAAGCTTCTACCTGGCGACCGAGCAAATAAACAGCAACTATTGTTAATCCTCTTAAAACATTAGCGCATATTTCAGGGTCAGGATTTTCTATGCCTTTGCGAAATGTTTCATAATTTGCATTGGGAGTTTTATTCAACTCACGAAGACGTGCTACATATTTACTTTCCTTTTCCCATTGCTTTAATTTTTTTGTTCTCAAAAAATCTTCATAGTCTATTTGTAATTCAACAAGACTTGCGCGGGCTACATTGGTAAGTTTTATTTCTGTTTCTTTTGAAGTGGCTGATGCCATGCTTGCCTCAGCAATATTTTGTTTCCCCGAACGTGCTCCCTGTACCATTTGGTCAATCGTGCGGTCGTACTTTTGAAAAAAACGACTCGTGAAATATACAGTGCCATCATAAATGATTTCTGCTTTTTGGTATGCAATCAAATTGCGGAAACCTCCGTGGATGGGTATAAAACCTTCGTTGTTGTTGCTTTCCATTTTTGTTTTTTCTAAGGACTTTAGTGACCCGCAGGACATTAACTTTAGTCCTGCAAGTCCCTAAAGTCCTTTAAGTGACAACTGCTGTTTTTATTTTATAATTTTTTTCTTTAACCAATTCTCCGTTAGACGCTTTTTGCAAAATACTTTTTTTCAAATCTTCTAACTCATTTAGTTTTTATGGGGTTCTCTTTTTTCTAAGGACTTCAGGGACTCGCGGGAAATCAGTTTAAGTCCTGCAAGTCCCTGAAGGCCTTAAGTGACAACTGCTGTTTTTATTTGATAATTTTTTTCTTTAACCAACTCCCCGCTAAACGCTTTTTGCAAAATACTTTTTTTCAAATCTTCTAACTCGTTTAATTTTCTTTGATAAATGTTTTCTAAATTTTTTGTTTCAACCGAAAGGGTGTTGAGCTGGGAAACTATTTTTTGTTGTTCTGAAATAGAAGGCAAAGGCATTTTATATTCTGTAATCATTGGAATTGTAAGTTGTGGTATTGCACTTCCGCTTCTTAGTATTTTCAAATTCTTTATTGAGTATTTCAAAAAATCTAAAGTAACCAATGATAAATTTGGAATTAAAACTATAAGGCGAACTATCGGCAAATAAGGTTCTGTTCTTACTTCTGTGTGTCCTGTTCCGCTTCCTCTCCCTGCTATTGTGATTGATGGTTCTGTTACTCTTGGAATATCGGTATAGCCATACAAACCATTATCAGTAACAGCGTTTGCAAAAATTGGAATTATATTCTTCTCTGTTTTTTCTTTTGAGTAACCTTCCGGTGCATCACCACCTGCAAAAACTTCTTTGCAAACTTCTCTTATATTTTTTTCAATCCAACCTTCTCCTTTTTCTGAAAAGATTTTATTCAACTCACTTTGAAAAAGTTCTTTTGCGTTGTTTAAATTTTTTTCCGTGTTTGTTTTTGCTTGTTCAATAGTTGCAAAACATTCATCTAAAATTGAAACGAGTTGTTCTTGTTCGGGGAGTGGGGGAATAGGAATTTCTACAGAACTCACCAAACCAATATTTAAATTCCGAACAGTTGAACCTACTGCAAGTTTATTAAGCTGCTCTGAAATGATTGGAGAAGAAAGCAAGTAATAAAGAAAATCTTTGTTGAGTGGTTTTTCATTTTTATCCCTCAATAACAACCAACCGTCATGAATGCAGCCAGTAGTTTTCATTATGTAAGGTCTTCCAAAACTCATGGAGTTGGAAAGAATGAAATCTCCTTCCTTAACTAATCTTGTTTTGTGTAAACCTTCTTTCGTAATCTTCTCTTTTGTTTCATAGATGTATTTGTTTGATGCTGTCGCATCAGAAATTTTTATCCAATTCAAACCATCAGGGTCATTAGTAATATATTTGTCAATTGGTCGTGGAGAACCTCCTCGTTCAATTAGCAAAACATCACTCATTTTTTTTATTTCCCAACTTTTCTTCATACCAGTTCTTTTAATGTTTGAAGTATGTCGGTTGTTTCTGAATCAAGCAATTCCATTTCACCTAAAATTTCCTGTGGGCTTCTCAATGCTGCTTCTTCGGGTGTGTTCGGGTTCTTTACACTCAAATCATAATTGTGCGTTTGCACATCTTCAATTTTTATACTCCAACTTTTTTCTGTTTCGGAGTTTCTTTTTTGCAGAGTAATAAATTCTTGCATGTCGGTATCATTCAAAGAATTCGTTTTGCCCATGTTTCTACCTGCATCCATTTGATAATGCCAAATGTTTTTTGTCGGCTCTCCTTTTGTAAAAAACAGCACCACTGTTTTTACACCTGCACCTGTAAATGTTCCTGCTGGCATATCAAGTATTGTGTGCAGGTTACAACTTTCCAATAAATATTTCCGCAAACTAACAGATGCGTTGTCGCTATTGCTCAAAAAAGTATTTTTAATTACGATACCTGCTCTGCCTCCTGCTTTTAAATTTTTAATAAAGTGCTGCAAAAAAAGAAAAGCAGTTTCGCCTGTTTTGATATCAAAGTTCTGCTGCACTTCGGGTCTTTCTTTTCCTCCAAACGGTGGGTTTGCCAATATCACATTGTAGCGGTCTTTCTCCTGTATGTCTCTAATGTTTTCGCTTAAAGTATTGGTGTGAATAATGTTTGGTGCTTCAATGCCATGCAAAATCATGTTCATTACACCAATGATGTAAGCAAGATTTTTTTTCTCCTTGCCGTAAA
>JBDTRM010000104.1:0-62009 GCA_039931675.1 Bacteroidia bacterium | reverse complement strand
CTTCGCGCATAGCAGCGGCTTTCTTTTTTTCGTCTTTTTCAATTTTCCCTTTTGGTAAATCCCATTTATAGTGGCGATAAATCATCAATACTTTTCCTTCCTTATTAATTACGAGACCGCCTGCTGCTGCAATAATTTTAAATTGCTTTGCGAATGAATCATACAATTCATTTACATCATCGTAAATTATTTCAGCACTGTTATAAAAACTATCTTGCTCTAAAGTTTCAATAGTGGTTTTGATTGATTCATCGCTTTCATAATAAACTACAAGATGCCTGTTACCTGTTTTATCAGAACGGTTTTGGAGCAATGAAAGACTTTTATCAGCAATGAAAATATGGTACATAATATAGAATTGGAATCAACGAATTACGAATAAAAAACGAATATACGAATGTCGCTGATTCGTATATTCGCAAAGATTCGTAATTCGTTGATGTTTTAAATTTGTAATTCGTTGATGATTTTTTAATCTTCTTGTGAAATAATTAATTTATTTGCGAAGTATTACGTGATTGCATTAATTGCAGATTGCAAAATCAAGTAGTCATAAAAGCAAAAAGGAGTTCCTGGTAAATCAATAACAGATTGCTTCGTTCCTCGCAATGACGGTTCAAGTAAAATCTAAAATCGTAAATCATTTAATGGAAAAAGACACTGCCCATCTTATAGCAGAACACCTGCTTCAAATTAAAGCCATTAAGTTACAGCCTGATGAACCTTTCACCTGGGCATCGGGCTGGAAGTCGCCAATTTATTGCGATAACAGGCTTGCACTTTCTTATCCGCGAATACGCACTTATATAAGACAGGAGCTTGCAAAACTCATTGAATCAAAATTCGGAAGACCTGATTTAATCGCAGGTGTTGCAACTGCAGCTATTGCGCAAGGTGTATTGGTTGCCGAAGCATTAGGTTTGCCTTTTGTTTATGTGCGACCAAAATCAAAAGAGCACGGTTTGAAAAATCAGATTGAAGGCGAAGTGCAAGAAAATCAAAGTTGTGTAGTGATTGAAGATTTAATTTCAACAGGCAGCAGCAGTTTGCAGGCTGTTGAAGCATTAAAAAAAAATGGAGTCATTATTAAAGGAATGGTTTCTATTTTTAGTTACGGATTCAAAATAGCAGAAGACAATTTTAAAAATGCTAATTGTATTTTGTATTCACTTTGTAATTATGAAGTTTTAATTGAGCAGGCAAAGATTTCAGGTTTTGTAAAAGATACGGATTTAAAAAGTCTTCATTCGTGGAGAGAGAATCCTGCTGAATGGGGGAAGTGAAAGGAAGGGTTTAGTGGTAGGGGTAGGGGCAGTAATTAGTAAGAGGCAAAGGGCAATTGGCAATGAAACAATAAAACAATAAAACAATGAAACAATTAAGCAATTAAGCAATAACCACCATGACAAACATCAATAGCGAAACTGTTCAGATCAATACAAGCGCTGAGCAACTGTTTAATTTTTTAAGTGACTTTAATAATATTCAAAAGCTGATGCCTTCAAGCATCACCGATTGGGAATCGAATGTTGAAGGCGGGAGTTTTACTATTACCGGCATGGCAAACATAGGTTTGAAGATTGATGAAAAAATTGCCAACACCAAAGTGAAAATGATTCGCACCAAAGCGCCTTTTGATTTAAATCTTATTTGCAATATCGGTGAGGTTAACACTACCACATCAACCTTGCAAATCCTTCTGGAGGCTGATCTTAACATGATGATGAAAATGATGGCTGAAACTCCTTTGCGAAATTTTATAAATATTCTTGCTAATAATTGTCAGAAGATTTTTGAAGGGGCTTGAAATATTTTCATGTTATCGGATCGGATATGCTTTCGACCATAACATACGTTGACCTTAATTATGAAAATTGATTTTTTAATGCTGTCATTTAAAATATTAATACACTTCATATTATTATTCATTCTTTGCTTAACTAATAAATGTTTCGCACAAACGGAATTTATTAAAATTGGCTTTCCATTTTATTTATCTCAAGACACAGTTAAAGCACGGCATATTGTTAGTATGAAAATCAAAGTGTATAATGATTTAGACTCCCTTGATAAAATCAGGGAATATTTCTTTGATGATTTCGGAAAATTTAAATTTATTGTTTATGGCCCAAAAGATACTTCCCGCTTTTCTGGATTTGAAAATGCTTGTGATATAGATAAAGCTGAAAGAATATCAGAGGGCATTACTAAAGTACGATGTAATGAAAAAGGACAATTGCTTTCCTCTAAAGATAACAGCCATAATACTTATAATAAATATGATAAGAGATATAATTTGATTGAAAGTATTATTACTTGGGGGGGACCTTCACTTCCAAGAGTAGGTAAACACACTTGGAGTTTTGATTCTCTTAATAATCCGTTAGAAGATGTTGAAGGTATACTTGGAGAAATTGTTGAAGGTAAAGACAAAGGAGGTAATGACACAATTTATGATGACATCTTCATTAACCAATATAATTATGTTGATGGAATTCTTCAATCAGTTGAAAGCTATGTCAAAACAGATACATTAAAAGAGAAGTTTGAAACATTTAGATACTTTTATGACAATGGCTATGTTGTTAAAATTGTATGTCATCAGGATATTATTTATTCTACTTATGATAAAATGTTCATGGTTGATTTACCAATATCCCTGATAACATTCGAGTATGTAAAAAAAGAAGATTGATATTTCTAAAAATTCATGGCGACAATAAGCACATCCAATAAGAAAAAGTAGTGCTTTCTATAAACATTTCTCGGTTAATGAAGTGTGGAAGTAACCCCTCTTTTAAAAAATTCATTTAACTTTTATACTTACATTTCAATAAACAAACCTCACCTCCTTCACATCAATAACCTGGTTGATTCCATATTCATCAGCAAGTAAAAGTTTTCCATCGGCACGCACACCTTTTATTATGCCGTTAAAATAAATTCCGTTTTTTTGAAACTGATGTTGTTCATTGTAGCGATATAAAAAGCGATGATACTCGCGATGCAGAAAATTATAATCGCCTTGTTTTAAAATATCATAGTAGTCATTCATTTTAACACAAACTTCATTCAGCATCTTATCAAGAGCATAAATTTTCCCTGTAATCATTTTAAGCGAAACAGCATCGGGCATGTAACTCATAAAATTTGTTTGATTAATGTTGATGCCAATTCCTGCAACAGAAGCAGTTACAATATTACCGCGTAGATTATTCTCAATTAAAATTCCTGCAATCTTTTTATTTTCAAACATCACATCATTTGGCCATTTCACTTTAAAATCTTCGCCTGTAGTTTCTCTTAAAAACTCACAAACGCTTAGAGCAGCAACCTGGTTAAGCGCAAAAAAATAATCTATATCTAAAAACTCAGGATAAAGAATTACGCTGAAAGCAAGATTCTTATCAGCTTCACTCTCCCAATTATTGCCTTGCATTCCCCTGCCATCCGTCTGATTGGTACAGTTCACAACCGTTCCTTCAGCAGGATGTTCAGCATTGAGCAGTTGCCAGGCATAGCTGTTAGTTGAAGCCACTGACTTCAGATAAATAATTCTATCACCAATCATCGGGCTAAAATACTTTTTCCGCATCACAAAACGCCCTTTTATCATTGCTTTAAATAATATCAGGCGGGGTATTTTCATATTTTGCTCAGATATAAAAAAATCTACCTTTGACACCCGCTATTAAGCAAAGCTTTACTGCATTAAATTACGCATCTAAACAAATATCTTAATTGTATGATTGAAGTAAAAGACATTAAAGAAGTTGTGCCACACACCAACTTATTCTCAGTGATTTCAAATCTCGGCCACGAGCAAATTGTTTTTTGCCAGGACGAAGAAGCAGGTTTGAAAGCCATTATAGCTATTCATAATACTGTGCTTGGTCCTGCATTAGGCGGCACCCGCATGTGGAAATACAATAATGAAAGTGATGCATTGAATGATGTATTGCGCCTTTCGCGTGGCATGACTTACAAAGCTTCGATCAGCGGCCTGGATTTGGGCGGTGGCAAAGCAGTAATTATCGGTGATTCAAAAAAAGATAAAACAGAAAAACTTTATCGCAGGTTTGGCCAGTTTGTAAACTCGCTAAGCGGAAGATATATTACTGCCGAAGATGTAGGTACAAGCACTGCCGATATGGTGAATGTTGCGAAAGAAACAAAGTTCGTTACAGGTCTTCCTGAATCAATGGGTGGCGGTGGCGATCCATCTCCTGTTACTGCTTACGGTGTGTTTATGGGAATGAAAGCTGCTGCAAAAGAATTATGGGGAACTGATAATTTAAGCGGTCGCAATGTTGTGGTGCAAGGTTGCGGCAATGTTGGTCAGCATTTGGTTCGCTTTATTACTGAGGATGGAGGCAAAGTTTTGGTAGCCGATATTCATCCTGAAAATTTAGAAAAAGTATCACATCTTAATGCAACAATAATTGACAAAGACAGCGTGTATGATGCAGATGTTGATATTTATGCACCGTGCGCTTTAGGTGCAACGCTTAACAGCATCAACATTGCAAAATTAAAATGCAGCATCATTGCAGGTGCTGCTAACAATCAGTTGGAAGATGAAGCTACACACGGCAAGATGCTGATGGATAAAGGAATTCTTTATGCTCCTGATTTTTTGATTAATGCCGGTGGTCTTATCAATGTTTATTCTGAACTCCAGGGATATGATCGCGCTAAAGCATTGGAAGCAACAAAACTTATTTATAATGTTACGTTGGATATTTTCAAAAAATCAAAAACAGAAAATATTCCAACTGTAGATGCTGCAAAAAATCTTGCTGAAAAGCGCATTGCTGATGCAAAAAAGCTTAAACAATAGTGTATAACTACTGTTGAGTTTTTACTTGCTACTCATTAAATAATAATCATGTTCCCTCATCAAAATGCGAACGCTTCGCACTTTTTAAATAACTAATTAAGATAACAAATCATGCTTTCGCGAAGACAATTACGTGTGCGTGTAATGCAGGCTTTGTACGCTTTCTTTCAACACGAAAATAACAACGCTTTCATTGCACAAAAAGAAATGCTCACAGCATCAGAGCGTGCTTATGATTTGTACCTGCAGTTATTGCTTATATTACCCGAAATGGCTCACCTCGAAAATCAATATCTCGTGGACGCGCCAAAAAGATATGCCGGTAAGAAAGATGTTTCTAACAGCAAATTAGAAAACAATAAAGTCATTCGTTTCCTGGCAAGTAATTTTCAGTATAATGACCAGGTTAAAAAGCGAAGCCTCAACTGGTCAAAAGATGTTGACCTGCTCAATCGTATCTTTCTAACGCTGCGGCTTTCTGATCTTTATAAAGATTATATGCTCGAAGAAGAGCCTGATATCAAGACGCAAGTGGATTTCTGCCAGCAGTTTTTTAAAGAACAGATAATCGGCAACGAAGTTTTTACACATGAGATGGAAGACAAAAATGTTTTCTGGGCTGAAAGTTTTGAAATGATAAGTTCAATGGTGGTGAAAACTATTGGCAGTTATGATGACAAGAAACAATCACTTGAAATCATGCCCATGTTTCGCGATAGTGAAGAAGACATTGAGTTCATGAAAAAATTATTTACTGAAACGATAAAAAATAATGAATGGTTTACTGAAATCATTTCAGATAAGACCAGCAACTGGGATGTGGACAGGATTGCATTGATGGATATACTTTTATTAAAAATGGCGCTTGCAGAAGTAATCAGTTTTGAAAATGTTCCTGTAAAAGTTTCGATCAATGAATATCTCGAAATTTCAAAAGCATACAGCACACCAAAAAGTAAAATCTTTATTAATGGTGTGATTGATAAATTAGTGAATGATTTAAAAGAAGCAAAAAAAGTACACAAAACCGGTCGCGGATTGGTAGAATAATATTTCGGAAAAGCCCTCCGAGGGTTTGGCTGCCCGTGCGGCTGCTGAACCCTCGGAGGGCTAAACAAGCAAATTTAAAACCGGTTAAAATGAAAAACTTAATTTACATCATATTCATCATTGCATTTGCAATTTCATCATGCAATAAAAAAAACTCTTCTAATAAATTATCACCAGATCTGATAAATAACCCTGCAAGTGCATCAGGCGAAAGCAAAGGTAATTTGCCTGTATTTGAATGGGCAGAAACACGTTTTCATTTTGGCGATGTTAAAGCAGGCGAAAAAGTGACACACACTTTCAAATTTAAAAATATTGGTACTGCCGATTTAGTTATTGCAAGCGTTTCACCATCGTGCGGATGTACAGTGCCTGTGTGGTCAAAGGAACCTGTAAAGCCAGGTGACGAAGGCAAGATTGATGTTACATTTAATTCAGAAGGAAAATCAGGTATGGAAAGTAAAACTATTGCCGTGCTCGCTAATACAATTCCAAGCACGCGTGTACTTACCATCAGTGCCGAAGTTATTCCGCAGCCGATGCATAAATAAATTTGATTCAGCCAAAACAGGGAACACCAAAAATTTCATCACAGTAAAAAATTAAAACTATAAATATGTTAAACATCTTATTACAGGCTTCGCAAGGCTCAGGTTATTCAGGACTCGTTATGATGGGAGCCATCGTGGTGATCATGTACTTCTTCATGATTCGACCCCAAATGAAAAAAGCAAAAGACGAAAAGAAATTTGTTGACAGCGTTCAGAAAGGCGACAAAGTGGTAACCATTGGTGGTATTCACGGAAAAATTACGGAGATCAGCGATACAACTTTTTTAATGGACATTGATAAAAATGTAACCATGCGTGTTGAGAAAAAATCCATATCTGCTGAAGCTACAAAAGCGTATCAGCAACCTGCTGCAGTGGAGAAGAAATAATTTGGATTCCTTCGCGCACCCCGTCCCTAAAGGACGCAACCGCACAACGAAACAAATCGTACTTCGTAAATCAAAAATCGCAAATCCAAAAAATGGGTTATTACAGGAATTTAGAAACTGCTAACGCAAACGATGCTTCAAACAAGCAAGGAAAAGCCAGGAAAAAACTCTTGGCTTTTATCTTATGTTTTGTGGTTGCAGTTTTATTGTGGATCATTATTGCTTTGGATAAAAACTATAAGTCACATATCAGTTTTTATATCAAAACGGAAAACACGCAACGCACAAAAATAATTGCTGATGTATATGGCCAGGGATTTGATATTTTAAAAGAAAAATTATTCCGTGGGCGATTAGAAGTTACTGCTGATATGAATAAAAACAAAATAATAGACACTGAAGAATTGCTTCGCGATAGTTTAGAATTAAATGAGGGTTTAAAGTATTCGCACTTTAAGCCTGCCACAATTGAATTGAATAAAACACCATGACGCGCATTGGCATAACAGGAAATATCGGTAGCGGCAAAAGCACTATTGCAAAAGCATTTGCAGTGTTAGGTATTCCGGTTTACTATGCAGATATACAGGCCGCAATGTTGATGAGTACTAATGCCGAAATAATTTCAGGATTGAGAAAAATATTTGGTGATGATATTTATGATGAATACGAATTGCTTGATCGTAAAAAACTTTCCGAATTGTTATTTAATAATGACCATTACCGCAAGCAGGTAAATGCTTTAGTTCATCCAGTTGTAGCACAGGATTTTGAAGAATGGTTCTCGTACCAGAATGCACCTTATGTTTTAAAAGAAGCAGCTTTGCTTTTCGAATCGGGAAGTAATATGCAATTGGATAAAATTATTTGTGTAGTTGCTCCGCTTGAATTGCGTATTAAAAGAGTGTTGCAACGCGATGAAAGAAGCGAAGAACAAATTCGCGCTATTGATTCAAAACAAATGAGCGAATCAGAAAAAAGCAGACTCTCTGATTATATTATTTACAATGACGAAACTGCTCCTGTGCTTCCGCAGATTTTAAATATTCATAAAAGAATATTAGAAATTAAATTGGCGCAAAGCAGCAAGTCAACAATGTCTGATTTTTGATAAGATTTTTTATGCTAAAGAAATACCCAATTTAAAGGTTACGATTTATATTCCGCAATGTGTCTGACACCCGAAAAAGGTGTCTGACACAAGCCAAATTTCCAATTTCAATTTTCCAATTTCACTAAATGGACAACTGCATTTCCTTTACCGAAGCAGGTTTAAAATTTATACCCGGTAATTTTTATTTAGACCCGCGTAAGCCTGTTCAACATGCAGTGATTACTCATGCACACTCCGACCATGTAACAAAAGGAACTGAAAATATTTTTTGCACTGCTGCCACTGCCGATCTGATCAAACACCGGTATAAAAGTTCTTTCAAATCAAACATTGAATTACATGAATACCACGAAACTTTTTTGGTCAATAATATTAAAGTAACATTGATCAGTTCAGGCCACATGCTTGGTGCAGCACAGGTGCTGATTGAACACAACGGGAAAAAATATCTCTACACCGGTGATTTTAAATTGCAGCCTGATGATACCTGTCCGCCTTATGATTTTGTAAAAGCCGATGTGCTCATCACCGAAGCAACTTTTGCAAATCCCGAAATCAATCATCCTGATCCTGTAACGGAAATATCAAAACTCAATGAGTATAACAATCACAACATTGTATTGGGTACTTATGTGTTGGGCAAAGCGCAACGCGTTAACCAGCTATTGGCAAATCATTGCAAAGACAAAATCATTCTTACGCATCATGACATTACTGGGTTTCACCGCATGTACCAGCGGCATGGTGTGCAGTTGGATAATTGGATACCATACTCACGCAGGGTTTTTAAGCAAACAAAAAATTGCATCTATTTGGTTCCTCCTGTTACTTATAAATATTATTACCGCCAGCCTTTGGTATTAAAAGCATTTGCATCCGGCTGGAAGCATTTGCAAAAAGGAAGTGATATTCAACTGCTCATCAGCGATCATGCCGACTGGGATGATCTTTTGAAAGTAATTGATTACACGCAACCATCACAGGTAATTACATTGCATGGTGATGGAAGGCATTTGCAAAATCATTATAAAAATTCTTCAATTGAATTTGTGGTGTTGGATGATTATTAGTTTTTACTATAATCATTTCCAATTGTTGTAATCTCACTGCTTTCATAAATGAGTTTAGGTTTCGGGGTATTCGCAATTTCAATCATTGCCATAGCTACCAATTTTGAATCATTTGGCTTATACTGTTTTAACGGCCCGATAAATAAAAATGCAAGTGGCTTCATAATAAATTGTGCAATGCTCTCCCCTACTCTCACTTCATTGCGATTTCCCAAAAGGATTGATGGGCGCAGAAAACTTAACCGTTCAAATTTAAATTGCTGCACAGCTTTTTCCATTTCACCTTTTGTCTTCAGATAAAAATTATTGCTGCCTGCATCAGCACCGAGAGATGAAATAACAAAAAAACCTTTCACATTATTTTGAGATGCAAGGCGTGCCGCATCAACTGGTATATCAAAATCAACTTTGCGAAATGCAGCCTTATCTCCTTTTACATTTTTAATAGTTGTGCCAACGCAAATAAATATATCATCACCAATAATTTGTTTTGCGTATTCATCCAACCGATCAAAATCAACAATGCATTGTTCTACTTTTTCAATATTAAAAATAAGGTCAGTTGATTTTCTCCGAACAAATATTTTCACACGATCATAACGTTCATCACTGCATAATTTTTCAAGCAGATGCGAACCGATAAGACCTGTTGAACCAAACACCAAAGCTGTTTTTGCCATAGCTGATTATTCGCTCAAAGATATTTTATTTGGAAATAATAATTGTCTTTCTCCTTCGTCTTTATATTTTGACTTCCGTTGCTTTAAGCATAAGGACTTAAACTTGTGTTACTCTTACATAGCAGAGTGCCTTAACATCATTTGTATAAAAACAACAATTCATATTTTCAATATCCATCAATAGACCGTAAATTTGACCATATAAAATAAATTAAGCGTGAGTACAGAAGTAAACGTAGAAAAAACAAAGCATCAGCATCTGCTCGAAAAAAATAAGGTGAATGAGGAGTATGAGAAGAAAGAAATTCTCAAGCGCTATCGTGCATTGTTACGAGCATGCAAATCAAATGTGACCAATGAGGATCGCAAGCTGATTCGCAAGGCATTCGACATTGCGCTTGATGCACATAAGGAAATGCGCAGGCGTTCGGGCGAGCCATACATTTTGCATCCGCTTGCCGTTGCACAAATTGTTGCACAGGAAATTGGTCTCGGCACCACTTCTATTGTATGTGCATTGCTTCACGATACAGTTGAAGATACACACATCAGTCTTGATGATATAGAACAACAGTTCGGAAAAAAGACTGCTAAAATAATTGATGGTCTTACCAAAATCTCTGGTGTGTTTGATCACAGTTCATCTATACAGGCTGAGAATTTTCGTAAGATGCTGCTTACACTCAGTGATGATGTGCGTGTAATACTTATCAAGCTTGCTGACCGCCTGCATAACATGCGCACCCTTGGCAGCATGCCTCGAGATAAGCAATTAAAAATTGCATCAGAAACAGCTTATTTATATGCACCGCTTGCACATCGCTTAGGATTGTATTCGCTCAAGACTGAGATGGATGACCTGGTGTTGAAATACAAAGAGCCGGCAGCATATAAAGGAATTGTAAAAAAACTGAGCGAAACCAAACGCGAGCGTGAAGCTTTTATATTAGAGTTTACACAACCTATACGCAAAGCGTTAGACGAACATATCTTGAAGTATGAAATAAAAGGACGCACCAAGTCTGTTCACTCCATTTATAATAAAATGAAAAATCAAAACATCCCTTTCGAAGAGGTGTTTGATTTATTTGCAATAAGAATTATTCTTGATTCAGAACCGGATCGCGAAAAATCTGATTGCTGGCAGGCTTATTCCATCGTTACCGATTTTTACACGCCCAACCCAGACAGGCTTCGTGACTGGGTTTCAACACCAAAAGGCAATGGTTACGAATCACTGCATACTACTGTGATGAGTAGCTTAGGCAAGTGGGTTGAAGTGCAGATACGTACGCAGCGCATGGATGAAATTGCTGAAAAAGGATACGCTGCACATTGGAAGTATAAAGAGAGTAGCAATGAAAGTGCAGTGGACGAATGGATCAATCGCATACGCGAGATGTTAGAAAATCCTGAGTTGAATGCGCTTGATTTTATTGATGAGTTCAAGTTGAATTTATTCAGTGATGAGATATTTGTTTTTACACCAACAGGTGATTTGAAAACGCTGCCGGTGGGTGCTACAGCTTTGGATTTCGCTTTCGAAATTCACTCTGATATCGGTGAGCGATGCATCGGTGCAAAAATAAATCACAGGCTACTGCCCATCAGCCATAAGTTAAACAGTGGCGACCAGGTGGAGATTCTTACATCATCAAAGCAACGTCCTAAAGAAGACTGGTTAGAATTTGTTGTTACTGCAAAAGCAAAATCAAAAATAAAATCCGCTCTTAAAGAAGAAAAACGAAAGTTAGCTGAGGAAGGCAAGGAAATTTTTGATCGCAAAATAAAAAACCTGAAATTAGATAAACAAGCTTTTGACATGCATAAGATGCTGATGTATTTCAAGCTTCCGAATGCATCTGAGTTTTATTGCCGGCTTGCGCAGGAGGTGATTGACTTTAGCGAGGTAAAAGAATTTCTTACCAACAAAGAAAAAGTAGAAGAGAAACTTGCAGCACGCCCAGAAAATAAATCGCTTGAAGATGTTGTGAAACAGGTTCGCGGTGGAAATGAAACATTGGTGATTGGCGATAACCTCAGCAAAATGGATTATAAGTTATCACCATGTTGCAATCCAATTCCCGGTGATGACGTGTTTGGTTTTATAACAATCAATGACGGAATAAAAATTCATCGTGTTAATTGCCCTAATGCAATTCAGTTGATGAGTAACTATGCTTACCGGATTGTAAAGGCAAAATGGACCAATCAAAAACAAATTGCATTTCTTGCGGGCATAAAAATTACTGGGACCGATGATGTGGGTGTTGTAAATAATATTACCAAAGTAATTTCAAACGAGCTTAAAGTAAATATGCGCTCAATAAGTATTGACAGCAATGAAGGTTTATTTGAAGGAACGATAATGCTATTCGTGCATGACACAGCACACCTTGATAAACTCATCGCCAAGCTACAAAAAGTAAAAGGTATATATTCGGTGATACGGATTGATTAATAAAAGGCAATGCGCAAGAGGCAACGAGCCAAACTTTAACTTCAAACTTTAAAACTCAAACTACAAACCAAAAACAACAAACAAATTCAAATGACTAATATAAAAGAAACGGTAAAACAAATTCTCACTGACTATCTTCAAAAAAAGCAGTTGCGCAGAACTCCTGAGCGTTATGCTATATTGGAAGAGATTTATGATATCAACACACACTTTGATGTGGACTCACTTTACCTTCAGATGAAAAATAAAAATCACAATGTGAGTCGTGCTACTATTTATAATTCCATTGAACATTTGTTAGAGTGCGGATTAATCACCAAGCATCAATTTGGAAAAAACCAGGCTATGTTTGAGAAATCATATTCCTACAAACAACATGATCACCTCATCTGCAATGATTGTGATGAAGTGCTTGAATTTTGCGATCCACGCATACAGCAAATTCAAAGCATGATGGGACAATTGCTCAACTTTGAAATTACCAATCACTCTCTTAATTTTTTCGGTAAATGCAAAACGCTTGCGCAAACGGGCACCTGCGAACGTATGATAAAGAAAAAATTACATTTGCAGCCATAACGCTTACGGGCTATGATGATGCGTTTTGCAAATGGTAAAATCATTCTTTAGATGGCTTGATTATACTGTTAAATTGAAGGTTTCCTCCCGATTGAAAATGCAAATGTTATAACTCATAGACGAATTAATTTCGCCCCCTGATGGATTTTAAGCATACTATTACTGACAAACAGGATTACACACTCATCGCATTAAAGGGCAGCCTGATTGAGACACACCAGGCTGATGAACTTATGCATGAGATTGAAGATCTGTTGTTGCTTGAAAAAAATAAATTTGTGATTGACCTTAACGCACTTGAATTTATTAATCAAACGGGTATTGAAATTTTATATAAGTTGCTCGCCATCGCACGTAAAAATGGAGGCGAGTTAACATTGTATAATCTTTCAGAAGAATTAAAGAAAAAGCCGGAAGGAAAAAAAATTCAAGAAGTGCTTACTGTTTCCGAAAATGAATTTCTTGCTGCTGCATTATTAGTTTAAAAAATTAGCATTAATGAAAATAGACGTTCTCTTAGGCCTCCAGTGGGGCGATGAAGGAAAAGGAAAAATAGTTGACATGCTGGCACCAAAGTATGATGTGATTGCACGTTTCCAGGGCGGTCCAAATGCGGGGCACACTTTAGAGTTTGATGGTATAAAGCATGTGTTACGTACAATACCATCAGGAATTTTTCATTCCGATAAAATAAATATCATCGGCAATGGTGTGGTGATTGACCCTTTAATTTTCAAACAGGAAGTTGATGCACTTTTAAAAATGAAGGTAGATGTGCGTTCGAATTTATTTGTATCGCGCAAAGCACATCTTATTTTACCAACGCATCGCTTGCTTGATGCTGCTTCGGAAGCGGCAAAGGGAAAAGAAAAAATCGGTTCTACTTTAAAAGGAATTGGTCCCGCATATATGGACAAGACAGGTCGTAACGGTTTGCGTATAGGTGATATTGAAGCGGGTGATTTTTTAAAGCGATACAACGCCCTTGTTGATAAACACAAACAGCTTTTATCCTTTTATAATTTTGAATATTCGCTCAATGATGTTGAAGAAACATGGATGGAAGGAATTGAGTTTATGAAAACTTTCAGGTTGATTGACAGCGAATATGAGTTTGATGATTACATCAAAAGCGGCTTATCAATTCTTGCAGAAGGTGCGCAGGGCTCACTGCTTGATGTTGATTTTGGCTCCTACCCTTTTGTAACTTCTTCAAATACGATTTCTGCCGGAACCTGCACAGGACTTGGCATTGCCCCTTCAAAGATTGGTGATGTATATGGAATTTTCAAAGCCTATTGTACGCGTGTGGGTAGCGGTCCATTTCCAACTGAATTGAATGATGAAACGGGTGAGTTACTTCGCAAAAAGGGAAATGAATTTGGTGCAGTAACAGGTCGCCCGCGAAGAACTGGCTGGCTTGATTTACCCGCATTGAAATATGCTATCATGCTTAATGGGGCAACAAAATTATGCATGATGAAATCGGATGTACTCAGTGGTTTTGAAAAACTGAAAGTATGCACGCATTATAATTATAATGGAAAAATAATTGATCGGATTCCGTTTGATGTTGTGAATGCAGATTTGCAACCAGTATATACAGAAGTTGCCGGATGGGAAGAAGACCTTACAAGAATTAAAGAAATAGATAATTTACCCGCAACGCTCCACAGTTACATAGCCTTTATTGAAAGTGAATTAAAAGTTCCGGTGCATATTGTTTCTGTTGGTCCTGATAGGAAGCAGACGATGATTAGGTAAATGGGAAATAGGGGGATATGGAAATATGTCTTCGAGCCTTTGTGGCTTTTTCAAAATAAATAATGAAAGAAAATAAAATCAGTAAGTTGTTCAGGATATTTGCTTTTCTCTTCATCACTTTTAATCTGATTGTAATTAGTTTCTTTTCATCTGCGCAAAGCAAGTCTTCAATTACAATTCCTTCTTCATCAGCTCAAAATAAATCCACACAAATTACTATTGAAAATGCAAACACGTTAGAAGGTGAGCGTATCAACGGTGTGGATGTAAAAAAATTAATCGGCAATGTTATACTTGGTCATGAAGGCGCATTGATGTATTGCGACAGCGCTTTTTTTTATAACACAACCAACAGCGCTGATTGTTTTGGAAATGTTCGAATTGTAAAAGGTGACAGCCTTCGGATGAACGGTGATTTTTTAAAGTATGATGGAAACAGGCGCACAGCAAGATTGGTTAAGAATGTTCGTATGACTGATTCAAAGATGGTGCTGACTACCGACACGCTGGATTATGACAGAAACAGTGAAATTGCAAATTATAATTACGGAGCAAAAATCACTGACAAAGAAAATAACCTCACGAGTAAGCGCGGATACTATTACACAAAAGATAAAGTGTTGTTTTTTAAAAATGATGTGAAGCTGGATAATCCGAAATATTATCTCAACTGCGATACTTTAAAATATACAACCAATACCAAAATTGCTTACTTCTTTGGTCCCACAAGAATTTATTCAAAAGGCAAAGACAGCACTTTTATTTATTGCGAAAATGGTTGGTACAATACTGTAAATGACAAATCATATTTCGGAAAAAATGCATTCATACAAAGCAAAGAGCAGCACCTTAGCGGTGACAGTTTATTATATGATAAAAAAAATGGATTTGGTGAAGCATTCGGCAATGTTTTTATAATTGATACCGCACAGCGGGTAATGATACAAGGTGATTACGGACATTTTTCTGAAGCGAATAATACTTCTTTCGTAACAGGAATTACCACACTTACACAGGCTTTCGATAAAGATTCGCTCTACCTTCATGCAGATACTTTGTTTGCATCTTATGATAGTGTAAGCAAAAGCAAAAGTTATTTCGCTTATCACCATGTGAAAATTTTTAAAACTGATTTGCAAGGCAAATGTGATTCATTGGTTTATTCTTCTTACGATTCATTGATAAGATTTTATACTTCACCGGTTTTATGGAGTACAAAAAATCAACTCACTGCTGATTCTATTTCGCTGCAATTGGCAAATAATAAAATCTCAAAAATGTATCTCTACACCGGTGCATTTATTACTTCGCAGGAAGATAGTTTACGATACAATCAAGTGAAAGGAAAAGTTATGACCGGTTACTTTGAAGACAATGAATTGAAAAGAATTTACGTAGAAGGAAATGGGCAAACGTTGTATTATGGCCGGAATAAAAGCGAGCAAATTATTGGTGTGAACCAGGCAGAGTGCAGCGACCTGATAATTTTAATTGACAGCAATAAAATAAAAAAGATCACCTTGCTCAATAAGCCTGATGCAACATTCTTTCCGATTAAAGATGCAGCGCCTTCAGATTTTTTATTGAAAGGATTTCAATGGTTCGGAGATTCGCAGCCTAAGAAGAAGGAAGATATTTATGTAAGGGATTAGGTGTTGGGTGTTGGGGAAATATGGAAATAGGGGGATATGGAAATAGGGGAATACGTCACCGGGCAATTCGTCATTGCAAGGAACGAAGCAATCTGTCAATGATTAGTAGTTGCATGGAAGTTTAAAAGGTTCTTACTTTCGGAAATCCCGATAGCTATCGGGATCAACTTTCCGAAAGTTTAACGAATAGTAAAAATTAAATTCAACATGAAAAAGAAAGCAACAGAAAACAGTTTTATACATCGCACATCTTACCCCGGTGGGATAAAAGCATTGCGCGAATTTGTTGATGCAAACATTAAGTATCCCGAAGAGGCTATAAAACATGGCATCAGCGGAACGGTTGCTTTACTGTTTGATGTGGATAAGAATGGTAAAGTTTCCAAAGTAAAAGTTAAGCATGGACTTGGCTTTGGTTGTGATGAAGAGGCAGTGCGCCTGGTAAAAATGCTGAAGTATGCTTCAACAAAAAATCGCGGCTTGTTTGTAGTGTTTCACGAAACGATAAATATTAATTTCAATCTTAAAGAACATCTTCGAAAAAAAGAAGAAGAGGAAATGGAGAAAAGGAGAGAGGAACAGCGGCAGCAGCAGTTGCAGCAACAGCCACAGGTAACTTATAATTATACTATAACTGAAAAAAAAGAAAACACCACTCATACTTATACAATTAAGTTGCCTTGATTTTTGGTGGAGGTTGGGGGCGACTTGGGTGGTTGGGGGCGACTTGCAGTCGCACCTCACTGAGCTTAGGACTTGCAGTCCGCTACACGTATTAGTAACGTAAAGTTTTTTTGGAGCGAACTGAAGTTCGCTGTTACAGGCTGGCGCATGTGCAATGCTTTCGTTTTTGGTCGCTTGCAATTCGTCCGTGGAAACTTTGACAAAATAAATTCCATCTGCCTGCGCTCACCCCGTCCCTGAAGGGCGCAGCCGCACTATCGTACATCTCAACGGATACAATCGTTACAAAATCTACTGTTTGGAAATTTACAACTAATACTTTTGTGTCAACAACTTTGGCGTCTGCCTGAAGGCGGACTATGGGTGCGCGTTGGCAATTACTCCAGCATCTTTATAAATTCCTCTTCACTAATTATTTTCACATTCAGCTCTTTTGCTTTGGTGATTTTATTTTCTCCGGGTGGCTACATAAGCCCTCCGAGGGTTTGCAGCCCGCGCGGCTGCCTAACCCTCGGAGGGCTAAGGAGACGCAGCTATCTTTGAACAATCACCTTACAACTCATCTCCTCCACTCCCCACATCATCTTTACAAAATAAATCCCATCTCCTTTATGCGTAATGTTTAATTGCTTGTATTGACTCCATGGGGCAACGGGTTCTTTTAAAATTAATTTACCTGTTACATCAAACACTTCTACCCAACCCGTTTTATCGTGAACCGGAAACCATAAAGTAAACCTGCCATCATTGGGATTGGACAACACTTTTATTCCTTTTTCTTTTGGTGGTGGTGATGTAATGCCTGCCCACAACACTTTGTCATGGGCTTCCTATTAATCTTCAGGCAAAAGCGGCATCTATAGAAAAAAAGGGAAATTATTTTTTAATAAACTTCTTTGTTGTTCTGTAGGTTGGTGTAGTGATGCTTATAAAATATAATCCATCTGAAAGATTTTCAATATCTTTTGAATAGGTAAATGTGCCTTGATTAACATCTTCGTTATTTATAGAGAAAATGTTTCCTGAAATATCATAAATACTAATCGCAACATCAGCAGATTGTTTAAAGTATCCTTTTATAAATAGTTTATCATTAACTGGCATAGGATAGAGCTCGATTGATGCTTCTGGAATATTTTCATCAATACCTGTTGGAGTAGAAACAAAATGAAAATATTGATTTCTAAAGCCATTAGCAGCTAAGACATAAAAATTCTCCGTTACAACAATTGTGACTGCACTTAGCCAGTGAGTTCCTGGAATAGTGTCAGAGGGTTGAAAATTTAGAACCGTACATGTATCACTGAACTTATACCAAGTATTCGGTTTCCATCCTTGGTCAAAAGCATAAACATAAATTTCAATTGAGTCTCCAATACTTGCTGGTATATCAATCATGCAAGGGTACCAGTAACATGGCGATAAATAAATGCCACTATCATTTGTAGTATGATTTACATAGTGAGCATAAACACCTTCTTTTGATATACACTTTGAATATATTGTTGAAAGCACAACGAGTAGTAACAGTTTGAGGTATTTCATTTTGCTTTTATCATTTAAAAATCAACTTAAATTCTACGTAAAACTAAGAATATTTTTAGATATTAATATTCTTTCTCACTCCAGCATCTTTTGAAACTCCTCTTCACTAATTACTTTCACATTCAGCTCTTTTGCTTTGGTGATTTTATTTTCTCCGGGTTCATCGCCTGCCAGCACAAAACTCGTTTTGCCGCTTACCGAGCCTGATGCTTTGCCTCCGTTGCTTTCTATGGCTTCTTTAATTTCATCGCGCTTATAATTTTTCAATGTGCCTGTTGCTACTATAATTAATCCTTTCAGTTTATCGCTTGCAATTTTATTTGATGATTCATCCACCTTCATTTGCAAACCTGCATGCTCTAGCCGTTTCACCAGCTCCACATTTTTTTGCTCTTTAAAAAAACTGATTACGCTTTGCGCGATTTTTTCTCCCACTTCGGGCGCTTCAATCAATTGCTCATACGAGGCGTTGATAATGTTATCCATGCTTTTAAAATGCATAGCGATTTTTTTTGCAACGGTATCGCCCACATAACGAATGCCAATAGCGAACAAAACTTTTTCAAACGGAACCTGTTTTGATTTTTCAATTCCATCTATAAGATTGGTTGCACTCTTATCGCCCATGCGGTCGAGATTCATTAGTTGTTCTTTCTTCAAATCATAAATGTCGGCAATGTTATGCAGCAGGTCTTTGCGAAAAAGCAGGTCAACAGTTTCATCACCAAGCCCGTCAATGTTCATCGCTTTGCGCGAAGTAAAATGCTGAATGCGCCCAATGATTTGTGGCGGGCATCCATCTTCATTGGGACAATAAAATGCAGCCTCGCCCGCAGTGCGCACTAACGGGGTGTTACACTCCGGGCAATGCGTAATATATTTTGTAGGCTCCGTATTTTCTTTACGTTTCGATAAATCAACGCCCGTTATTTTCGGAATAATTTCTCCGCCTTTTTCTACATAAACAAAATCGCCAACACGCACATCTAACTTTTCTATGATGTCGGCATTATGCAGCGAAGCGCGTTTCACCACAGTGCCTGCAAGCACCACGGGCTGCAGGTTTGCAACAGGCGTTACGGCCCCTGTGCGCCCCACCTGGTAAGAAATAGAAAGCAATTGCGTAGCCACATTTTCGGCTTTGAACTTATACGAAATTGCCCACCGTGGCGACTTTGCCGTGTAACCTAATTCTTCCTGCTGCGAGTATGAATTTACTTTCAAAACAATGCCGTCAATATCATAAGGCAACTCATCGCGGCTTTTATCCCACGTGGCGATGTAATCAAAAACATCATCCATCGTTTTGCATTTCACAGCATGGTCGGAAACTTTAAAGCCCCACTGCTTTGCTTTTTTTAAGGATTCATAATGCGTATCGAAATTCAAATCATCACCAAACAAAGCATATAAATAACAATCGAGCTTGCGCGTTGCAACAATTTTTGAATCCTGTTGCTTCAGCGTTCCCGATGCTGTGTTGCGCGGATTGCGATAGAGGCGCTCATTGATTTCATCATCACTGTAACCTTCATCGCGCAACTGAATTACCAGCTCTTCATTCATGCGGTCGAACGCTGCACGCGGCAAAACAATTTCACCTCGTATCTCAAACTCTTTCGGGTAATCATTTCCTTTCAGCTTTAGCGGAATGCTCTTTATCGTTTTCACATTCACAGTTACATCATCACCCTTCACTCCATCACCGCGCGTAACCGCTTGCGTAAGTTTTCCATCTACGTAAGTAAGCCCGATAGCAACACCATCAAACTTCAACTCGCATACATATTCGAAAGCATTACCGATTGCTTTGCGAACCCTTTCATCAAAATCTTTTAATTCTTCTTGACTATAAGTATTGCCAAGCGATAACATCGGGTAACGATGAGTAACTGTTTTAAAATTCTTTACAAGGTCACCACCCACACGTTGCGTTGGTGATTCAGGCAAAGCAAACTCAGGAAATTTTTTTTCGAGGTCAATTAATTCCTTCAGCATCAAATCAAACTCATAATCGCTTATGGTTGGATTTGACATTACATAGTAATTATAATTGTGTGTATCAATTTCCTGCGAGAGCTGCGCTATCTTTTCTTTGGCTTCTGTTTTAGTCATTGTGATTTTATATTCTCGCAAATATCATCTATGGATATTCAAAAGTCAAATTTGATTTGAAATTGGTTTTGGGGGGTGAGCCTCGTCATGCTGACGCATGTCAGCATCTGACTTACGTTGACACAGATTCCGATATTCATCGGAATGACTTTGTCTATTGGTGCGAATGCTCGTCATGCTGACGGATGTCAGCATCTGTGTAACATTTATCATAATCAAACCCTTTTTTACCTTCGCGCTCAAATCAAAAAACTATGACATTAATTATCTTAGGCTTACTACTTATTTTATTTGCAAAATATTCTGTAACGTTATTTCCAAGAGCTTATCAACTTCCGAATATTTTGCGATTTGCAGGAATTGGTATTGCAATTATTGGCTTGGCAACCTCCACAGTAAAACAAATTGATGCAGGGCAGGTTGGAGTGCAATCTTTATTCGGCAAGGTGCAGGACAATACCCTCGAAAGCGGTTTAAACCTGATTAATCCTTTGGTAGAAGTAAGAATGGTTGACATCAAAACGCAAAATTATACCATGTCATCTATCGCAACCGAAGGTGATAAAACAGGTGATGATGCCATTCGTGTATTAAGTGGTGATGGGCTTGAAGTTGTAATTGACCTTACTATTTTATATCGCGTAATTCCATCACAGGCACCAGGTATATACAAGAAGATTGGTTTGGATTATAAGAACACAGTAGTACGACCTATTACAAGAACAAAGATTCGCGACAATGCAGTTTATTATGATGCTGTAAATCTTTATTCAAAACAACGCGATGAATTTCAGCAACGGATTTTTAAGGGAATTGAAAAAGATTTTAATGCACGTGGACTGGTGCTTGAACAATTATTAGTTCGCAATATCACTTTGCCGCAATCAGTTAAGGAAGCTATTGAATCAAAAATAAATGCAGAGCAGGAAGCACAGAAAATGCAATTTGTTTTACAGAAAGAAAAACAGGAAGCAGAGCGCAAGCGCGTGGAAGCACAAGGAATAGCGGATTACCAGCGCATCATTAACAGTGAAATTACAGATAAGCTTTTGCAATATGAAAGTATAAAAGCTCAGAAAGAAATTGCGCTGTCACCAAATGCCAAAGTAATCATCATGGGAAAAGGAAATGGTTCACAGGTTTTAATCAGCGATAAATAAATTGGGATTTATCGCTTCACTTCAAATAGATGCTTTTCATTTATTTTATCTCCTGTTATTCTTAACAAATAAGTTCCGGCAGGAAATGAAGAAATGTCTATCAACATTTCATTATTGGTAATTTCTTTATTCAAAAGTTGCCGACCTGTTAGCGAATAAATCCACAAAGAATTATTTTTATTAAACACTGATTCATCTTTGCAAATGAGACGCAATTTATCCTTTGCAGGGTTTGGAAAAATATTGAAGTGAAAATGACTTCCGTCAACAACAGGAATACCGCTTGCATCTGTAACAGTAAAAGTTAGTGAATCAGTTGGACCGGGATTAATTCCGGGTGTGCATGGTGATGGCAATGATTCAGCATTAACATTAAAAAGAAAACTATAAGTGCCCGCAGGCAATGGAATAATTTTAAACGTATCAGAGGTGCTACAGATAAAAGTTAACATGCCAAGGCAATGTGTTGCCTGACCATAAATGTAACCAGGACTGATGTACAAAGTTTGTGAATGCTCATCACAACTGCCCGAAGGAAAACTGCAATCAGCATAAATAAAAATGGAATCATTGGTTGTTGGATTAGCAGGCGAAATAGTAAGAGAGTTAATCCATTGTGCATTTAAATTATTAAAATAAATGCTGAACATAATAATGAGTATAAGTTTTGTTTTCATGATGTGTTTGTTTTACGATTTAAAAGTAAGACAAAATTAAGACCAAAAATGCTGCATTGTTTTTTCAGATTTAACTTTATGATTTTTCTATACATGGTTTCTACACATGGTTGGCGTCCCGCCAACCATCAACGGCTTCAGTATCTCTGTGGGTTGGCGGGGACGCCAACCTTTGATAAAATTTAATGAACACTAAATACCATCACTGAATAATTTCAATCCAATGCTTTTCATTTATTTCATTGCCTGCAATTCGGCATAAGTAAATTCCATTTGCCAATTGTGAAACATCAATCAACATTTCTTTACTATTAATTTCATATTTCAAAAGTTGCTCACCTGTTGTTGCATAAATTAACAGCGAACCGTTTTTATCCAGAAATGGTGCATCATTACAAACCAAATTCAGATTTTTGCTTACCGGATTTGGAAAAAACTTAAACTTAAATTTCAAATGATTAATCCCGAAGATTGAAGATGTATTGGTTACTGTAAAAGCAATTGAATCAGTTGCTCCGGGAGCAAAGACAGGCATGCAAGGTGCAGGATAAGAACCTTAATTCACATTAAAAATAAAATTATAATTGCCTGCCGGCAGGGGATTAATTGAGAAAGAATCGGTTGCACCGCAAATAAAAGTAAAACCCCCAATGCAATGCGTAGCTCCGGAATAAATATTATTTCCACTTACATTAAAAAACTGGGAATGCTCATCGCAACTGCCTGAAGAGAAACTGCAATCAGCATAAACATATATAGTATCAGTTGTTTTTGGATTTGAAGGAGAAATTGTAAGAGAGTTAATCCATTGCGCATTTAAATTATTAAAAGAAATGCTGAACATAATAATGAGTGTAAGTTTTGTTTTCATGATGTGATTGTTTTACGATTTAAAAGTAAGACAAATTTGAAATTGAAAATGCTGCATTGTTCTTTCAGATTTAAACTATGATTTCTATGCATGGTTGGCGTCCCCGCCAACCATCAACGGCTACAGTATCTCTGTAGGTTGGCGGGGACCCCAACCTTGGATAAAAAACTCTCAGGGGGTTGACGCTAAATTTCAGAATTACAAAATCGGCAATTTTTTATTTCCTTTGATTAAAATACCATACCCCATGAAAAAATATCTGCTCATTATTATCTTACACTTATCGCTTACCACTTTTTCTTATGCACAGAATCCGCTGGTGAAGCAATGGGATAAGAGGTTTGGTGGGAATAATGTTGAAGTTCTGAATTCATTTTTGCAGTCTAATGATGGAGGATTTATCTTAGGAGGATATTCAGCTTCAGATAGTAGTGGAGATAAATCTCAAAGGAATTGGGACACAATTAATTTAAGCCATGATTATTGGATAGTAAAAACTGATTCAGCCGGCAATAAGCAGTGGGAAAAAAGATTTGGAGGAATCGGATTTGATCAACTTTTTTGCATGCAGCAAGCCGCAGATGGCGGATATTTATTGGGAGGATGGTCAGACTCTGACAGCAGTGGTGATAAAAGTCAACCTTCAAGGGGATTGCGTGATTATTGGATAGTAAAAATTGATTCGGTTGGTAATATGCAATGGGACAAACGGTTTGGAGGAATATGGAGTGAAGAAATGATGGCAATGCAGCGTACTATAGATAATGGATTTATCTTGGCCGGAACGTCAGGTTCGGATAGTTGCGAAGATAAAAGCCAGGATTCATGGCATGATAGTGTTGGTGTTGGGACCTATGATTATTGGATTATAAAAATTGATTCTGTTGGTAATAAACAGTGGGATAAACGATTTGGTGGAAGATTAGAAGATCGTCTTATTTCCTTATTACAAACTATTGATAATGGATTTATCTTAGGTGGTTATTCATATTCGGATAGCTCAGGAGACAAAACTCAATCAAATTGGGATGTGGCACACCATACCTACGATTATTGGATCGTAAAAATTGATTCAAATGGCAATAAGCAATGGGATAAGAGTTTTGGAGGTAATAACTATGATAAGTTATTTACAGTAAATCAAACTTTTGATGCTGGATATATCATCGGGGGATGTTCTGTATCAGGAATAAATGGTGATAAGACACAACCCTTATGGGGTGGTCCGGATTACTGGATAATAAAAGTAGATTCATTAGGGAACAAAGAATGGGATAAAGATATTGGAGGAAGTGCGAGTGAGGATGAAGTGGGTAGCATCACTCAAATGACCGATAAGGGTTATTTAATTGCTGGAGCATCTTATTCTCCAATTAGTGGTGATAAAACAGAAGGTAATCTCGGACCTGAACAAACTTGGATTGTTAAAATTGATTCGCTCGGTAATAAGCAATGGGATAAAACAATCTTTACTGCCGGACATGATGAGCAGGGTTATTTGATTCAATTAAATGATAGTTGTTATGTGATAGCTAATTTTACCACGAGTGGAATTGGTGGATATAAAACACAGGATTGTCGAGGCGCTTGGGACTACTGGATTGTCAAATTTTGTGAAACCACCTTACAAGTTCCTGTAATATCTCTTGCTTCAAGTGATACCATCATGTGCGAAAAACAATGCATCAACTTCTTCGACCTTTCAACTAACACTCCCTCAAGCTGGCAATGGTATTTTCCCGGTGCCTCGCCAGATACCAGCACACAGCAAAACCCAACTAACATCTGTTATAATTTATACGGTAACTACAATGTTGCACTTGTTGCATGCAATGCTGCAGGCTGCGATTCTATTTTCTTTCCTGCATTTATTAATGTATTGCCTACACCTCCTGCGCCTGTAATTACTGTAAGCAATGATACCTTGTTTGCATCGGGTCCTTACAGCTTTGCATGGTATGAGGTTTCCAATCCAACAGTTGTGCTTGGTACTGATTCGTTTTTTGTTTTCACAACCCTTGGCAGCTACTATGTAATTGTAACTGACAGCAACGGTTGTGGAGTTGTAAGTAATGTGGTTAATACAAGTGTTCAGTCTTTAATTAGCAATCAGCAATTTTCAATAACACCTAACCCTGCAAGCGATGAACTTACAGTTATAAACGCATTAAACCATGAAGGAGAAATAAGAATCATCAATACACTTGGTGAGACTGTTTTAGGCTTTGAGCTGCAAGCCGCAAGCCACAAGCTAAATATTTCTGCACTGCCTGATGGTATTTACTTTTTACAATTTAATTCTGGAGCGCAACATTTCAACTGTAAGTTTGTGGTGCAGCGGTGAATATCCTTTTAAAATCTTATGCCTAAAGAAAAAGTCACCGGAAGTAATCTATGCTCAAATTTTACACCATGCGATTTTAAATAGTTTATGTAATCATCCACTGCTGCGTGGCGAAAAGGCACTGTTAACCCAATAGATATGCATGGATAATTCGACTTTTTTAAGGGGATATCAATTCCTATACCTACCGAGAAACCATAAAATAATTCTTTAGCACCACCATTAGCAACCACTATAGCTGTATTATAGCCGTACATGGCTATTACGTATGGTATAACCTTATATTTGCCGGGTGTTACTCTTGCTTTAATACCGGCATTCCATCCTAACCCTGCAAGGGCATAACCTCCACCTCCTAAAATGCCAAAATTTTTATGAGGAAAAACCTGGAGATTAATTCCAAGTCCGCCATAATCAAGACCCGCACCTAATCCCATTGCGTGCTCATAAGGCTCATCTTTTGAAGATTTATGAGTTGTTGCAGAATTTTTTGTCGTGTCCGCCTGGGCTATTGCTGTTGAAGAAAAAACAATAAGCACCAAAAAGAGAATACTTTTTTTCATTATGCGTGTTTTCGGTTTTGTTATCAACGTTTTTATTTTAGACAGGTTATTGTTATTGCGCAAATCAAGATAAAATTTGATTATTTAAAAATAGCATTCATTAAATATAAATTTTGAATGTATTCATTGGTTCATTAAAATAATTAAGGGCAATAAGCTAAATGATTTCTAATGGTAGAAAAAAAATCTTTTCTCTATCAATCCGTCACTTCCATTCAATCTCATACATTAGCATTTAGATTATCAGAAAATAAAACATGGCGCGTCCAAATAACAACAGCAACGGGGAATCAAAAGACGAAACTCCAAAAGCAAAAATCAATAAGGAGAATCTTCGTCAGTCGCTTTTTCTTTTTACTTATTTAAAACCTTATCGAACAAAATTTATCTGGGCATTGGTTTGCATTGCGCTTTCAGCATTCAGCACCAGCGCCTTTCCTTTTTTATTGGGTAAGATGATTGATGCTGCTGTGCCCGGTGCATCTGCTGCATTGCCGGTAAATAGCGAAGGCATCACACAAAACTTTGGAATGAGTTTAAAGCATATAACATTAGGATTGGATACTATCATCCTTTTGATTTTTGCACAGCTTACTATTCAAATGATTTTTTCTTTCATGCGTGTTTACCTTCTAACAGAAGTTGGTGAAAAATCATTAGCAGACATGCGCAGAGATGTTTATAAAAAATTACTCAGCATGCCGATGACATTCTTTACTGAGAAACGTGTGGGCGAATTAAGCAGCCGAATTTCTTCCGACCTTTCACAAATTCAGGATGCTATTTCATTTACACTTGCAGAATTTTTGCGCGGCATTTTTACACTTATTATTGGTCTTGTATTTATTTTCTGGATAAGTGCTAAGCTCGCATTCATCATGCTTTCTGTTGTTCCAATTATTGCAATACTTGCCGTGGTGATTGGAAAATACATTCGCAAGATGAGCAGCAAAGCACAAGACCAACTTGCCGAAAGCGGAACAATTGTACAGGAAACTTTTCAGGGAATAAGTATTGTAAAAGCATTTACAAGTGAATTTTTTGAAGTGTCACGTTATACAAAAAGTGTTTTATCAGTAGTTGAAACTGCAATCCGCAATGCGCGTTATCGCGGAGCATTTGTTTCGTTTATGATATTCAGCGTGTTCGGTACGATTGCTTACGTAATGTGGTGCGGAGCCAACATGATTAAAGCAGGAGAACTAACTACAGGTATGCTCACCATGTTTGTGATCTTTTCAGTTTTTGTAGGTGGAACATTTGCAGGCTTTGCAGATATGTTCAGCCAGTTGCAAAAAACTTTAGGCGCTACACAAAGTGTGCGAGATATATTGCGGAGTGAAGGCGAAGACGTTGACATGAAAAACGAACCTGTGTTGCCGCAATATCATTTGAATGGTAATGTGCGTTTTCAAAATGTTGCTTTCAGTTATCCTTCACGCAGTGATGTTGCTGTGCTTAAAGATGTAACACTTACTGTAAACGCTGGTGAACAAATTGCAATTGTAGGACCGAGTGGCGCAGGTAAGAGTACGATTGCATCATTGCTCTTACGTTTCTATGAACCGCAAAGTGGAAATTTATTTTTTGATGATCGCAATGCAACTGAATTTCCATTGAGTCAATTGCGCAAGCAGGCAGCGTTTGTTCCACAGGATGTAATTTTATTTGGTGGAAGCATAAAAGAAAATATCGCTTACGGAAAACCATACGCATCCGATGCAGAAATAATTGATGCAGCCACAAAAGCACATGCTGACGAATTTATCAATCGCTTCCCTGAAGGTTATGAAACCATAGTTGGTGAGCGCGGAATAAAATTATCAGGTGGACAAAGACAACGCATTGCAATAGCACGCGCTATTTTAAAAAATCCTGCAATTTTAATTCTTGATGAAGCAACAAGTTCGCTCGATAGCGAAAGCGAACAATTAGTGCAGGATGCTTTAGAACAACTGATGAAAAACCGAACTTCATTTGTTATAGCTCATCGCCTGTCAACTATACGCAATGCCGATAAAATTGTAGTGCTCGATAAAGGAATCATCGTTGAAACCGGAACGCATGAAGAGTTGCTTGCAAATTCAACTGGGCTTTACAGGAGGTTGAATGAGATGCAGTTTGAGTATGGGTTAGCTTCGGAGTCTCAATCTGAACCAGTAGAATTCAAAAAGAATTAAGAATTATATAGCGAACGGGATAAATCAGTACATAAAATTAAAATAAAAAACCTTAATTTTTTCTAAACCTTAGTAGAAAAGTGCAGCCGTTAAGTCAACCTTATTACCTTATTTTTTTTGAGTATAAAAATAATAAGGTAATAAGGTTTTTTTGTATGTTATCGTTTTCTACTAAGGTTTGAAATACAATTTAAGGTTAAATCAGTTATATTAATTTATCCCGTTTTATTCGTATGAACATTAGAACAATTGAATTTAAAAGTGAAAAATGTTTTGTTAAAAAATCTTCTACACCATTTTCATAGTTTAGCTTTTGCTTTTTTCATCATTTCCACAAGCGAATGATTTTTCAATTTTCCTGCAAGATGTAGTTCAAGCCTGAGATCAATTTCTGCTTTTTGTTCAGCCGTTAAAATTGAATCAGTTTGTCCTGAAATATATTCACGCATCATGGTAAATATAGAACGTAAAAAGCGTTCGTCATTGGTACTGTTTACCAATTGATTTATTTCTGATTCTAATTCTTTATTACTCGTGTCTTTATTTTTTTCAAAATTAATAATAGTCATAACGCAAGATTCAAAACACTTCCACAATCTCAAACTCAACTTTATTATATAAAAAATGCTCGCCTGCTTTTTTCCCATTGAAGTGAATTGCAAGTGGTGCTTTCGTTGAAATAAAAATTATTTTTTGATCATCAACAGTTTGTGTTCCTAATCCTGCTGAAATAAAAAACATAGCGTGTTTGCAAACAATTACAGCACCTCTTTCAGCCTTTGAATAAATTTTCGATACATCTATCGTATGCAGCAAAGTAAGATCATGCCTGGCTTCTTCCATTTGCTTTGCATTCATTTCATTGTCAAGATGGCTCATGGCTCTTGTGGTTTCATGCTTATCGCCTACTGTGCTTTTATCCTCATTATTAGCCGATTCCTGGGCATTCTTCATAGCATCCAGGGCACCTTCAAGCCGTTGTTCAAGCAGGCTGATGCAAACCGATTTTAATTGCTGTTTAAATTGTAATTGTTGTTGTGTGTTCATAGTCAATTTTCAAAGTTCTGATTCGTAATGGATGTAAAACTATTTCGCAATATCTCATTTTGCTTTTTCAGTTTCAATATTTTTTTACATTTGGCGATACATTATTAAAAATAACAAACCCGCACCGGAATACTCCACCGGCAAAAACCTTTCTCATTATGTTTGGATCTGTAGCACTTGATGTCACCATTGGTCTTGTATTTGTTTTTCTTTTATACAGCTTGATGGCCACTATAATTAATGAAATAATAGCAACTTTCATCGGGATGCGCGCACGCTTTTTACGCAAAGGTATTGAGCGCATGCTTAACGATGAATACATCGAAAAGTTTGAACGCGGTTTTGGCCTGTGGCTCAATTTTAAAATACTTTTAAAAAAAATCTGGCTCAGGTTTAGTGCAATTCTTTTGATTGAAAACTACCGTTTCAAAAATACACTTGCTCATGCATTTTACAGTCATCCCTACATGTTTTATATGGGCGAAAATAAATTTCACAGTAAGCCCGGCTATCTTAAGAACGAAAATTTTTCGCGCGTTTTAATAGCTGTGCTTAATGGTGAGGGCAAAAATAATCCTGAAAACATTTTAGCTGCGATTAAAAAAGGTGAAGTTACCATCAGGGATGTTATCAAAAAAGAAGATATTATCTATAAAATTGATGAGGCTACTAAATCAGAATTAAAGGACAGGTTAGTTGAAGTTGATATGGATATTAAAAAGTTCAAAGCTTCGCTTGAAAGTTGGTTTGACGATACCATGGACCGTGCTTCTGGTTGGTATAAACGTAAAGTACAACTGTTGCTATTTGTAATAGGATTAATTATAGCTGTTATTTTTAATGTGAATACTTTTAAAATTGTGGGTGTGCTGTCAAAAGATAAGGATGCACGCAATCAATTGGTAACCCTTGCAAGCAATGTGAGTAAGCAGCAAGACTTTGAAAATAAAATTACACTTGCAAAGGATACTACAGCAAAAGCGGCTGATGCACCTGACTCCTTATTAGTGCAAAGGCTGCAATTGCTGAAGAAAGCCTACAACGATTTAAATAAAGATTCGAAAGATGCCACTCAAATTCTTGCAATGGGTTGGGGATTTGATACTGTTCCGGTGTATGCTCTTGCCACGGATGCATCATGGAAAAAAGCGTCAAAGAATTTTTATTTCAAAGCAATGTATGTATTAGCAAATACATTTCATCCGTTATCAAATTTGTTTGGCTTTATAGTTACTGCACTTGCATTATCACTCGGTGCTGCGTTTTGGTTTGACCTGTTAAAGAAATTAGTGGAGATACGCGGAAGCGGCAAAGTGCCCGATGAAGATAATACCAAAAAAGTGGATATGAAACTGACTAAGGGCGAGGATGAAGGAACTACTGAGCTAAAAGGAGAGGTTACTAAATAATTTTTTATTCGGCATGACCTTTTATGACAACCGGTGGTTTACCTGATTTCCACATTCGGTCTTCTTCCTCCATTTGCTTTCTGTATTCATCACTTAAACCATATTGCTGCAAACTATCTAAGTTTGGCTTGCCGGCATTAATCCAGGCAGTGTACCACATACTTCCTACAGCATCTATTGCTTCGCGCATTCTGCGTTCAACCATGCCATTGAGCATTTTATTATAAGCCAAAGTATATTCATGCGAATACACACGCACGCTTGCTGCGCCCCGCTGCTCTACGGCATATTTTCTGTCTTGCGGAAATGTTGCATTTAAGTCTGCTTCAAATTTTAATACAGAATCAACTGCATTATGACTTGCACGCACAACCTCCCATATATACTCTTGTGGTTTTTCTATGTATGCAGCTCTTCCTGTAAAATAATCGTAATTGGTTCCTTCGAGCTCGGGTATGCGCGATTCCCAGAAACCATGAATACCTACCTGGTTAGTCATTTGCCCGTTATAATTTTCAGTTGTATGCAAAGGCACATGTGCATCGGCTACGTAGTGACCAAGGTCGGCAGAGTAATGCAAAATTCTTTCGATGTTTCCTTCCTTAAATGCATTCGTTAACATGCTTAACTCTTTAGTGACGTACCAGGGAACAATCCCATAAGCCTTTAAAGTATCTTCAGTATATTTTTTTACAGCATCATTCCAATACAATGGCATGCTGTCCATTTCTGCTGCGCTGTAATGATCAATGTCAATATAATGCCGTGGTGCTTCATCCTTATTAGCATACCTGCGTTTATCAGGGTCAACTGCATGATCAGTTACAAACTCAATATTCTTTTTATAAAAGCCAATCATTTCAGGAGGCAATGTAAATACCGCCATTCGGTTAATGCGCTTATGTCCCCAAAAACCCCAGGCATATAAAGCAGTAACAGTTACCATACATGTTAATGCAGAAATGATTATTATTTTATATTTTTTCAAAGCGAATAGTTTTATGCTGTGCAAAATAGTGATGATTATTTAACCAGAATCTAATTGAGGAGAAAAGAGTTGCTTTCATTTCAGTAGTTAATCATCTGTCGTTCAAATGTACCATCGTCATACAAATCAATGATGGTGTATGCAGGAGCAAATTCTTTATAAACACCATCCCACCAATTGCCGCATACTGCACCGTTGGTCATATAGGATGTTCCGAGATAATTGATCTGATCAACCATGTGAGTGTGTCCGCTTAAACAAACTTTCACATTTTTATATTGATTAAAAAGGTCTTTTATTTTCAGGCTGTCAATATTTTGCCAGCCTGCACCGATATCAAAATTAAATTCTTTTACCGATGACTTATCGTAAAATGGACATACTGTTACAATCGGAATATGAGAGAGTATGCAAACAAAGTTTTCCTTCGGAGTGTTTTCCAATTCATGGCTTAGCCAGCTAAATTGCTCATCATCTAACTTAGCCATATAGCCTGTGTTACCCTGGCCTATGTGAATATTATCAAGAATAATAAAATGCCAATTGCCTTTATCGAATGAGTAAAAACGGTTTTTCATTTCCAGCTCATCCATAGCCCATTGCTTGCCATACAGCGGATCTTTTACAAACTCCTCTGCTGTTGAACCCCATCCAAACACGTCATGGTTTCCAAGACAACAGGCAGCAGGAATTTTTAAATTCTTCTTTACGGTATCATCCCACAACTTCCACATTTCTTTCACTTTATCTTTTGGTGTTGCCAATGCATCCATAATACAATCGCCACCGAAAAAAACATAATCAGGTTTTTGTTTCAATGCATGAACTTGTTCCAAAGCTTTTGCTGTTCCTTCAATTGCATTGGCACGCGGAAGAATATGCACATCGGTAATGTGAGCAATCCGGAACGACTTTTTATTTTTATTATCGAAAGTACCTGCAAAAGAAAAATCGAGTGTGGCTGCACCTGCAAGCGCACCAATTGATTTAAGAAATGTAGCTCTTTTCATTTGAAATGGTTTTTAGTGATTGTTATATTTTGAATTACTTTTTCTTTATTAAGTGTTGTTGTAAAGCCCTTCCTTTTGCGGTAAGACGGTATTTCTGCTTTTTGCTCTTAGGTTTATCAGGCAGTGTCATTTCAATTAAACCCGATTTTATGGCTTCCATTAAATAATATTTTCTAAAATACTCCCTGTTATTTAAATTAAGAGCTTCCTGAATTTCTTCTCTCGACATTTCATCTTTCACAGCAAGTATAAGCTGCCTTACTTGCGTGGTATCATGCGTGGTATCATGCGTGGTATCATGCGTGGTATCATGCGCGGTATCATGCGTGGTAATCTGGCTGGTTAATTTTGAAATTTCAGTTTTAAGTGCAATACCTTTTGCTGTAAGTCGGTAGAGTTGATTGGGACTGTTGGGTGAATCAGGTATCGTCATTTCGATATAACCCGCTTCAATAGAGGGAGTTATATAATTGATTCTGAAAAAATCGTCATGCCGTAATTGCAGCAGGTTTTGGATATCAGCTCTTTTCATTTCACCGTTCAATACTATAACAACCCTTCGAGCAGCTTCCCCACTAACTTCCCCACTAGCTTCCCCACTAACTTGTCCGGTAGTAGTTCTCCAAAGAATGATTTTGAATTCTTCTTCCTGAATAAGTTCGGGTTCTTTCAAACCTGAATCTTTACACGCTTTAATCAAATCAGGAATTCCTGTTCCAAGTCGTTCAATATAACCAGCCAAATACATTGGCTCTGCCAATAAAGGATTAGGAGGGAAGGAACCATGAGGTTGTTTGAGCTTTGAAACGGATAAATAATAAGGCAAGTGACCGGGGTTCCAAATTTCAAGACGGTTTTTGAAAAGCATTACCTGAACTGAACCTGTGCTCGTATAATCACGATGTGCTATCGCATTCACAATGGCTTCAGTTACGGCAGTGCGGGGAATTTCATAAGCAACGGGAGCATCAACTGAAACGCTTCTGTCACCTACTGATACATTGATGCGTGATAAAACAAAATCAACTGCCTGGTTCACTTGTTCAAAAACATCACCTTTATAAACCTGGTAAGAAGGGACAGGTTTTCTGATTTCATTGCCATGAAAAAGAACGCAACGGATTTCAGCAGTAATGAAAAAACGCTGTGGCTTTTTGCCAAACAGAAGAAGAGCAGCATTGGTAAGTCCGCTATCACGAAACAAGTTCAGGTGGGTTAAAATATCTTCAACAGGCGAAGATTCCAAGAGGGGAAATCCTCTTTTTGCCTGTGCAGTTTCCACAAACCATTTAATTCTATCAACATCCAAATCAGAAACAGTTGCTCCTTTGCAAACAGTGGCATCAAAAGGACCGGAGCGGATAAGTTCCTTTTCCTCAAGCAGGTTTACAAGTGAAGCATATACGGCTGTTTTAAGTTCGGAAGCAGATGCAAACTTTTTTCTGACTACAACATCTTCTGCTTTTTTAATGAGTGAATTTTCTTTCGGATGCCTGTCGCTTTCTGCAACACGGCTTATAAAAATCAAACGGGTTTTATGTTCAGCCGTAGCTAAATTAAATTCCAGTTCGGTAGGGGAATATCCCTTTTTATTTTCAAATCCATATTCCTTTCCGAAAATTCCGAGATATACATCCGATTGTTTTACCTGCTCTAAATATGCCGAAGAAGAATCCTTATCAGATGCCGGAAGTTTTTCAAAAATGAATGGTTCAAAGAAACGACCAAGCAAAGCATCGGTTGTCAAATAATTATAAAGCATCTGCCGCTCATCTGCAAATTCAGATTGAACACTGCTAATGAAAATTTTTAATCTGTTCATGCAATTACGCTGCAATAATGTTCAAAGTCAAACTCCTTACAAACCTTGATAATGTGGTTCTGATATTTCTTTCTCTTCTGCCATTTAGTTTAATGCCGGAATCATTTTTTAAAAGTATGCAAAAATATGATTCTGTGTCGCCAAGAGTTTCGTATAACCATCTATTGTTGTTTAGACGGTAAAATAAAAATGGTGGCACAACTACAAGTCATGCCACCATATTATTTAAGAACTTTTTTTACCTTCTTATAAAAAGTTAAGCCTGTTCATGAATTGCTCTTTGTACGATTTACCTACAGGAATAATTTTTTCGTTTATCACGATAGTGTTTTCTTCTAACATTCCTATCTTATCGTACTGAACAATATAAGAGCGATGCACACGGCCAAAACGATCGGGCGGCAGCTTAGCTTCTATATCACGCATGGTAGAGTGAACCACAAACTGATCGTTAGAAGTTTGAATCACCACATAATTATCCATAGCCTGTATCCAATGAATATTGCTGAGGTAAACCTTAACGAGCAGCGAACCTTTTTTCACAAAAAAACTATCGTGAAAAATCATTGATTCAATTACTGAATCTTCAGCCGCAGGTTGCGCTTGTCCTTCAACGGCTGGTTTAGCCGCGGCTGCGGCTACATTGGCATTGCTCTTAATTAATATTGCCCGGCCAATGAGATTATTAATTTCATCTTTTATTTGCGAAACAGTTACCAGCGCTTTGTAACTTTCGCCTGTTGCAATGCTTTTTACCGAAGCATCATTCAACTGTAGCAAACCTTCGGTGGCTGCATGTATTTTTTCAAAATCAGCATGAGTAATTTCGGCAATGCTGCCTAATGATTTACCAACAGCTTCCTTTGCCGGAGCTTTAAAAATTTCTTCAGCCCGCGGGTTTACATAATTTATTTTATCATCCAGATCAGTTATTATAAGTGCTTCATCAATATTCTGAAGCGCGTTGGCATAACGTTGTTCATTATCGCGAACCTCCTGGTCTTTGGCAAATTTATAAAGCGCCATTTCAACAGTTGTCTGCAGGTCGGTTTCGTTAAAAGGCTTCAAAATATAACCATAAGGTTCAGTAACTTTTGCGCGGTCAAGTGTTGCTTTATCAGCATAAGATGTAAGGAAGATTACCGGGATAAGGTATTCTTCTTTAAGCCTTTTGGCAATGTCAATACCATCCACTTCACCTTTGAGCTTAATGTCGCAAAAAATGAGGTCAGGGTCCACCTGGTCAATTTTTTCAAAAGCGCTTTGTGCTGATTGTGCAGTAACGGGTACGTCATAGCCTAACTTGATCAGTGTTCTCTGGATGTCCTTAGCAACGATTACTTCGTCTTCAACAACTAAAATTTTTGTCTTCCTCATACTTGATTTTTTTTGTAGGGCAATAAAATTAAGGGCAAATAGAAAGGGCTAAATATATTAATTATACTCTTTTAAAATCAATAGTGTATTTTAATCCGTTATTATTATTTTCATACGCTACCCTGCCATCAATCTGCTCCGTAAGCGCTGTTACTAACTGGGTGCCGAGTGAATCAGAATTCTCAAAAACAAAACCTTCTTTAAATCCCACACCGTTATCAGCAATTATCAACCGGCAATGCGATTCTCCGAGGGGGTGAAAACTAATAAAAATTTCTCCGGTTTCACGACCCACGAATGCATGATTTAATGAATTGCTTACCAATTCATTTACAATTAAGCCACAAGGCACAGCAGTATCAATGTCTAAAGGAACTTTAACAGAATCTATTTTGAACTTTATTTTTTCCTGGTTGATATTATAGGATAAAAACAAATTTTCAGTTAATCTTTTAATATAATCATCGAAATCAATTTTCGAAAGACCTTCTGATTGATAAAAACGCTCATGTATCAATGCCATTGATTTAATTCTGTGCTGGCCGTCTTTCAATGCTTTGAGTGCACTCTCGTCACTTATATAACTTGATTGCAAATTAAAAAGACTGATGATAATCTGCAGATTATTTTTAACCCTGTGGTGAATTTCTTTAAGCAGCAATCCGCGCTCTTCCAGTGATTCCTGCAACTGGCGCTCCATCCGCATTCTTTCAGTAATATCGGTATCAATAACTACCACATTTTTCAGATCTCCCTGTTCGTCAAAAACCGGTGTAAGGGTTGATGATGTCCACAACTCATGACCATCCTTATGCTTCATGCTTGACTCATACACTTTAGAGGTGCGTTCAACAATGGCATCGTCAAATATCTGTGGAAAATTATCATTGTAAGTAATATTAAAAAGCGATCGCCCTTTAATCAATGTAATCTCATCCATATTGTAACCCGTCATTTTGGTAAAACCTGCGTTAACATATTCGAGGTTAAGATCCCTGTCAAATATAAGCACAGCATTATCTGTTTCGCTGGCTACCAGTGAAAGCAAATGTATTTTGTTTAATTCGTCCGTGCCAACTATCACTCTATTCGTCATTTTGTTTTTTTATCATTCCTCTTTTTTATGATCTGACTTGCAATAAACCATACATTCTGCCAATAATCAAAAAAAATATTCAAAATTTTAATAAGTGGTCTGTCCTTCCTTAATGTAATTCAAGAAAATAAAACATTCCTGATTTCAATAAACAATTGTTTGAGAGCAAATGAATTTGTTCTCAACATTTTTCCCCAACCGTTAAACTCCTTCATTGGTACTGACAACTAATGCCGATTGATCTATCAGGTGTTTACATTTAGACGCCATTGATATAAAATAGCCACCCGAAAAAACACATAATTTATTAGCTGAAAACACTTTCGAGGGAATTAAAAACATGTTCCTGCCTTTTGGGGGAGGGTGGAAAGTTAGAAATTTTATTTTAGCAAAAACCTAATTATCATTTTTTTTTAAAACGTTTTTATCAAACTCTACACATTTTTTCAATAAAGTGGCCATAAAAACGACATCAAATTTGGCAATTTAAATTTCCCTTAAATCAAATCGGGAGCTTTGGCAGAGGCAATCTGCTTATTCTTTATTCGGGACAAATACCATTGATGGATGCCATGTATAAATACTGCAAGCAATATGACAGACGTTCCTATATAGAAGCCCGCGTTTAAAAACTTTCCTTCATTAAAAATCAATATCGCAAGCACTATACTGTAAACAGGTTCAAGATTTACTGAAAGATTCATGATAAATGGGTTGAGTTGCTTAAGTGCAATCAGAGATATTGTAAATGCTATGGTGGTGCATATCACACTTAGCAGCAGCAAGTATAACCAGTCAATTGATGATGGCAGTTGAAATGGAAGACTTGTAATGTTTAGATAAATGGTAAGTATTATGCTAAGAAATATAAAGCCCGTAAATAATTCATAAAATGTAATGAGACCGGCATCGTGAGTTTCGAGAAAACGCTTATTATAAATTGTAAATATGGAACCGAAAAGTGCGCTCAGCAATGACAAAATAATACCTGCAACATATACTTTCTGAAATGCAAAAATGGTGTAAATGCCTGCCATTACAATTAATGCAAAGATAATCTCGAAAAGATCAATTCTCCGCTTGTTGATGATGGGTTCGATAATAGCAGTGAATAAAGTTACTGATGAAAAACAGGCCAACGTGATGGATACGTTGCTTACTTTAATGGCTGCATAAAATAAAATCCAGTGAATCATCACTACAATACCTACTAATGAAATGCGCCACACTTCCTTAGACGGAAGCAAAACAAATTGCTTGTTGAATTTTAATATCAGCAGCAAACTCAATGAACTCAGCATCATGCGATACCATACAATATGTTCGTAGCCCATATTGATAGCACGACCAAAAATTCCGGTGAAACCCCAGAGTAAAATCGCTATGTGCATGTATAGGTAAGCGCGCTTCATATTTTTGTTTTCGGTTTACTGTTTATTGTAGCGTCATTGCGAGGAACAGCCTGTCCCGCCCCCCTTCGCGGGAAAGCAATCTGTTCTGGCTTTACAGTTGCAGGCTTTGCGTTCATGTTCTTAACTCGATATTCAATTTCATTATATTGATAATGCTATATTTTTGTCTGCGATCGGGATGGTATCCCGAGTTACATTTACCTCGTCACTTCGTAACCTCGTCACTTCGTTACTTCCTTCCACACATCTCATTATACGGCTTTATGGCATTTTCGAAACCTTCATCAACTGCTTTTTTTAAATTGATACAGGCAAGGTCTTTTCTATTTGCATTCAGATAAGTGATACCGAGATTAAAATACACTTCTGTTAATGCAGGCTTTAGTTGCAATGCAGTATTAAAATCATTGATGGCTGCATCAAAATTTCCGAGTACACCGTTGGCTTGTCCGCGCTTATTGTAAGCATCTGCATTTTTGGAATCTAATTTTATTGCAACATTCAAATCTGCAAATGCTTCTTTTGCTTTTCCCATTTGTCCATAAGCATTGCCGCGATTGTAATACGCTTGCGCATAAGTGTTGTTAGCCTTAATCGCTTCTGTAAAATCAACAAGGGCAGGTTCAAATTGTCCTGCCTGAAAATACGCATCGCCACGATTATTCAATGCATGAGGCGCTTTCGGAAATTGTTTTACTGCATCACTCCAAAGCGTTATGCTGTCTTTCCACACTTTGCATCGTTCATAAGTAAGATAAGCATAAGTGCATGAAACTATTCCTAAAAGGATTAATGCAATTGTTTTTATTTCAGGTTTGATGGCAACAAAATTATATGCGTAAGAAACAAGGAGAAAAAATAATCCAACACTTGGTATGTAGGAATAACGTTCAGAAAATATTGTTGGTCCGACAGGAATTATCATCAACACCAAAAAAACAGTGACAACAAAAAATGTAATCGCAAAGAAAAACTGTTTGCCTTTTTTTAATGAATAAAATGCGAATACTGCAAGTGCAATTGCAATTAACCCAGCCACATAATATTGAACGGGCAAGCTGCCTGATACTTTTTCAGGATATTGATAGTAGGCGCTTTGATTATAGGGAACAACTGACTTTATAATGTATTGCAACAAATTATGGCAGGCAAAAATCAATCTGTCAATAAATGAATAGTTAGTTGATGTATCAATTGAACCTTCTTCCTTTGAGGCATTGACTGAAACCAAACCCATTATAATTGCCAATATCAGAAACGGAATTTTTTCTAAAACACTTCTTAAACCAAATTTTCTTCCGACATAAAAATCAAGCAAAAACAAAACAGGCACCAATGAAACAGCCATAGCTTTTGAAAAAACAGAAAGCACAAAAAACAGGAAAGCATAAATTAAATATTTAGTTTGAAGTTTTTGATTTTCTCTCACATCATTTTCTGCTCCTTTAATATAATTCATATAAAAAATCAATGCAGCAAAAAAGAACATCGAGTATAATAAATCCTTTCGTTCAGCCACCCAGGCAACAGATTCAGTTCGTAATGGATTAATGGCAAATAGTAAACAAGTTGCAAGAGCGATTATATTATTATCAGAAAGTTTTCTCACAAAAAAGAAAACCAAAATCACATTAATGAGATGCATGATTAAACTCACCGTGTGATAACCCGCAGGATTCATTTTAAAAAAGTGATATTCGATGCAGTATGATAAAATGTGAAGCGGTTGGTAGTTTGCAAAATAAACTTCGCTGAAAATTCTTTTAATGTTGGAAGCGGATAATCCTTTAATTAACGGGTTATTGGTAATGTAGGTCGGATCATCCCAATTTGTAAAACCATTTTTTAAAATCGGAAAAAAAACAATAGCTGTAAGAAAAAGAATACCACTTAGATACAACCAATACTTGTTGTCTGCTTCGGGCCTTGAGCCTCTGACTTTGGGCTTATCAACCAGTGGCTTTTTATCTTTTTGATTTTGCTTTGAAGCCGTTTTACTTTTCATCATGAATAACTACGCATTGATTATGGCGTGAAATGCAAGAATAATAAAAATGATTGTCGTAAGAAACTTTCGGAAAGTTGAAGGAACTTTCCGAAAGTGTATGGAAGGCTCATAGGGCTCCTCACCTGAAATTAGGGTCAGCAAATCTCCTGTCATACAAAAAAGTTTTATCGGTGAGTGTTTTTAAAAAAACAATGATGTCAGACTTTTCTTCTTCCGTTAATCCAACATTTCTCAAAATGATTTCATCAATGTGGGCGGTAAAAAAATTTCCTTCCGCATAATGATTCATCACCAATTGCAGATTTTTAAAACGACCATCGTGCATATAGGGATAAGTCAACTCAACATTGCGTAAGCTTGGAACTTTAAATTTCATATAATCACTTTGCAAACCTGTGATGGCTGCTCGACCGCTATCTTTTAAAGCAGTGTCTGGTTTCAGGCCAATGTTACGGTAACTGTTATCAGTAAACAAAGGTTCTTTATGACAACCCGCACAATGGTTTCTGAATAATTTCAATCCTGATAATTCCTTCTCTGTAAATTTTTCTTTGCCCTGCATATATTTATCATAACGTGAATCGCACGAAACCATCAGGCAAAGAAATTGTGAAAGTGATTTCAATAAATGTTCTGATGTTACGATTGAATCACCGAAGGCTTTGTAAAACAAGGCCGGATAAACTGAATCGTTTTGCAATTTCTTAATTACATTTTCAAGCGTCTCAGCCATTTCAACAGGGCTTGTCATTGGAGCAATCGGTTGCAAATCCAAATGATTGATTCCCCCGTCAGCCATAAACCCATCTTTCCAAATCAGGTTTTGCAATGCAGGAACATTTCGTTTGCCGATCTTTCCTAACACGCCATGACTTAATGGATGGTCAATATGAGCAAAGGCTGCGAAGCGTTGATGACACGATGCACAGCTTGTAAAATAATCATTTGAGAGTATCGGGTCGTAAAATAATTTTCTTCCTAAAACAAAACCTTCAGGAGTTATTTTGTTTTGCTTGAAATCATAAACAGGTTTTGGAAATCCTTTCGGAATTTTTAATTCAACATCTTTTTTTGTGATAATGAAATAAGGATTGTCTTCAATAAATCCATTCAGTAAAATGAGTAATATGAGAGAAAAGAAAACTATGTAGTATTTTTTATTCTTCATTAATTTTGACTTTGCCACGAAGGCACGAAGGCTCTAAGTTTTTCTTTGTGGCTTAGTGGCTATAATTATTTAACTTCAATCACACTAAACATATCAACATAATTATCGGCAATAATTGTATTGTTATTATTATCGGTAACTGAAGATAAATATGCAAAATCAATTTCATTTGGTGTCTTAAAAATTTCAGCAGCATCAACTTTAATTTTCAAATTGTTTTCCTTATTTGTTGCCAATTGCCAATTGCCAATTGCCATCTTAATATCTCGTAACGCATTAAACTGTCCCTGAAAACCTCCGATATGAAACTCAAAAATATTTCCCGGTGATATTGATTGAGGAGCATGACCTTCTATCTTCATAAAAACATATCCTGTGTTCCAAGCCCAGAACATACCGTTTATAGGATCTAAAGCGCCTTTCTGAACTCCGCTGCAATTGTGCAAGCTATCCACACCAAGTATAAAGCTGATTGCAGTGTATTCTCCTTCGGGAATATCATTCAACAAAATCTGTTTTGATTTTACTTCTTCATCATTCACTAAAAAAAATTCTTTCGAAATAAATTCAGTTCCTTTTTTATTTTTCAAATGAATGTTGCTGATGTAGTATTTGAATTTTGAAACAGTGAAGGTTTGACCTAACGAATTTTTATAAACGGCTGAATCTAACTTCAGCAAATCATTACCAACAAAATTTTCAAACTGAATTTTCAATTTGCATTTATCATTGGGTTTGGCTGAAATAAAAAACATTGCAATTATGATAACTGCAAGGCAGGTAGAAATTTTTCTTTGAATCATATAGGGAAGTTAAATTGCCACTAAGGCACTAAGACACTAAGTTTCTTAACTTTTCTTTATGCCTTAGTGCCTTAGTGGCAAAAGAAAAAAAGCTATTTCACTTTCACAATCTTCTGCACCACTTTTTGATTACCGGATGTAAAGTGCATAAAATAATTTCCAGAGGCGTATTTTGTAAAATCAAAAGTATAACTGATGCTTGGCTGTAAATTATCTTGCGTGAATAATAATTTTCCTGATCCATCATAAATTTCCCCTGTTACATTATTTGCACTTGAAGGGTCGAAATAAATAAATGCATAATCTGTTACAGGATTCGGAGTGAGTTGAAATTTAATTTGCGAAGCCACTTCGTCAATACCAACACTTCCATTATAAATAGTTGTTGGCTCGCTGATAGTGTTATGACCTGACCCCATTCCAGTATTACCAGCCTGCACTACTCCATAATAAGTTCCATAAAATGTGTAAGGAAAAACGGGATTCAAGGCTACATCAATGGTAACGAAGTAACAATATGTTCCATTTGGATATTCTGGCGTCACACAAAACCTTCCGTTGCGCACATCTAAATCTCCTGAACCGGCTGTGTAAATATAATCACCAATAAAACAACCATTAGGATACATTCCGCCAACTGCGGGACCATTTACGCGCGTTGTGCTGGTTGACAATACATAGCTGCTTTCCATTCTTTTTATCGCACCTGTTCCGGTGGTATTGGTGTAAGCGTAAGCACCGTAAATCGGGAAACCGTCAAATGCATAACCGATAATCGGTGAATGGTTTAAACTGTCGGCTTCGTTATACAAACATGTCGGGCTAACATGGTGGTGATACTCACCTTGCTGTTGCGGATGCCCGAGGCAGTTATCAAATCCCGGACCTTCCCAATAATATGCATTGCGAAACCAAACTCCTGCATTGTTATATGATTGTGCATCGCTCACATTAAAAACACTTACCCCGTTTGTCCACACACCTATATGACCAAGACCAACAGCAGTTGTAGTGCCCGTGTTCTGTGCAGGATTGCGAGTAATCTTGAAAACAAAATTCTGATTGGATGGCGTGTTCGGATTTCCTGTCCATGGACCAATGCTGTAACCGGGAATACAGGTGCAACTCACATACACATTGTTTGTAGAGTACTGAACAATTTGAACATTAGACAGAATGCCATTGTAACCTGTTGCGCTTGTCGTGTTACGAATCCATGATGAAACATCAGGGGTGATTTGAGCTGAAGCCAATTGCATGGTTATTATTAGCGTTGCAATCAGTGAAAATGTTTTTTTCATTTACGAGTATATTTATTGATGATTAATTTTAGAAACAAAGTTCATAGTTGAATTTTTTATTACAACAATATAAATTCCGATTGGAATATTTTTATCAACCGATAATTGTTGCTGCTCATTTGCAATCAAGAAAATATTTTTCTATAAAGCGATTTCGCGGCCGGTTAAATCATACAGTGTTATGCTTGCATCATTTACATCCTGATTCGAAGATAAGATAATTTTATCGGTAATTAGGATTAAACACTTCTCATCTATATAGCATTAGATGATGTATGAAATAAAAACTTGCGGTGCCACGAAAAAAAATTTGTCTGACACCCGAAAAAGGTGTCTGACAAATAAAATTGTTCTGGGTCAGACAAATCAAGGGAACTGTGTCAGACACCTTTTTCGGGTGTCAGACACATGAGACAGAGAAGTAAGCGTCAAAGATTAGCTGAGCTAAATCACAACAAGTTTCCCATACTGCAAAAGCCCGGTTCGATTGGTAATCCTAAAATAAAAAACTCCCTTTCTGTTCAATTGATAATTGAGTTGAACATTGCCTTTGTTAATTTCAAAATGGTCAATCATTTTTCCTGCTGCATCATAAATACTGAGTGTTGATGATTCATTAATTAATCCTTCAAAGTGAAAATTACCGGTGCTTGGATTAGGAAAACATTTCAAGGTTTGAATTGAATTTAATTGTTCCATTCCAACATAAGAACAAAGTCCCGGAATATTTGCATCAAGCCATTGCAATCGCAAATTAATCCATGCTTTGAGCGTATCAATTTCTGCGTTATAAGTTGTTGCAATAGCACCTACTTCGGGAGCCGGGCCGCTCACACCAAGTATTGGCCATTTCTTAAAATGACGCGCCTGTGCATTTTGAACTAAGTTGCGTACACTGTCCATGTAAGAAAAAATGTAAGCAGTATCTAAAATTGTTTGACGGTAGTTTTCATAGGTGCAACGCAATTCATTATTGAAAATACTGTCCTGCAACAGCCGGATATACCATCCGCATGAATAATTATCAGTAAAGCAATCGTTGATGTGATGCGCCCATCCTGAACCATCAATAGCTTCAAATATTGAACAACCATAAAGATTTTTCCATGCCCAGTCAAAATCCCAAACGGGTCCCGCTTTTAATTTTCCGCCCTTTGAAAATTTATCCTTATTAAAAAATACACTCTTCTTAAAGCCATCATTGTTGCGTGATAATTCATTCACTAAAAAATAATCTATGAATGATTTTACATCAAGGTACTTTCTGTAACCGCTAACTGTATCAGTAAAGTTTATACTGTAAAGCGCATCTTCCAAACTATCAATATAAGAAGCGATATAATTTTTTTGCGGAATCGTAATTGAATCTGCTTTCGGATATTCGTAAACGAAATGAACATCAAAACCCGGGTGGTCTATCGGTGAATAGTTGGATTGAAAACTATTGCTGCCATCCCAATAATTTTGTTGAAGAATATATCCCCCTGTAACTGAATCACCGGTATTATCTGAGGTAGTTAATTTAGCAATGTCAACACGACCCTTATCACGTTTGATTTTTTCGCTGAGAACATAAATGCCTTTGTAGCTGCTATCAACAAGCACTTCGCACAAACTTGTACGCGGACTATAATTGCCCATATCGGCAAAGAGCCTGCAGGCAAGAGTGTTTCGAATTAAAGAACGGTCGTTGAAATTTGGTATCAACACCCAATCGTTTTCGGCAGGCATTCCGAGAATAGAAACATTATTATTCGCCCCGGCAGCAGTTCGCGTTTCAAAACCATAAGGATGCTGAGGAAAACCTGATGAGAAGGCACCGCGAATTGCAATACCAATATTTCCGTTGTATTCATTTGCACTATCAGTAATATAAGTGATGCTGTTCGGACCATTGTATTTAATTTCCATTAACGCATTAATTTTTGTATCAGGAACAATGGTTTGTCCCAACGTGTTAATCATCACAATCGGAAGTTCAGAACTATCAAGAGAAACTATTCCCAAATCATTTGCGCACAATTGAAACGAACCTGTTGCGCCACCATAACCCCAAACCTGTATGTACAGCGCTTGCCCAGGTGTGAGGTCATTTAAAAACAGCAATGAATAATATCCATTGCCTGCATCATCATCACAACCTAAAAGTTTCAGATTGGTGCAAGTTGAATCAGTCCATACAGCAATTCCCGTATCGGTTAAAGTTCCGCTGTCAGTTTCAAAACTAAGATTGCCCGATGGAGGAACCTGCATTGTAAACCAAACATCACCACCAACATAACTTGCACATTTCGGATTAAGTCCCGAACCTATAAAGCCTGTATTATCGCTCATTAAACATTGTCCGGTATCAATGGGAATTGCCGTGCATGGATTGTTGCCGGGCACTGTTATTGAAAAACAATTTCCTGTTGTGGAAAATACATTTCCTGTTTGCGGAGTGGGTCCATCAGCAAAAACAAGATTGTAAGCTGCATCGTATAACTGGTAGGTATTTTCATTTTCATACATACCTGCTGTATATAAAAGTTGCAATGAATCGCCATTGCAAATTGTAAAAGTATCAGTGCTTCCAAAATTGCTTCCACTATAATTTCCGACTAAAGCATTGTTTATGTAAATCTCTAAAAAGCCACCATTCCAGCCGTCACCATAGCTATCGTGCATGTGCAAATGATAAGTGCAACACTGCGATAAACATTGCGCACTTTGGAAAAGCGAAATGAAAATCAGTGAAGCAATTAGCGAATATTTAGTGAATTGAAAACGGAATTTATTTTTCATATTGGATTTTTGTATCGCAAGATTTTGTCTAAAGAAATAACTTTTGATTGTACAAACAAAAAAAACGTTGCAATGAAAAACTGCCGCTTTTAAATCACTCATGCATCAGCTTAATTGAAAAATTTTGCGTTGATGTTTTTACATTCAAAAAATAAATGCCTTGCGGTATTTCAGTTGATAATTTTAACGATGTAGAATTATTTTTAACCAGGTTAACTTCCCATTTCTCAATTACCCATCCTGTAACATCCATTAACGATACAGTCGCATTTTTCAAATCAGCATCAGCATGAATAAATAAATTACCTGTAAAAGGATTTGAAACAGTTACAAGTGAATTTACATTTTCATCCGCCTCATTTATAGAAAGTGAAGTGCAATTGCTGGTTCCAACCAATGCACTCAATGTATCACAAAGCGAATGATAATTGCTGATTTCTATTGCTGTTAAATTTCCTGCTAATAAATTATTTAACTCCAGCGTATCTGTAATCATATTATACATTTTTTCTATTCCATTATCAAAACGAAGCAGTTGATAATTTAAGTTTCTTATTGTCTTGCCATCTTTTACTGTAGTTGGTGTTGCAAACTGTTCAGTGAAATTCCAATCTCTTATAACAGTAGTTTGATTTTTAATAATGGGCAAAATACTTTTTGCATCAACCGGTAATTTGTTTGCAGGAATAAAATTCAACCAATTGTTGAATCCGCAAAGCTCAGCGATGGTTGCAAATAAATCTGTTGTACTGACCAATGCATCGCTTTCCCTGTTAGGGTTTACAACAGCAGGACCTGAAATAATAAACGGAACATGCACACCATAATCATAAAGCGTTGCCTTGGCTTGAAATGGCGTTACCTGCGCAACATCCTGTTCATTTCCATTATCACCAATAAAAATAATGTTGGTGCTATCCATCAGGTTATTTGTATTCAAATATTGAAACAGTCTTCCGATTTCTGTATCCATAGCTTCAATCATCGCTTTGAAATATTCTTTTGGCTGTGCAAGTATATCAGCAGGTGTGCCTGATAATCCGGTGTTTGTAATCAAACTATCAGGTGGTTTATGATAAGGAAAATGTGGTGCATTAAATGCAAGCCACAGAAAAAAAGGCTTCGATGTATTCATCGTATCCATCCAACCGATTGCATCATTTACAGTTTGTGTTGTTGCATAAAGAGTTACTGTATCAATCACTCCGTTAGTAACTCTCGGATACGAATAGAAATCAGGTAAGGCTCCGCTTAAATTTCCTGAATAAAAATTATATCCCATTTTATTAGGATGCAAATATTTCGGTGGAATTGGCGCTGTTATATGCCATTTGCCAACACAACCGGTATTGTATTGAACGGGCGCATAATATTTCAATAGCTTGGCAATAGTCATTTCAGAAGTGTCTAATTGTGCAGACATGTTATTTGTAATAACAGTGCCAACACCTGTACGAAATGGATACCTGCCGCTAAACATGCTTGCACGTGTTGGTGAGCAAACCGGGTTGGCCCATGCGCGTATAAAGCGAATTCCGTTTGCAGCAAGCGTATTGATATTGGGAGTGATAGCTGTGTCTTTTGCATCAGGACTAAAACTGAAATAATCAGGACTTACATCATCAGCGATAATGAGGATGGTATTCTGCTGCGCTTTAACTGATTGAAAAAACAGGGTTAAAAAAACGGTTTGTACTATTTTTTTCATTTTGCATAAAATTAAACAACCAGGTTAATTAAAGAAATTTGAATTCCTTTTCAGACGCACAAAGTACTGATTAGTTTAACTATCTGCCTCTTACGCCCGGAGGTTTTCTTGCCATCTGATGCAAGGCATCAGCAATTACATCATCAAATTTTTTCTGTTGTTCAGGAGTGCAGATTGCTCTTACCGATTTAAAGTGATAATATGTTTTCAATTCAATTTGCTTTTGAACAGCGATCATTGAATCGGCTACCTGCACTATTGTTAAAGAATCAGTGTTTGCATCAGCTAACATATTAAAATATTGGTCGTGTAATTTCCTGCTTGCTTTTTGTAATGGTTCAACTGCATCATGATGTTGCTCACGCAATTCTTCAAATTGTTTTTGCTGTGCATCACTAAATTTTAATTCGCGGGAAAGAAACTCCATAGCATCTCCTCCTTCATGCGGAGGTGGTGGTCCGTGATGAGGCTTATCAAACCACATAAAAGCAAGTGTACCTATATTAATGAGTAATAAAATGATGACGACTGTTTTGAGAAATTTGGCGCTTTCCATTTTGTTTTTCAGTTTTCTTTCAAATATGAAAAATATTCCTGTGCGAATGAATTTGAGTTATCAGGCGGGGTGCTATCTGATTTTTTATTTTGAATCAAAGTAAAAATATTCAAGCCGACCAGCACTGCAATGCATGCAGCAGCACGCCACATTGTTTGGGACTTTATAGAAACAATCCTAGCCTTCTGATTTTTCAAACGCTCCATAACCAGCTCATATAATTCTGGAGAAACAGTTGCACGTTTTATGTTTTCAATGCTTTGTAATGTTTCCTCAATAAGCTTTTCTTTTGAGTTCATGATGTATTAGATGTTTAATTTTTTAAAAACTTGCGGTTACTTTTAAATTCTTTTGCCACTAAGGCTAAAAGGCACAAAGAAAACTTAGTGTCTTTGTGTCTTCGTGGCATTCTATTTTTCATTTTTTTCATAATAATCTCCCAACAACTTTTGCAGGTTTTGCTTTGCGCGAAACATCAATGATTCTACTGAGGATAATGAAACCTGCATTACTTCAGTAATTTCAGCATAACTTAAATCTTCCACCTTATGCAAAATAAATGCTGTTTTTTGATTTTCGGGCAACTTATTTATGGCAGCAAATAAAATTGCAGAACGCTCTTTATTTTCCAATTGCACACCTGGGTGATGAAAATGTGAAATATCTTTTATGGGTTCCGCACTATCATTACTGAATAAACTTTGCATAAAACCAAACCGCTTTTTACGATTCTTCTTTCTCAAAAATTCTAATGATTTGGAAACTGTGATGCGGTAAATCCACGTGCTGAGTTTTGATTCCCCTTTAAATTGATGGAGGGATTGAAACACTTCTGCAAAAACTTCCTGTGTGATGTCTTCGGCATCTTCTGTGTTTTGCAAGATTCCAATTGAAGTATTAAAAACTTTACCACCAAAATTTTTTACGAGGGTTTTAAAAGCAGATTGTTCACCTGATTTAAGCAGCGATATGAAATCTTTTTCGTCCAAATAGTTTTATTGTGAAATGTGCGGTGCGATTTACGAAAAAGACAGATTGCTAATCTGTCCTACATACATGCTACTAAATTTTCCCCACCAAATATTTCCCCGTATAAGACCCTTCGCACTTTATTAAGTCTTCAGGTTTGCCTTCGAAAACTAAATAGCCTCCATCATCACCACCTTCGGGACCGAGGTCTATTACCCAATCGGCACATTTGATTACATCGGGATTGTGTTCGATAATTAAAACACTGTTGCCTTGTTTTATAAGTGCGTTAAAAGCATCCAACAATTTGCTGATGTCGTGAAAGTGCAATCCAGTTGTTGGTTCATCGAAAATAAAAAGTGTATCGCTGGCGCTGCTGCCTTTGGTTAAGTATGACGCTAATTTAATTCGTTGCGCTTCGCCTCCGCTTAATGTGCTTGATGCCTGTCCTAATTTGATGTAGCCCAAACCGACATCCTGCAAAGGTTGCAGGCGGTTTGAAATTTTACGTTCATAGCCTTTAAATTTTTCTAACGTGCTGATCTCATCAAAAAAATCAAGCGCATCATCCACAGTCATATCCAAAATTTCATCAATACTCGTATCGCGATATTTTATGGTAAGCACTTCTTCCTTAAAACGCTTACCGTTACATACATCACATTTCAAATGTATATCAGCCATAAACTGCATTTCAATTGTTACAAAACCTTCGCCCTGGCAATTTTCGCAACGACCACCCTCTACATTAAAAGAAAAATGAGATGGTTTTAATTTTCTTGTTTTTGAAAGTGGTAGGTCGGCATACAATGCACGTATTTCATCATAAGCTTTTACATAAGTTACTGGATTGCTTCGTGATGATTTGCCTATCGGATTCTGGTCAATCATTTCGGCAACTTTAATTGAATTATAATCACCACTCAACTTATCATAATTTCCGCTTTGCTCACCATAGCCACCGATTATTTTTTTAAGTGCGGGGTAAAGAATTTTTTTGATGAGTGATGTTTTTCCCGAACCGCTAACGCCTGTTATAACCGTCATTACTCCAAGTGGAATTTTTACGGTTAGATTTTTCAGATTGTTTTCGCGCGCTCCGTTTATGCCGATATAATTTTTCCATGCTCTGCGTAATCGCGGTGTTTCAATTTTATCAAGGCCTGAAAGATAGCGTGCCGTAAGGCTTTCCTTATCTCGCATTATTTCATCATAAGTCCCTTGAAAAACAAGATGACCACCATGACTTCCAGCCATCGGACCAATGTCAATCAACTCATCAGCGCTGCGCATTATTTCTTCGTCATGTTCCACAACTATTAATGTATTACCTAACTTCTGCAATGATCTTAAAACTTTAATCAATCGAACGGTATCACGCGGATGCAAGCCAATGCTCGGTTCATCTAAAATATACATGCTCCCCACCAAAGAACTGCCAAGTGAAGTTGCAAGATTAATGCGTTGCGATTCGCCCCCCGATAACGTGTTCGATAAACGATTCAAAGTAAGATACCCAAGACCAACATCATCAAGAAACTGGAGGCGGTTGGTAATTTCAGTAAGCAAACGTTTTGAAATAACTGTATCGTTTTTATCCAATTTCAAATTACGAAAATGTTCTAAGCTTTTCTTTACAGGCATTAAAACAATATCGGTAATTGATTTGTCTCCAACTTTCACATAGTTGGCATCAGCGCGCAAACGTGAGCCTTTGCACTCAGGGCAAATTGTTTTTCCGCGGTAACGCGATAACATAACGCGGTATTGAATTTTATAATTCTGTGATTCAACATGTTCGAAGAATGCATTCAATCCATAAAAAAATTCATTGCCTGTCCACAATAATTTTTTGTGAAACTCCGTAAGCTCATAATATGGTTTGTGAATAGGGAAATCAAATTTGTAAGCAGTTTTTATCAGGTTATTATTCCACTCACTCATCTTTTCACCGCGCCATGCAACTATGGCACCATCATAAATTGAAAGACTTTTATCGGGAATTACTAAATCAATGTCAATGCCAATGATACTTCCAAAACCTTCACACCGTTTACATGCACCATAAGGATTGTTGAATGAAAATAAATTTACAGAAGGTTCTTCAAACACCATTCCGTCAGCTTCAAAGCGGTTCGAAAATTCCGTGACTTCTTTACTTCCATCTTCATTTATTTTTTCAACTACACACACACCGCTCCCCTCATTAAAAGCAATCTGCACAGAATCACTTATGCGCGCTGATGATTCATCGGTAATTTCTTCAACTACGAGGCGGTCAACGAGAATGCGAGCAAATTGGTTTGTGTTTTCTTTTTTGGCAGCAACTTTTTTTGTACTGCGACTCTTACTACCACTACCACTACCACTACCACTACCACTACCACTTTCTCCTTCACTTTCACTCAACAAAACATCTTCAATTTTTTTTATCTCACCATCAATTTCAATACGTGCAAAACCTTTTTGCAATAGTATTTGCAATTCCTCTTTTAAAGTTCGCAGGTGATGAATGTTAAGCGGTGTAAGCAACAACACGCGACTGCCTTTTGGCAATGCATTTACAAAATCTAAAACATCAGCAACATTGTTTTTTCTCACCAATTGATTGCTTATGGGAGAATAAGTTTTACCAATGCGAGCATACAATAATTTGAGATAATCATAAATTTCTGTTGATGTACCTACAGTGCTTCGCGGATTACGCGTATTTACTTTTTGTTCAATTGCAATGGCAGGTGCAATACCTTTAATGTATTCCACTTCGGGCTTGTCCATTTTACCCATGAACTGCCGCGCATAAGACGAAAGACTTTCTACATATCGCCTTTGTCCTTCAGCATACAGCGTATCAAAAGCTAATGATGATTTGCCACTACCGCTTACTCCTGTTATTACAATAAACTTATTGCGCGGAAGCGCTACATCAATATGTTTAAGATTGTTTACAGCCGCACCTTTTATAATTATATTTTGTTTTGAATCGAGGTCTTCTATTTTTGTTTTTATTGACATGCTACGGATAGGAAAAAAATTTGCGCGGCAAATGTAGGTTATCTGAAAGGGTTTTAAGAAGTTCATCCAACTAATTTTTGTTAAGTTTGTTGAAAGATATCTGCTTATTGCAATTTCTTTTGCAGTAATTCAAAAACTGATACATGAAGCGAAATTTACTTTTATTATTTTTTATAATTTCATTTTTAAATGATGCTTTAGCACAGGCTCCATCATTTAAATTATGGGATTACAGGTATGGCGGCACCGCTGCCGAAATACTAACCTGTTTCAAACAAACAGCAGATGGCGGTTATATTCTTGGCGGACATTCAGGCTCTGCAATAAGCGGAGATAAAACGCAGCCAACGAATGGAGGCTTTGATTACTGGGTGGTAAAACTTGATTCGCTCGGGGTAATGCAATGGGATAAAGATTTCGGTGGCTTTGATGATGACTTGCTTTACGATGTTAATCAAACTGCCGATGGCGGATTTATACTTGGTGGCACCTCCTACTCAGGCATGAGTGGAGATAAATCACAACCATCGCAGGGCATGGAAGATTACTGGATTGTGAAAATTGATTCACTTGGTCTTAAACAATGGGATAAAACTTTTGGCGGAGATAAGACCGACTGGCTTTATTCAGTTCAGCAAACTGCTGATGGAGGGTATATGTTAGGAGGTTATTCTTATTCTGATTCAAGCGGTGATAAAACGCAACCATCTTATGGAAGCAAAGATTACTGGATTATTAAAACCGATGAGTTTGGAAATTTTCAATGGGACAAAGCTTATGGCGGAACTGATGATGATTGGTTTCATTCGCTTCAGCAAACTGATGATGGCGGATATATACTCGGAGGATTTTCCAACTCAAATATAAGTGGCGATAAATCGCAGGTATCCTGGGGAGGTTATGATATGTGGATTTTGAAAATTGATGGAGCAGGAAATAAGCAATGGGATAAAGATATTGGCGGCACAAACATTGACGGACTTTTTGCATTGCAACAAACAGCAGATAAAGGATATATCCTTGGCGGGAATTCGCTTTCAGGAATTGGCGGAGATAAAACACAGGCATCGTGGGGAGCTTATGATTACTGGATTGTAAAAACAGATTCACTTGGTAATAAAGAATGGGATAAAGATTTCGGAGGAACCTCTAATGAAGAAGTATTTGGGAGCATTAATCAAACTACTGATAAAGGATTTTTAGCTGCAGGTATTTCTTATTCGGGAATTGGCGGTGATAAAACAGAAAACAATCTTGGAATAGAGCAATCGTGGATTGTGAAAACAGATTCACTTGGCAATAAGCAATGGGATAAAACAATATTCACCACCGGTGAAGATGAAACGGGTCTTGCAATTGAATCACAGGACGGATGTTATATGATTGCAAATTTTTCAAGTGCAGGTGTAGGGGGTTATAAATCACAGCCTGCATGGAATGGCGTTGATGATTATTGGATTGTAAAATTCTGTGATAGTATTCCGTCAGCAATCCTTCCGACTTCCAACTTCCGACTTCCTATTTCGATTAATCCTAATCCATTCACAAATAATATTTCAATTCATTTTGAAAAACAAAACATCAAACACCTTACAATTGAAGTAAGAAACACTTTAGGAATGATACTTTTTATTTCAGAGGAAAATAATTTTTACAACACTTATAATAAGACTATTGATTTAAGTAGCCTTTCAAATGGGATATATTTTCTTGAGATAACGGTTGATGGAGAAAGAACTGTGAGGAAGATTGTAAAACAATGATTTTATTTGAACGGCAACATTACTCTTGTCCTTCCTCATTTTTTGATTATCCAAAGCACGTTGGTTAATTTTCCGTTTCAATTAATTTCTATTCCTATATTTGTTCTTAAATAAATGAATTGTGACCACTATTGCATTAAAAGAAAATCTTATCAAATCAATCAGCAGGATTGATGACCGGGAGTTACTGAATGCGTTGAACAAAATCATTTCTAAAACTATGGATACCAACTCCAAAAAGTCAAAGGAATCTTTAAAACGATTTACAATGGAAGAATTTCTTGCGCGAAATGAGCGGGCTGAAAATGATATTAAGAATGGAAATATTTTTTCGAATGACGAAGTGTTTGCAATGTTTGAAAAGTTGAAATGAAGACTTACAAAATTACCGGATAGAAAACAACGCAGTTTACATTAAAGATATTTTTCACACAAGCCAGGACCCGGATAAAATTAGTACTTGAAATTCGAAAGATTAATTATGACACGAGCCGGCTGTTCCTATACGATCGAAGTTGAAAAGCCGTGATATAAATTTTGAAAAAAAATATTGGGCCTCATTTTTATACGAAGTTTACCGCTTATCTTTTTTACGACTTAAAACTGTCAGACAATTATATTGCAGCAAATTTTAAAATGCTGAAAACATTCTTTAAATATCTTAACAGCATCATTAATGAAAACACATTTCGCTTAATGGATATTTCAATCATAAAATTTTTCAATTATCATTGCTTGCAGTTTTAATCTGTTATAAACCCAAATTCATTTCAATATTAAATTAATCATCATGAAAAATATAAAAACAATTGCGCTGATAATTACACTTAATGTAATTGCCACCATGCAACTTATAGCACAAAACAATACATTCGGATGGGCAAAAAGAACAGGAGCTCAATTTGATGACTCCGGCAATTCCATTGTAACAGATGCTGCAGGCAATATTTACACCACAGGTTATTTTGAAGGCAGCGTTGATTTCGATCCGGGTTCGGGTACTTTCAATTTAAACTTTAACGGGCTGGGTGATGTATTTATTCAAAAGTTAGATGCTGCCGGAAATTTTGGATGGGCGAAGCAAATGGGCGGGACAGGTTTTGATCGCGGATATTCAATCGCCATTGATGGTGCAGGAAATATTATTACAACGGGTTCATTTGAAAATACTGTTGATTTTGATCCGAGTGCTGTAGGATCATTCAATCTTACGGCTACAGATAGTCTCGATATTTTTATTCAGAAATTAGACCCCAATGGCAATTTTCTTTGGGCAAAAAGAATGGGAGGAACAGGTGATGAGGAAGGCAAGTCAGTAGCTATTGATGTTAACGACAATATTATTGTAACAGGTTATTTCAGCAGTGTTACAGACTTCGACCCGGGCACTCCTGTTTTTAATTTAACTTCAAATGGTTTGTTTGACAATTTCATTATCAAACTTGATGCATCCGGAAATTTCAAATGGGTAACACAAACAGGTAATTCAAATTATGATAACAGCAAAGCAGTAACTGCTGATTTAAGTGGGAATATTTATTCTACAGGCGCATTTAACGGAACTGTTGATTTTGATCCGGGTTTGAATTCATATCCGCTCACATCAAACGGAGGTTCATTGTATGGTGATATTTTTATTCAGAAGTTAGACACAGGCGGCAATTTTATTTGGGCAAAACAAATGGGATGGTTTGGTGATGACATAGGTACGTCAATAAAAACAGATGCAGCGGGTAACGTTTATGCTACAGGTTGGTTTCAGAATACAGTTGATTTTAATCCGGGAACCGGTGCTTTAGACACTTTCAATCTGATTACCACAGGCACGGCTGCAGGCAATCCATATTCTGATGATATTTTTATTCTGAAATTAGATGCTGGCGGAAATTTTATATGGGCAAAAAATATGGGGGGCGATAATGATGACCGTGGAAATTCGCTTGCAATAGATAATACAGGCAAAATATTAGCAACCGGATACCATTCAGGTTTAGGAGATTTTAATCCGGGCACGGGAACTTCTAATCTAACAGGAGACGGAACATTTTTGGAAAAATTAGACAATGCAGGAAATTTTATCTGGGCAAAAGAAGTTGGAACAGCAGGCGAAGGTGGTCATTGTATCACTTCAGATGCTAACGGCAATTTATATACAACCGGGCATTTTGATCATACTGTTGATTTTAATCCTGATCCGGGTCCACCCTTTAATTTAGTTTCGAATGCCGGCAGCATTGATTTTTATGTTCTGAAATTAAATAGTGCTTCAGCCGGTATTGACGAAAACATTTTAGATAACACCGGCAATATTTTTCCAAATCCAAACAAAGGACAATTCAATATTGACCTTGGAAAAACATATTCTGACCTGAATATTGAAATAAAAAATATCGCAGATGAAGTTGTTTATGCAAGTACAATTTCAGAGACTAATCATCTATCCTTAAACATAAAACAACCTGCCGGATTTTATTTTGTTACTGTTAGTAATGATGCTAGCCAGAGAACATTTAAGTTGATTTTAAACTAAGAGTTTCAATTATCGCAATCAGGCGACTGCAAATTTGAATTTGATCCCAGGTATATATCACTGTTTTAATTTCAGTTGACAGATATTATTTTGAATGCTTTTTTAAAAAATCTCAATATTCGCAGAGATGTTTTCTGAAATAATAATCTATCATGCAGGTTTTAATTTAAACTATTCATCATGTTAAAGAAACACACCTTCTGGTTAAAAGTTACGGTATTCTTCCAGTTATTTACTGCATCGGCTCACTCATTAAGTTTTATCAATAAACCTGTTGCACAAAATGAAACTGAGAAGCAACTAATTGATTTAATGAATGATTACAAAATGGAAATGGGTGCAGGATTCACTCCTTCCATGCATGATTTATTTACAGGTGTAAGCGCAGGGTTTACGTTGCTGTTTATTTTAGGCGGACTTATAAACTGGTTTTTGCTGAAGGTAAAAGCTGATAACAATATTCTGAACGGCATCATTAATATAAATTTACTGGTATATGGAATCTGCTTTATTGTAAATTTTTTCTTCACATTTATACCACCGATAATTTGCACAGGGTTAATCTTTTTATCGTTGATTTTGGCACGACTAACTTTTTCAAAAACTAACTGAGGAGATTTTTCTATATCGGTATTCCTTATATATTTACCACCCTTTTTAAAACCATATAAAATCTATGAGTGTAACAACATCAAAATCAAAAATTAAATCTAACGGAATTTTAAATGCTGACCAGCTAAAGCTTGAAGCTTTTATGAAACACGTTGTGGCGAAAAATCCTGGCGAAGCAGAATATCACCAGGCTGTGTTTGAAGTAGCTGAATCAGTGATTCCTTTTATTGAAAAAAATCCAAAGTATGCTAAAGCAAAAATTTTAGAACGCATTGTGGAGCCTGAGCGTGTGCTGATGTTTCGCGTTCCATGGATTGATGATAAAGGCGAATTTCAGATTAACCGTGGCTTTCGCATACAGATGAACAGCGCTATCGGTCCTTACAAGGGCGGACTGCGTTTTCATCCAACAGTATATCTTGGCATTTTAAAATTTCTTGCTTTCGAACAGGTTTTTAAAAACAGCTTAACCACGCTGCCAATGGGTGGCGGAAAGGGCGGAAGTGATTTTGACCCGAAAGGAAAATCAGATAATGAGGTGATGCGTTTTTGCCAGAGTTTTATGACTGAACTGTACCGTCATATAGGTGCTGATGTTGATGTGCCTGCAGGAGATATTGGTGTGGGTGGCCGCGAAGTTGGTTTCTTATTCGGTCAGTTTAAAAGATTAAGCCGCGAGTTTTCAGGTGTGCTTACAGGCAAAGGAATTCCTTATGGCGGAAGTCTTATCCGGCCTGAAGCTACAGGTTACGGATGCGTTTATTTTACACAGGATATGTTGCAAACGCGGGGGAATTCCATTCACGGAAAAACAGTTACTATTTCAGGCTCGGGCAATGTGGCGCAGTATGCTGCCGAAAAATGTATTCAGCTTGGCGCAAAGGTGGTAACACTCAGCGACAGCGAAGGATATATTTATGATAAAGCAGGAATTGATGTTGCCAAGCTTGATTTTATAATGCAACTGAAAAATGAAAAACGCGGCAGAATAAAAGATTATGCAACTAAATATAAATGCAGATTTGAAGCAGGTAAAACTCCTTGGACCGAACCTTGTGATGTTGCCTTGCCGTGTGCCACGCAAAATGAATTGGGCGGAAGTGATGCAAAATTATTGGTTAAGAATGGTTGCATCGCTGTTGCCGAAGGAGCTAACATGCCTTGTACACCCGAAGCGATTAATGTTTTTCACAATGCGAAAATTTTGTTTGCACCTGGTAAAGCGAGTAATGCAGGAGGCGTAGCAGTGTCAGGATTGGAGATGAGTCAAAACTCATTGCGTCTTTCATGGACACGCGAAGAAGTGGACGCACGTCTTCAGAAAATAATGACTGACATACATGCTACCTGTGAAAAATATGGGCGTGAAGAGGGATATATTAATTATGTGAAAGGCGCCAACATTGGTGGTTTTGTAAAAGTTGCCGATGCTATGATTGCACAAGGATTGGTCTAAATTTGAATTTAATTTCATTCAGTATAAAACAACAAATTAGTAAACCCAAAAACAAATATGTTATGAGCCTGAGAATAGAACCCAATGAAAAATATTTACTGATTTCTTTCAGTGATAATACAATCAACCAAACTTCAATAGAACAATTGAAAGAGTTTATTTCAACTGCTGATAAAGAAAATTATGTGGTGTTAGATTTTTCAAACATAACCAGCGTTAATAAAGAAATGCTTTCAGCTTTGGAAGGTCAGTTGCAACAGCTAATGAATACTGATGGCTTTATTGTTTTTGCAAGCAGCGATGAAAAAATCAATACAGATATTGCAGCAACTTTTAATGATCCTGATTTGCTGATACTGCCAACAGTTGACGAAGCAGTGGACTATATTTTCATGGATGAAATCGAAAATGAAATTGGCGGTGAGGGTTGATTAGAGCCGGACTAAGTTTTCTAAAACCAAAATCTAATGCCACGAATTACACTAATTTTCACGAATTTGTTTTTATATTTTTTGTGTGAATCCATGTAATTCGTGGCAGAGAAATTAGAGATTAAAGCACAAGCTTTTAATTTAAAACATTGCGGCAGCTAATTTTGATAGTTCAGCAAAAAACCCAAGTTGCTTAACCGGTGCAGTTTTCTTTTCAACGGTTATAACTCCAACTATATTTACGTCTTCATTTATTCCTTTACCTAACCAGCCCCATAAACTTTGTGTGCCTGGTAATGCGCATAACATCAATATTAATATGCTTGCTATTTCGATAATGTTGGTTAGGGCAAATACGCTAAGTATTTCTATAATGTTTGATACAGTCATGGTTTTAATTTTTTTTAATCAGAGGCTCTCTTAAAAGTTGTGCGTCATTCCGAATTTATTTCGGAATCTGTCTTGACTTGGCAGATGCTGAAACGAGTTCAGCATGACGAAGTACTTTTGACGCGCTACTTTTAAGGAAGTCTCATGAAATTGGGTTTATTTATTTTTCTTCTTTTTATCGTCACCTGTGTTTATCTGCACACCATTTTCGTCAACATTAATGTGTACGTCATTCGAAATTATGGTGTCTTTATCTGTGGCTATCTGAATTCCATTCTTATTAATTTTGATATTGGTTGATGAGTTATCAATATTAATATCATGATCATCATCATCATTATTATCTTTAAGATTGCAGCCGATGCATTTCAAACCTTTATCAGTCATGGTCCAGGTATAGTTAGTCATTTCCCAATCCCATGTGTTTGTTACATTTTCAATATCATTAAGAATGTGTTTTGTTTTATCACCAAGGAAAATGCTTTTGCCCACAGGAACTTTTAAAACTAAGCGAACCGACTGTCCGCGATAGCGCTCGCCATCAGGCAAGCGGTAATAATCACTCAGTTGTAGCAAGCTGTCTGTCTGCTCAAATTTATAATTCAATTCTGATGCATTTTCATAAGCTTGCTGCTGTGTTTTACCGTGAGCGGAAATAGTTTGCACTAATTCAAATTTATCGCCATCAGCTTTCTCAACATCGAATTGAATATTATCATGCAGGTAGAAATTTTTATCATGACCATTGATGTGCCACTTACGTCCCACACGAATTCCGAAATTGTCATCCCAATTCAAATCATCAGAAGCAGTATCTCGCAAAACATCTATATATAAGGTGTCTTTCAACGGCTGAATTAATGTGATGTTATTTCTGCGTGTAGCTTGTTCGCTGAAATCGCGTGCTATGTTGGTTAGCATCCAAAATCCTAACACCCACCCTATAACCATCAAGACAATTGAACTTGCTCTTAACCAGGGATGTGTGGTTTTGATTTTGAAAATCATTTTGATGATGCGATACACAATTAAAAACACAGGCACACCTATAATGAGTATGAGTGCAATCACACACCATAATTGCTGTGCAGGCGTAATAAATGTATCAAACAAATGTTCAGGATGCACTAAGCCTTGCACACCAAGAGTTGCAAGCAACAACCCGAATAATACAATCAGCAATATTATTCCTACGAAACCGAATATGGCAGCAAAGAAATAAACGACTGCTTTTAAAATAGCTACGAAAATTTCGCCTATCGTATCAAAGATTCTGTTGATTGTACTTTTAGTGCGCGTAGTTGCCGGAGCATCACTTTGAAACTCTTTTGCAAGATTTGAAAGGTTAACCGCTTCGCCACGCATCTCTAACTTTTGCGCATTGGTTTCTGCTTTTGGTATGATGATGAGTAACAAAATGTAAATCCATATTGAAATACCACCACCCCAAATCAAAGCAAAGAATATCAGGCGTATCCAGATAGGGTCAATCCCTAACCGATGTCCTATACCTGAACATACACCACCGAGAACACGGTCTTCAGTATCGCGGTACAGGCGTCTCTTACCCATCCATGCTGTTGCATCATTTGCAATTGAACTTGAGGTGCCAGCAGTTGATTTTGTATCAGATGATTTTGCATCGCCATCATCAAACTGCTCGGGCTTGCCCATTGCGTTTACTACAACCGTTACATCATCTTCGTCAATAACCTGTTTACTGCCGGAGATTCGCTCCTGTAGCATTTCAGCAATGCGGGCTTCAATGTCCTGCATTATTTCGTCACGCCCATCCGACATGGTAAAGTGTACTTTGATGGATTCTAAATATTTTTTGAGTGCGTCATAGGCGTGCTCTTCAATGTGAAACACGATACCACCTATATTGACTGTTAATGTCTTGTTCATTGAGTTTGTGTGTTGATGTTTGCGGTTTGATTTACTGCGAGAACTAATTCGTTCCAGGTTGTATTCAATTCCTGAAGAAAGCTTTCTCCTATCGGAGTAAGCACATAATACTTGCGGGGAGGTCCCGAGTTGGATTCAATCCAACGATAACTTAACA
>JBDTRM010000103.1:0-10850 GCA_039931675.1 Bacteroidia bacterium | reverse complement strand
TGTCTATTGACAATTGAAGCGCTTTAAGCTTCTCTTTTGCTTCGTCTGCTGCCATTTTTATTATTGGTTTTTATTTAATTAGTGAGAACACAAATGTGAACATATTTTGATAGTAAACAAGTTGTGAGGAGAGAAAGATTTTAACAAAAATGGTTTGCGGTTTTCTGTTTGGCCCCCATTGGGCAAATTATTCATCATTCAACCCCAAATGGAAAAAACATTTCATTGCTCATTAAAGATGCTGGAATTTATTTTATTACCATAACTTCTGGTAAACAAACAGTTACAGAAAAGATAATTGTGCAACGGTAAAATGTAGCGGTAATCCCGTGTGGTTGTCCTTCTAATCATAATAACATCTTCCAAAGTTCAACCATGATGAGAGGCTCCCTTTTATGGTATTTTTACGTTTTATTGGTCTAAACCTTCTAAAAAATGTGGGGAATCTCAAAACGTGGTTCTTAAATTGTTTAGAGATTTTTAGTATAAACATTTTTATCCATTGCACTGTAACAATTCAGTTACAACTAAAACTCAAAAAAAATGAAAAACAAATCAATTAACTTAATGCTCTCAGGAGCTATTCTTTTAGCAGTATCAATTACAGGTTGTGAAAAGGATCCGGCTACTTCGATACAGGATTTATCAGGAACATCTTTATCAGACCAGCAAAGGCTCACCCGAACAACTTTGGCAAGAGTAAGCCTGGGGCTTGCTGGCAAATTTGCAATTCTGTCAAAATCGGGAATTACTGATGTCTATCCGTCAGCCATTACCGGTGATGTTGGCACAAGCCCGATAACCGGTGCAGCAATTCATCTAACCTGTTCAGAAGTGGTTGGAACAACATACTCAGTAAATGCTGCGGGTCCGCTTCCATGCAGGGTTACAAATGCAACACGATTAACTACAGCAGTAGGTAATATGCAAACCGCATACACTGATGCAGCCGGGCGTTCTAATCCCGATTACCTGAATTTGGGTGCCGGTACTATCGGGGGTCTTACACTTACACCTGGCCTGTATAAATGGACAACAGGAGTTAACATTCCAACTGATATTACCATTTCAGGCGGCCCTACCGATATCTGGATATTCCAGGTTTCAGGGACTCTTAATATGAGTTCAGGAAAAAAAATTATCCTTGCAGGAGGCGCAAAGGCAAGAAATATTTTCTGGCAGACAACTGGTGCAGTTACCTTAGGAACTACCAGTCATTTTGCAGGAACTATTTTATCGCACACAGCTATTAATTTGCGCACAGGTGCATCCATAAACGGACGACTGCTGGCGCAAACAGCAGTAACACTGCAAAAGAGCACTGTTATAAAGCCATAATAAATTAAAGAAATTAAAGTTTAAAGAGACTGCCTCGATTATGAGGCAGTCTTTATTTTTTAAGAAGTTGCTCCACTAATTTAGGAACTGCTTTAGCAGCTTTTTCTTTTATGATAGTTAAGTTAAAAATTCCCGGAAGTGATTCAGCATTGGGATCAATTAAATATTTAATTGATTCTTCGGGAGCAAATTCAATAAGACTTGCAGCAGGATAAACTTGCAATGAGCTTCCGATCACTATAAAAATATCAGCTTTTTGCGCATGCATCATTGCAGTTTCAAGCATGGGCACCATTTCGCCAAACCATACTATATGCGGGCGCAACTGTGAACCCATTTCGCATTTATCACCCATATTAATGCTGTCACCTTTTATATCATAAACTAAGCGGGGGTTTAATGTGCTTCGCGATTTCAGAATTTCGCCATGTAAGTGAACTACTTTTTTACTTCCCCCGCGCTCATGTAAGTCATCTATGTTTTGAGTAATAACCTGTACATTAAACTTTGATTCCAATAATGGAATGGCTGTATGCGCTGCATTCGGTTTTGCAGCTATAACCTGTTTTCTTCTTTCATTATAAAAGTCGAGTACCATTTGCGGGTTACGCGCCCATCCTTCGGGTGTGGCTACATCTTCAATACGATGTTCTTCCCATAATCCGCCACTATCACGAAATGTTTTTAAACCGCTTTCGGCACTTATCCCTGCTCCTGTAAATACTACTATGTTCATTGAATGAAATTTTGAATTTTAAATTTTAAATTTTAAATTGACAATGCTCAATCGTCAACCAACGTGCAATCATCCACTTTATGACCTCTTAAAAATTCATCCACCTTCATTCTTTTTTTTCCCGGTATTTGCAATTCCTCAATAGTTAAGTAGCCACCGTTGCAAGGTATATTGAAATACGTTTTATCATCACTAAAAACTTCACCGGTAAACATACGCGTGAGATCAATTATTTTATCTGCTTTAAATATTTTTATTGTTTCTTCTTTTTCATCAGGATATTTAATTTTAAAGAATGCGGTAGGGTAGGGTGATAATCCACGAATGTGATTGTAAATTTCTATAGCACCTTTGCTCCAATCAATTTCGCAATCCTCTTTAAAAATTTTCGGAGCAGTTTTTAAAGGGTCATCATTATTGATTATTTGTTGCTGTACAGTTTCATTATAAGAACCACTTTCAATTGCTTTCATTGTTTTTAAAACTAATTGAGCACCGGTTGTTTTTAATTTATCGTGCAATTCACCTGCAGTTTCATTTTCACTAATCTGAACTCTCTCTGCAAATAAAATATTTCCCGTATCAATTTCATGTTTAAGAAAAAATGTAGTTACACCTGTTTCCTGTTCACCATTCATTATAGCCCTATTGATAGGCGCGGCTCCCCGATATTGCGGCAGCAGTGAAGCATGTAAATTAAATGTGCCAAGATGCGGCATACTCCATAATGATTCAGGCATCATGCGAAATGCAACTACAATTTGAAGATCGGCCTGCAGTTGTTTTACTTCTTCAAGAAATAAAGGATCACTTAATTTAACTGGTTGTAAAACTTTTAAATGATGCTGTAATGCAAACTGCTTTACGGGTGATTCTTTTATTTTTAATCCACGTCCGGCAGGCTGATCAGGCGATGTGATTACACCAACAACTTCATAATTATTTTCTACAAGTATCTTTAATGATTCCACTGCAAACTCAGGTGTGCCGAGAAATATTATTCTTAAAGATTTATTTATTTCCTGATTCATTTATGCGGTTTAAACTTTATGTAATTTCCATTTTCCCTTTATTAAATAGATGTAGCTCCAAATTCCCATTGAAACCCAGTAAATAATTTCACTGATCCAAACCACTTCAACACTTGCATTAAAAAACATAACGCAAACATATATGTATGCGAGATAAAGAGCGATGTTTGTCATTTCAATAATCATTGCTGAGCGTGTATCGCCTGTGCCTGAAACAGCGCTCAATAAATTCATTGAAATACTGAATGCAACGGAGGCAAGAATTATAATGTAAAAACAGCCCAATGAATCATGAATTAAAACGGGATCGGAAGTCGTGAGCTTCAATAAAATTTCAGGAAACAATGCAAACAATAACAAAGGAATAATGATAACTCCAAAACTAAGCAACACTATTTTTCGCATCAATTCAAAAACATCTTCTTGTTTTTGCTGACCTATTAAATTACTCACCATGCTGTTGCTTGCGCTGGAAAATCCCCAAACGGGTGTCATAAGTATCATATAACATGCGCGTATAATATTGGATATAGCGAGTTCGTGCTTGCCGATTTTTTCGATGATCACAAAAAATATAAACCAGGCGCCCATTGATAAAAAATTTTGTAAAACAATAGGGGAGGAGATGCTGATGATTTTTTGAAAGGTAGATTTTAAGATTGAAGTAAATTTAAAAATGAGATACTCGCCCAATCCTTTTTTATAAAAAGCCCATGCGAAAACATAAATGCCTCCAATAATTTCTGCTGATGCAGTTGCAATACCTGCACCCTTAATGCCCAATGGTTCAAAACCAAAATTGCCGAATATTAAAGCATAATCAAAAATCACGTTGAGCACTGCTGTTATTATTGACAGGTAAGTAATAATGCGGGTTTGTGCGATACCGATAAAAAGAGCACGTACAGCAAGTGCAGGAAGCGTAAATAAGATACCGTAACCTCTATACTGAATAAAAGTGATGCTCGCTTCTGCAATATCTTTATCATCCAGAATATAATGATAAAGTGGCGGGGCGATAAATTGTGTAATGAGAAATAACACAATTCCCAAACCTGTTAACAGAATTAAAGTGTGGTCAAATAATTCTCCGATTGAATTTTTATTTCCTTCGCCTGCCTTGCGGGCAATTAAAATTTGCGCACCGATAGAAAGTGCAAGACCAATCATCACCAATACAAAATAAAATACTCCGCCAATCGCAGAACCTCCCAACTCTGTTTCACCAACACGTGCAAGGAATGCGGTGTCAGTTACATTGAGAACGGTCTGTGCAATGCTGCCCAGCATAATAGGAGCAGCGATTTTCCAGATGTCGGTATAAGTAACCTGAACTTTCATTTCAAACAGCAAATTTTTTAAAAAGGCGGCAAACTTAGTTATTAGTTATTAGTTTTTGGTTATCCGTCATTGCGAGGAACGAAGCCCGACTGAATGGAAGGGGCGGGCAATCTGTTGATGGTTATCCATAAGCCATTAATCACAATTGTAATAAGAAAAATTAAACATGTTTTAGATTCAATATATTTGCCGTATTAATTTAAAACACCTCTCACATGCCAACATTACTATTGAATAAAATTCAGATAGAACAGCGAATCAATCGTATTGCTTACCAGATATACGAAGACAATTTTGAGGAGAAGGAAATTATTATTGCGGGAATTGTAAAAGGGGGTTACGAACTTGCTCAACGAATCAAAAAAGCGTTGGAAAAAATATGCACCATTAAGATAAACCTGATTGAAATTAAGATTGATAAAAACAAGCAGGTTGAGCAAGAATTGCAACTTTCAATCAGCAATGATGATTTGAAAAATAAAGTTGTGATTCTTGTTGATGATGTTTTAAATTCTGGTAAAACATTAACATACTCCATGCGCCCTTTCTTAGATGCAAATGTTCGAAAGATCAGAACAGTATTATTGGTTGATCGCGATCATAAACGTTATCCTGTAATTGCAGATTTTGTCGGCTTCAAACTCTCCACAACTTTAAGAGAGCATGTGAATGTTGAATTTACTGAAGGCAAAGAAGCTGTTGAGTTGAGTTAAAAATAAAACTTTGACAAAGTGAAAGAACTTTGTCAAAGTTGTATACAGGAAGTTTTATTTAATCTTTTTCCGTTTTTATAAAACTCCCTTTTTCATCGAAGATATAATCCAGATCTTTAACTTCTGCTTCATAAGTTTTCTTGCCGGTTACATCAATGATTACTGATGCTTCTTTAATTTTTGCACCGGGATTATTTTTTGCGAAATAATCTGATATACCTTTTGGCAGGTCTGCTACAGCAATTGCCATTTCATGTTCAATTGTCCTTCCACTTGGATTAAAAGTAACCGAAGCCTCTCCATTTTTGTCTTTCCACCCAGCTTCAAAATCACCGTTTTTTTCTTTACTCCATTTTGGTGTTACGCCAGGATGTTCTTTAGCAAAGGATTCTTTCACTGCAGCAGGTACATCTGCTTCCTTCATTTTTTGTGCGTTAGAGAAACTAACAATTGCAATTGCAGCTAACATTAAAATTAATTTTTTCATTTTATTTTTGAATTTAATGTGCAAGGTTAAATATAAATTGTGTTTCAATTTTGTAGATGTTAAAATTATTTGTTTCAAAATTAAAATTCAATCATAACCTATAGTGACATTAAATCTACATTTGAAAAAAATATTCAAAATGAAAAATTCCAAAATCTTTATAATGTGCATCTTATTAATGAGCTCGCAGTTTGCGAAATCACAAAGTAATTATAGTATCATAAATAAAATTTCCATTGAAGGAGATGGCGGCTGGGATTACCTGTTTGCTGATGAAGCAACAAACCGTGTTTATATTTCACACAGCACTCAGGTACAGGTGCTTGATGTGGCTGCCAAAAAAGTTGTGGGAACAATTTCTGATTTGAAAGGTGTTCATGGCATTGCAGTTGCAAACGATTTGAATAAAGGATTTATAAGTAATGGTAAAGATTCTTCTGTTACTGTTTTTGATTTGAAAACATTTTCAATAATTGTAAAAGTAAATATCGCTGGGCGCAATCCTGATGCAATTTTATACGATGAATTTTCGCATCGCGTTTTTACATTTAATGGTGGGAGTGATAATGCAAGTGTGCTTGATGCAAAAACAAATAAAGTTCTTGGAATGATTACTCTTGATGGCAAACCAGAATTTTCTGTCACAGATGGGAAAGGAAAAATTTATGTAAACATTGAGGATAAAAGCATGGTGAAAATGATTAATCCAGCTACGATGAAAGTAGAAAAGGAGTGGAGTGTTTCACCAGGTCAAGAGCCAAGTGGATTGGCTTATGATAAAGCAAATCAAAGATTGTTTTCCGTTTGTGATAATAAAATGATGGCGGTGAGTGATGCGCTTACAGGAAAGGTTATTACAACACTTCCAATCGGTGAACGTGTTGACGGTGCAGCTTTTGATTCGCAATTGAAGCGCGCTTACAGTTCAAATGGTGACGGCACAATGACTGTAGTGCAGCAAAAAGATAAAGACACTTATGAAGTTTTAGAAAATGTGGCAACACAAAAAGGTGCCCGCACAATAGCAGTGAATACAAAAACTAATCACCTCTTTTTACCCACGGCTGAATATGGTGAAACACCTGCGGTTACAGAGGAGAATAAACATCCGCGCCCATCAATTAAACCAGGTAGTTTTGTGATTTTGGAGATAGCGCCAACAAAATAATTTAGCTTACCGATTTATTTTTAAACATCATCCTCAATAGACTTGGATACACAATTAATAAAAGCGGAAGCGCAATAATGAATCCTCCAATAACCGAAATCGCAAGCGGTTGGTGCAGTTGCGCACCTGTTCCTATTCCCAATGCAATTGGCATTAATGCAATGATTGCTCCGAGTGCAGTCATTAACTTGGGGCGTAAACGTGTAGAGATTGCAAACACAATTGATTCATCAACTGAACTTGTTTCCAAAGTTTTTTCAAATTGTAGAAAAGTAAAAATTGCATTCTCTCCGATGATTCCGATTATCATGATAATGCCCGTGTAACTCCCTACATTCAAAGGTGTGTTCGTTATGTATAATGCAATCATGCAACCTGAAATGCCAAGTACAGCGAGAATTAAAATCACCAATGCAACTTTTATTTTTTTGAAAAGAAAAAGTATGGTTGCAAAAACAAGCAAGCCTGCCGCGAATAATATCAGCAACAACTCGCTGAACGATTGCTGTTGCTCTTTGTATGCGCCACCATATTCAATGTGATAGCCTGTTGGCAGATGCACCGATGACTTTATTTGTTTTTGTATATCTTTCATCACACTTCCTAAATCACGATTATCCAAACGGGCAGTAACTGCTATCATACTCTTTAAATTTTCGCGCTCAATTTCTGCAACGCCCTGCTCAACAGTTATAGTTGCAAGTTCTTTAATGGATTTTAATTTTCCTCCTGCAATAAAAATTTCACCTTTCTGTAATTTATCAACTGTTGTTTTTGTAGCCCTTGGGTAAACCATACGCACAACAGTTTGCTGCTCCTTTTCGAAAATAGTTCCGATAACATTTCCTTCCAATTGCGTTTGCAATTGACTTTGAAAATCAGCAGGTGTGATATTGAACTGGGCAAGTTTGCGATTATCTGGTTCAATATTTATTGAAGGCCCGGCAATGTTGACACCATTTTTAATATCGGCTATGCCTTTAATATTTTCAGTTATTCCAGAAACTTGTTCAGCAAGTTGATGCAACACTTTCTGATTATCACCATAAATTTTTATTTCAATAGGTTCAATTGAACTCATTAAATCTCCAAGCATGTCACCAATTACTTGTCCAAATTCAATTTTTAATGCTGGCTGCGTAACGCTTACTTTTTGTCTTATCTCATCAATTACATCATCAGTGGTTCGCTTGCGATTTTTTTTCAATTGGATTAAATAGTCACCACTATTCGGTTCCGTGATAAAGAAACCCATTTGCGTTCCTGTTCTTCGTGAGTAACTTTCTATATCAGGAATCGTTACAATTATTTTTTCTACTTCGCGCAGCATGCGGTCAGTTTCTTCAAGTGATGTGCCAGGAGGAGATTTGTAATCGAACACTATTGAACCTTCGTCCATCTCAGGCAGGAAGCCTGTTTCCAATCTTTGTGAAATGTATCCGATAGAAGCAATTAAAAACACTATGAATAAAAAACTCATCCATGGGCGATGAATGAAAAAGGAAATCCAGGAACCTGTTTGTTGTTTGTTGTTTGTTGTTTGTTGTTGATTTCTTTCTGAGTTTTTGCTGAACAATAAATAAATTACTGGCAATCCAATCCATGTTATTAAGAAGGAACAACACAATGTTATTATCATAGTGTTAGCAAGAATTTTAAAATAGGCGCCTGCAACTCCGCTTAATAAAACGAATGGGAAAAATATTACAATGGTGCTCATAGATGAACCTACCATTGCAGGAAATAAATAGCTGATTGATTTTGAAAGTAGTTCGCGTGTAGGTGTTTCAGGATGCTCTTCATGTGTGCGATGAATTTGTTCAACCACCACTATTGCATCATCAATGATAAGTCCGATGCTGGCTGCAATTGCGCCAAGCGTCATGATGTTGAAGGTGTAACCCAATACATACATAACGATTACCGTAAGCGCAAGTGTAAGCGGTATGGTTATTAAAATTACAAAACTCGCTTTGAACGAACGGAGAAAAATTATTGCAACAACTATTGCAAGGAATAAACCAATCCATAAACTATCCGTTACACTTTTAATAGAATCATTTACAAAATCCGCTTGAATATAATATGGTTTTAATGTTACACCTTTTGGTAATATGCTTTCATTTAACTCTTTAATTTTTTTTTCCACTTCTGTTGAAACGCTTATCAGGTTTGCCTGCGGCTGTTTCATCACAGCGATTAATACTGCTGTTTTTCCATTTGCATTTACGCGAACGAAGTCAACTTGCTCTGCAACTTTTACTTCGGCAATATCCATTAGTCGCAAGACCCGTTTGCCATCATTGCTGATAATTAAATTTTGCAGCTCATCAAGATTTTCAACTGTTGCATCAGTAACCGTTAAGTACAAACGATTATAATCTGCAAGGTATCCGTTGCTGTTTATAAAATTAGTTTGTGCAAGCGCATTTGAAATCATTGCAGGTGTTATGCCAAGCGAATTCATTTTCTGCACGTTCAACTCAAGATGATACTCTTTTGTTTTTCCTCCCACTGTTGGAACATCGGAAACACCATCAACTTGCGATAAAAAAGGTTTAACGGTGTAGTTAGCAATTTGATTCAATTCAATGTTGCTACGGCCTGGTCCATCAATCACATAACCCATCACTTGTAAAATGGATGGATTCATTTTTTCAACTGTGATGGTTATTCCAGTTGGCAAATCACTTTTTATTTGATTGATTGCTGATTCAATTTGCTGTTTACTCAAATCAATATCTGCTTTCCAATCCATGAATGCTGAAATCTCGCAACTGCCGCGGCTTGTAGTACTTCGCAATGAAATCAATCCAGGCACTCGCTTCACAGCAATTTCTAACGGCTTTGTAACCGTAATCATCATTTTGCTTACAGGCTGTAATCCGTTGTCGGCAATGATTTTAATTTTCGGAAATGTTACTTCAGGAAAAAGCGAAGTCTGCATTTTGGAATACACAAACAATCCTCCTGCTAAAATTATAACAAGCAAAACCAAAATCGGATTTTTATGTGAGACAAAAAAGTTATTCATAGTCTAAAGGTTTTAACACAGAGTTTCACAGAGTAAGGCACAGAGTTTCACAGAGTTTTTTCTATTTGCTTTTGAAGCAAACTCAAAATTTTACTTTAACTTTTATTACTCTGTGAAACTCTGTGCCTTAAACTCCGTGTAACTCTGTGATTAAATTTTAATTTGCGAATCGTTTGATTCCATGTTTTAGCGATTTAACATTAAAGTTAAGAAGCAACCCAATTTTGCATCCTGACAATTTTAGATAGGTTATGACTTGTGCAAAGTGAATATCGTCAAAACCTTCTACCGCTTTCATTTCAATAATAATCTTGTTTTCAACCATCAAATCAATTCTATATCCTGCATCTAATCTTACATCTTTATATTTTAGAGGTAAATTTTTTTGTCTTTCAACAAATAACCCTGCTTGTTGCAATTCATAAAAAAGACATGCCTCATAAGCGCTTTCTAATAACCCAGGACCAAGACCTGAATGAACTGCAAAGGCGCATTTTAAAATTTGCTCTGTAATTTGATTTTCTTCCATAGTGTTTGTGTTTTGTTTTTAAATGTGAAATTGAATGAATTTATCTTTTATTTTTTTTACCACAGAGTTTCATGGAGGAAGGCACAGAGTTGCACAGAGTTTTTTTATTAGTGTAACAAATAATTTTATGCTCAATACTTTTATTAATTTAAATTTCCTCTGTAATTACCTCTGCCTAACTCAATGTTTTATTTTTCTACCACAGAGTTTCACGGAGGAAGGCACAGAGTTGCACAGAGTTTTTTTGTTGATGAAATGTTTGACTTCGCTTTTAACATTATTCTTAATTTATTTTTCCTCCGTGAAACTCTGTGATTAACTCTGTGTAACTCTGTGTTTAAATTTTTTTACCACAGAGTTACACGGAGGAAGGCACAGAGTTGCACAGAGTTTTCTTATTTGTGAAACAAATGATTTCACGTGTGTATGACAAATTGCACTAAGCGGATTTTTTAATCAAGTTTACTACTTCG
>JBDTRM010000102.1:0-7098 GCA_039931675.1 Bacteroidia bacterium | reverse complement strand
GCAGATACATCTTCTCCATAAAGGTCATTTCCTTTTGAACAACAACTTTTGAACGGTTTGTTAATTGCATTTAATATAGTTTGAGGTTTAAAGTTTGAGGTTAAACCGTTCACCTGTAAATTATTTTTTCCTTGATTTTTTGAAAGGGCTTTTGGTAGTGATTGTTCCATCGGGCATTTTATAATATATTTTATGCTTGATGCTGAATACACTTGGCAAACCTAACCTTTCATTTTCATCTATTGCCAACTGGGCTCCTCGATTGCCAATAGCAATCATTTCAAGTGACCATTTGAAAATTTCCAGATTTTTAATTTTATTAAAACTCATTTTTCAATTGTTTGTACAAATTCTTCAAATGAATTTGAATTAATGATTTCAAATTTTTTTCCTGAACCGACTGCTACCTGCTCATAAGAAAATTCAGAGTTGTCAAGTAACATCCACCTATCAGCTAAATCCTTATAAATATTCCAGAAATTATTTTTACCTCTTATAAATCTTCTCTTCACATCATCGTCAGGAACATGATGACCGCCTTTTGATACTCTTACTTTTATCCGCTCAATGCATGCATTCGCATCATTCAACACTACAAATAAAATCTGAACCTGATAATTTCTATTTTTAAAATCGCGAAACAGATTTTTCAGAAACAAACCCGACATTGTTGATTCAAGAATAACATTTCGATTCTTGTTTTTCATTTGCCCCAATCTTTTGAAGTATTCTTTACCTGCACTTATATTTCCACCACTCTTCCCATCATCTGTTAACTCTTTTGCAATTTCATCAGCATTAAGAAAACTATATTTTTTTTCCTTTAGAAACGATTTTGCAAATGTCGTTTTGCCACTTCCGTTTGGACCGCTTATGATGATGAGTTGTTTGCTCAATTAATAATTTATTCTTTTTGATTTTTGCCTTGTGTCAACAATATTTACAATAACAATTTTCTTTTTCTCAATTCTATAAATCAACAGATTGTGTTTTGTAATCAGCAAGCATCTGTAAGAGTCATTCTTTTCTGATTCACGACCTATGTAAGGAAACTCTAATAGTGAATCAATGTCCTTTAATGCCTTTTCTACAAACTCATCTGCAATATTAGCAGACCAGGATTCAAGAAGATAATTGGTGACTTTCCCAAATTTATCAAGCGCCCTTTCATTCCAACTTATTTTCCTAACCATTTTCGAGCTATCTTTTTCACCTCCTCATGGTCAATCAAATTTCTTTCATCTTTAGATTCTTCATTAGCTTCTTCCGTTTCCTTCTTTTGTTCATCGGTGAGTTCATCCCACCAATCAATTTCATTTGCATTACCATTCTGAACCAGCAAACTATCTATGTAAGCAAGTAGTTGCTCATTTTCCACTTCATCTATCAATGAGTGAATTTTAGTTTTTAATTCGTTTACAGACATGACTTGAAAGATTTAATTTTTACCAATGTAACAATTTCTACTTGTTTTCTTGTCTCATATCGCAGAGGCTATGAATGAAAATTTGCTCATTCCTAATTTCATACAGTACATAATTATATCTCGTCACAATTAATTTCCTTAACCTCTTTATACTATCTGTGGGTCTTCCTATTTCGGGGAACTCTTTCAGCCTTGATACTTTTAATTTTACTTTTAATGCAAAATCATTTGCAACCTTTTTTGACCATTTCTCAACTAAATAATAATAAACAGAAGTGAGTTGAGCATCAGCCCGCTTTGTCCAGATTATTTCTTTAACCATGAGTCTATTTTTCTAACAACATCATCATGAGGTACAAGATTTTTGCTATCATAACTTTCTAAGATAGATTGCTCCAACTCAAATTTTTGTTGTTCAGAAAGTTCATCCCACCAATCTTCTTTCTTGTTAATTCTTTTTCTTACTGATGATATTATATTGTAAAGCAATTCCAATGTTTTTTTGTCTCTTATTGAATCAATAAGATTATGTGATTGCAATTTTAATTCATTAGCTGTCATGATACTTTTATTTTACCAATGTAACAATCCATTTCTCCACAAGGTAACAACTCCTGTTATCAATACATTTAATATAGATATTGGAAGCAATACTTTCCAACCCAAATACATTAACTGGTCATATCGGAAACGCGGTAATGTCCAGCGAACCCACATGAAAAAGAAAATGAAGAAGGTTATTTTGAGGAAGAAAATTCCTGTACCAATTAAAGCGATTATATTATGTGATGCGTCAATCCTTCCTATAAATGGAAAATTATATCCCCCAAAAAATAAGGCAGAAATTATTGCTGCCGAAATAAACATATTGATGTATTCAGCAAATAAATAGAAACCTAATTTCATGGATGAATACTCTGTGTGATAACCGCCAACCAATTCCGTTTCACATTCAGGTAAATCGAATGGTGCACGATTGGTTTCGGCAAAAGCACAAATGATAAAAAGTAAGCATCCGAGTGGCTGATAAAAAATATTCCAATGCCAGCCGGCTTGACCAGCAACAATATCGCGCAGGCTTAATGAACCTGTTGTCATTATCAATGCAATGATTGACATGCCCATTGCTAATTCATAACTTATCATTTGTGATGAAGCACGTATGGCACCAAGCAAAGAATATTTATTGTTGGATGCCCATCCACCAATCATAATACCGTAAACACCAATTGAAACAACTGCAAAAGCATAAAGTATTCCCACATTAATATCAGTAACCTGCATGATGTACTCACGACCATCAATCATCAAAGAATTTCCCCAGGGAATAACAACGCCTGTCATGCATGCTGTCATCATTGCGATGCAAGGACCGAGTATGAAAAGAAATTTATCAGCCTGGTTGGGAATGATTTCTTCTTTCATAAACATCTTTGCTCCATCGGCAAGCGGCTGAAAAATGCCGAAGGGTCCTGCACGATTAGGTCCAAGCCTGTCTTGCAAAAATGCAGCAACCTTACGTTCAGTATAAGTTGAATACATTGCTACCAAAAGCGCAACCATAAAAACGGCTACTACTAAAATGAGTTTTACTATTAAATCTGTTTGCTCCATTTATCTTTTTTGGTTTCTGATTTTTTTGTTTTCAGAATTTCATTTGATTCTTAATTCCTCTGAATATCTGACTCATGCGCCACTTCCAACAGTTTCTTTTGATTGGAGATGTCTAATTTTAATTGCTTTAATGATTCATAATGGTTTTGAGAAATTACCGAACTTTTTTCAATTTTTCTCGGACCTTCAATTATCCAATCTGATTTTTGTTTTTTATCGAAACGGCAATCATTACAAATCCAATCTTCTAACTCACCGTATTTATCTTTTCTACCTGTTACACGCAGCACATCTTCACCGCTCATCCATAAAGCAACCTTACCTGTACATTTTTTGCAATCGCGATGTGCATCCATTGGTTTAGTAAACCATACTCTGGATTTGAAACGGAAAGTTTTGTCAGTCAATGCACCAACTGGACAAACATCAATCACATTTCCTGAAAAATCATTGTCAATAGCTTGTTCAATATACGTGCTGATTTCTGAATGGTCGCCACGGCTTATCACTCCATGCACACGACCATCTGTAATTTGCTCTGCAACTTTTACACAACGGTAACAAAGTATGCAGCGATTCATGTGCAACTTAATTTTGTCACCAATATCTATTTGAGGAAATGTTCTCCGTTCAAATTCATAACGTGTTCCTGCTTTGCCATTTTCATAACCCAAATTTTGTAAGTCACATTCACCCGCCTGGTCACAAATCGGGCAATCAAGTGGATGATTAATTAGAAGAAATTCAACTACGCCCGCACGTGCTTCTAAAATTTCTGGTGAAGTAATATTCTCTACTTCCATTCCATCCATAACAGTTTGGCGGCATGAAGGAACAGGTTTTGGCATAGGTCGCGGGTCTTTTTCAGAACCCTTACTAACCTTTACTATACATGTACGGCAATATCCACCGCTTGTTTGCAGCTTGGTATAATAACACATTGCAGGTGGAACTATCTCGCCACCAATCATACGCGCAGCCTGCAAAATGGTTGTTCCTTCCGGAACTTCTATGGAGTGACCGTCTATTGTTACTTTAGGCATTCTTTTTTGTTTTGTAGTACTTTAAATAATCGCCCGTAAAAATCTCCTTGAAATTTTTGTGCTTAGTTCTATTATAAATATAAATCCAACTTCTAATTTTTTTGTCTTCTCTTATAAGTTGAATATCTTTTCTCTTTCTAATATATTCGGATTTGTTTAAGTTACCTTCAATGAATCCTTCGTATCTGTCCAACAATTTAAAAACCTTTTCTGTTTCATTCTTTATAGAATACACATCTCCTTCTACAACACTTTGATTACCTGTTGATTCAATTAAACCTGGATATTCACCAATATCAAATATTTTACCTTTTACGAAGCCTTTGCCAACATAATCTAATTTGTCTTCAACTTTTTTAAAGACATGATGATTAAATTCTTTTCTCAAAGTTCCATATAGAAATATATAATCTTTAGCTATCATTTGTTTAAATTATTGCTTCGCTTGATTAATGATTTCAAATTTGTGAATCCATTATTTTCAATAAACCTGATAATGAATTCATACTCCCCAATTAACCTTAAATAATAACCAAATGTAAGATTAACCTCATTGATGCTTAGTTGTCCTAATTTTTCAAGTGTGGAAATAAATTCGAAGAAATTCAAATAGTCAACAAACTTTTCTTGAAGGTCAACTTGTTCGCTTCTGCCTAAAATACTTTTCAAAGTTTCAAATTCACCTGTTTCGTAGTCAATATATTTTCTAATCTCCTTATAGGTTTGGTTCACAAAGAAACTTTCATGCAACTCACTCAACCATTTGCTTTTTTCTCTTCGTGAATTTATTCGATACTGCCAAAGAGCCAATACAATTCCAAGTATGGAGAATACCTTAATTGAATTATCCAGAAAACTTGTAATCGAACACCAACACATATTAATTAATTTGACAATAAAAATATCAGTTATAAAATCATGCTATTTTCCCCATTCCTTAACTTGCTTCAATAATTCTTCCCTAGAGATTGTTCTTCCTTCTTTAGCATCTTCTAAACCTTCCATAATTTGTGCTAACACATTTATTTCATACATTATATCTTCAAATGTGCAGGTGTCGGGAAGTTTTTTTATTACTTCAATGCTTATGTCTTTTGAATTTTCCATATTTATGCGAATTGTGGTTCTAAATTATTCAACCTGTAATAATGCTTCACATCTTTGATTGATGAAGGATTTGTAACATACTCCTCAAACTCTTTTCGGAAATGCCTGATTGCAGCAGCCACGGGCCAGGCAGCTGCTTCGCCAAGCGGACAAATTGTTTTTCCTTCAATCTTACTTTGAATATCCCAAAGCAAATCAATGTCTTTTAATGTTCCGTGCCCGTCTAAAATCCTGTGCAATATTTTTTCCATCCACCCTGTTCCTTCGCGGCAAGGCGAACATTGTCCGCAACTTTCGTGATGATAGAAACGTGTGAACGTGTAAAGATTTTTTACGATGCTCGTGTCTTCATCCATCACAATAAAACCACCTGAACCTAACATGGTTCCCGCAACAAATCCTCCATCAGCAAGCGATTCATAACTCATCAAACGAGGTTCACCTTTAGCTGTTTTTAAAATTAATTCGGCAGGAAGAATAGGAACTGATGAACCGCCTGCAACTACAGCTTTCAATTTTTTACCGTTGCGAATTCCTCCACAATATTCATCGCTATAAATAAACTCTTCAACAGGAATTCCTAATTCAATTTCATAAGTGCCAGGTTTATTGATATGACCTGAAGCTGAAATTAATTTTGTTCCTGTTGATTTTTCTGTTCCGATTGCAGCATAAGCAGCGCCACCGTCATTCATTATTGGAACAACTGCTGCAATAGTTTCCACATTATTTACAATGGTTGGGCAAGCCCACAATCCCGCCACAGCGGGAAAGGGAGGTTTCAAACGTGGATTGCCGCGCTTGCCTTCTAAAGATTCGAGCAATGCGGTTTCTTCGCCACAAATATAAGCGCCCGCTCCGATATGCATATACAAGTCGAGGGAATAATCTGTACCGAGAATATTTTTTCCGAGAAAACCTGCACTGTATGCTTCGTCAATTGCCTTTTGCAAAATTCGCGCAACGTAAAAATATTCACCTCTTATATATATGTATGATGTTGCGCAACCCAAAGCATAACTTGAGGTAATCATTCCTTCAACTAAAAGATGCGGAATTTTTTCCATCAGGTATCGGTCTTTAAAAGTGCCAGGCTCCGATTCATCGGCATTGCAAACGAGATAACGTGGAACACCAGGAGGCTTTGCAAGAAAACTCCATTTCAGTCCCGTAGAAAATCCTGCACCACCACGACCACGTAATCCGCTTTTCTTAACTTCCTCGACAATTGAGTCGGGAGTCATTGTTTTCAAAGCTTTCTCCACAGACTTGTAACCACCAACATTTCGGTAGCCTTCAAGACTTTGTATAGCGGGAGCATTGATGTGCTCGAGTAATAACTTCTTTCCCATAATTAAATTACTTCTGTATAAGTCCTTCTCTTTCCTTCGCTTCTTAAGTTGTCAATCAACGTATCTACTTTTTCAAGGGTAAGATTTTCGTGAAACTGTGCGCCACATTGCAACATCGGTGCTGTGCCACACGAACCCAGACACTCTACTGTTTTTATTGTGAACATTCCATCAGGAGTTGTTTCACCTTCTTTTATTCCCAATCGTTTTTCGATGTGCCGGATAATATCTTCTGCGCCAAGCAACCAGCATGAACTAGTGCGGCAAATTTCAAGTGTGCATTTGCCAACAGGCTTTAAGTTATACATGCTGTAAAACGAAGCCACTTCGTAAACTTCAATCGGCTGAATTTTTAAAATGGAAGCTACATAATCCATAACAGGCGCGCTTAACCATCCATCAAATTCTGCTTGCGCAACATGCAATATCGGCAGCAATGACGATTTACTTTTATCAGCAGGATAGCGGCTGATGATTTTATTCACCAGCGCAAGGCTTTCGTCTGAGAATTTTATGTTGTTTGAATTGTTCATTTATAAATTTCTTTCCCTGATTT
>JBDTRM010000101.1:0-35391 GCA_039931675.1 Bacteroidia bacterium | reverse complement strand
CGTCAAATAAGGGCTGTAGCCGAGCAGGGTCACCAAGTTTAGTGAAGTCAGGTGAAAGGTTGGTTTATGGGCAACTCTATCCCTGATTGTTTGGGTTTAATTTGAATGAGATTCCTTATAATGACACGCTTTGAACATTTTGATTATCAAAATGTTCAAAGAAGTCATTTTAAATTTTTTCTGTCCAACCTGTTGTACAGAAAAAACGAAGGGAGGAATCTCAGAAGAATTAATGGGTCAACAGTGAAAAAGAACTTAAGAAACGGAATAAGTAAAATCCGCCTCTAAGTTCCTTTTACTTGCATGTTTTTCAGATTGCAAAAAACACAAAACAAACTCCAAACAACAAACATTCAACACTTAACTACCTTTAATTTTCTTTATGCTGATTTTCTTGCTTTGGAGGATCAGCCTTTTTAATTTCGTTGTGATGTGGCTGATTATGCGGTTTCTTATTCGGGTCTTTCACATTAGGTTGCTGTTTATGCTCAGTTCCTGCCTTTTCACCACTTTGCTGTTGATCGTTTTGTACAGCGTGACCTTTATCGGTGTTATTGTTATCTGAATTAGGTGAGGACTTAACCGGCTGTGATTGTTGCTTTGTATTGGATTTTGTATTCTGCTCAGCAGGCGGTTGCTTTCCGTTAATTGTTTTTACGTCTTTCAACTCAGTTACTTTGCGTGGTGCAGTGTTATTGCCTTTAACGTCAGCCTTACTTACCGTAGGGCGATAAATGTTTAATTCATTATTATTAACCGATTGTCCGGGTTTGCCACTTTCTTTTATCGCAACAGATTTTACAGGGCTCCCGGTGATCTTTTGAACTTCATCCCTGTGTGGTCCTGCAATATAGGTGCTGTTACGACTTTTATCTATATAAGTATTATTAATTACAGTTGAGTTTTTTATTATTGTAATATTCTCATTAGCGGGTGCATAATAATTCACCAAACGGGGATTATTGATATAACGTTCCTGAACAAATACCCAATGTTCATGCGGTGCATTATAATGCGAACCTATAGCCACATTAACACTTACTCCTGGGGAAAGCGGTGCCCAACCATAATAGCCTCTTGCTCTTCTCCAGCTTACCCATGCAGGTCCCCATTCATTTCCAGGTATCCATTGCCATCCATAAAAATCATTGTAACGCCAGCGTCCATAATGAAACGGAGCCCAGCCCCACGGATAATCAGAAACCCACGTCCATCCGAAATCAGTTAACACCCAGTGTCCCGCTGTACCATAAGGACTAAAACCCGCTACGTTAGCAGGCATCCAGACATAACCGAATTCCTGGTCGGGAACCCATTGCCCGTAAGGGCTAAGATCATCATAAAACACCTGGTAACTTACTGAAGCCTGGGCTTCAACTCTTGCAATATTAACCAACGTACTTATAGTACTTATTGCAAGCACTATCATTATTTTTTTGAAGATTTTCATAGCTTTAAAATTTTAAACTTATTTAATAATCGGTTCTAAAATACTATGCCAGTTAAGTCATGAATTATTTATAGCAGGTTATATTATAGTTACTACCTTTTGATATTAACCGGGATTTCATTTTACAATAAATTGTTGCGACCATAATTTTTCTTTCAAATAAACTTTGAGAAAGATTTGGAGAAAACCATCTTGTCAATGCCAATAATTAACACCATAACCGATATTGCATTTGTGCTGATAAATTTCTTGCCTAAAGCTAATACTATAGCTGATCATCACAGTTATTAAATTTCAAAGGCGATGCAAGCGAAATGCATTTAGCCAATTTTATTGACTAATTGGCCAAAAATTAAAATTCGATGAATATTCAAAATGTAGATTTGCAAGACAGGAAACAAAGTTTTCATGATAACTTTTGTGTTTTCAGCCCCCAATACGTGTTCGTTTTTTATCCATTTCTTATTAATTTCTGATAGTGAATAGTGATTCTCTATAAATCATTTCTAATCAATAAAATCTTTAAACAAATTTAAACTATGAGTAAAATTTCAACATTGTTGACTAAGTTAGCTATTTTCAGTTTCGTATTTTTCGGAATTAGCTTTAATGCAATTGCATCTCACTACGCAGGTAGTGATATGTACTATGAATGTTTGGGCGGTAACCAATATAAGGTTACGCTTGTGTTTTATCGCGACTGTAGCGGAATTGACGAACCTCCAGATGCCCTAATTAATTTAACTAATGTCTGTACCGGTAGTGCCACATCAACATCCATATTTAAAAAGCCTGATGGTGTGGGATTTACCAATGGACAGGAAATTTCGAGCACTTGTACAGGTGTATTGTCCACCTGCAATGGCGGAACAGCGCCCGGTCTGCGTAAATGGATTTACGAAGGTAATGTTACTATAGCATCAGGCTGTACCAACTGGAAAATAAGCTATGAACTATGCTGCCGTAACGGTGCTATCACCACACTCCAAAACGGAAGCAGTGAAGCGCTTTATACTGAAACTTCTTTTAATTCGTCTATATGTGATAATGCACCTCGGTTCAGCAATAACCCAATTGCTTTTGCATGTGTTAATCAGCCTTTTAATTATAACCAGGGAGCTTTTGATGCGGATGGAGATTCATTGGCTTATGAATTAGATGACCCGTTATCAAATGGTGGCGTGCCTGTTTTGTTCAATGCAGGATTTTCAAAAACTGCTCCATTTGCAGTTAGTTCTGCGTTTACATTAAATAGTGCTACCGGTGCTGTTTCTTTTACCCCGAATGCTTTGCAGGTAGGCGTAGTTGCAATTAAGGTAAAAGAATTCCGCAATGGTGTTTTAATTGGTTATGTAAGACGCGATATGGAAATCTTTGTAACTAATTGTAACAATAACACATTGCCGGTAGCTTCAGGTTTTAATGGTACTACAAACAATTCTATAAGTGCCTGTGCAGGTCAGCAAATATGTGCTGCTATTCATACAAGTGATATAGATTTAACCCAAACTGTTACAGTTAACTGGAATTCAGGCATTGCGAATGCAACCTTTGTAGTAGGAAGTGGAAGCAACCCTACGGCTACTTTTTGCTGGACTCCTGCCGCAGCCGATATTGCTAACAATCCTAATGTATTTACCGTTACAGTTAAAGATGATGCATGTCCTACAAATGGCGAGCAAACGTTTTCTTATGTGGTTAATGTGGTTGGCAAGCCTGCCGTTACAGTTTCAAAAACTGATGCAACGTGTGGAGGCAGCAATGGTTCGGCAACTGCAAATACAAATGCAAACAATGCTGTATTATGGTCAACAGGCAGTTCGAATGCCACTATTTCAGGATTAAGCGCAGGTGCCTATACAGTAACAGTTACTAATGGAACAGGATGCTCAACTTCAGCATCTGTAACTATTGGTTCTTCAAATGGTACAGTGTCTCTTTCAGGCCAGACTACAACAGACAATGGCACCTGTAATGGTGCAATTGATTTAAATGTTGGTTCAGGAACATCTCCTTTTGCTTTTTCATGGTCAAATGGCGCAACAACTGAAGATATTAGCGGTATCTGTTCAGGTACTTATACAGTTAATGTTACTGATGCTAACGGATGCGCAGGAACAGCCTCTTTTACAGTTCCCATCAGTACAGGATGTAATATAGTGTTAACTCTTCACAGCAATGATGAAGGGTATTGCAAAATTGGCGGAATAGTGATATGTAACACTTTAGGCCTGAGTGGTCAGGGCACTGCAGTTTTAACCAATAGCGGAGGTGTTGTTTTAGTTACTAAAATCTTTACTAACGCTCTAATATTTGATAAGCTGAAGTCTGATACCTATACTGTAACTGTTACTGATGCTGCCGGTTGTTCGGCCTCTGCTTCGGCTTATGTTGGCAATGGAAACTGTGGAGCGCCTGTTAACGTTCATACCTCTAATGTAACTTCAAGCTCGGCAACCATTACCTGGGATAATTGCAATTCAAATAAGCATACGGTGCGATATAAAGTTAAAGGAGCCGGAAATCCGTTTAGTTATTTAACTGTAACTAACACTAACCAGGCAGTACTGAGCAATTTGATTAACAATACCATTTACAGTGTAAGAGTAAGAGCAGTTTGCAGTAAAGGCAAATACACGCAATACACTGTTCCCAAGCTGTTCTGCACAGGTGGATGCACTATTCCGAAACTTATCAATGAATCCGAATTGCTTGATGATAGCCAGGATCTGAGTGTTTCTTTTGTTGTAACTCCAAATCCATCTTCAGACTATATTAATATCATCGGTGAAAGCAATGTTACAAAATCAACAAAAGTTGTTTTCACTAATATATTAGGAAAAGTAATGATGACTAAAGATTTAACCTTAACTGAAGATTCATTTGATAAATCATTTGACATCAGCGAATTACCTCAAGGTGTTTACATTATAAATATAGCCGGGTTTGAGAATATCAGCCTGAGATTTATTAAGATGTAAACATTAAAGGGAATTATCAATTGTAACCAGAATCCCGAATTTATTACTAATCATTTTAAAGAGGTTGTCTTTCAATGGAAAGACAACCTCTTTCTATTTCAATAAAATTCACGTCATTAAAAAAGTGTCATTTACCCTATTGTTTTAGTTGTTAGTCAAATAATCGTAATGCCGGGTTATATTTAAAAGTATAATTGCAATACAAAGTTCAAAGCAATTCTTTTTCGTTCTTCAAAATTACCCCTGTTCGTTTTTCAAGTTTTAGCCCCTCAAATTAAATTTCTATCCCCGGTTCCCCCAATAAAAAATTCCGTTTTAATCGAAATCAGCACGACCTTTTTTTTGACTTATCAAAGTTTATAATTCAAGCTGATTAAAATACAGGAAATTTTTATTCAAAGAATTAAGTAACAAACTTAGTAAATCTTGTTTTCAAACACCCCCCTGATTTTCAAAACAAATTTCATGAAAAACATTTCTTCCTCTTTTATTAAGACAACTCTATTCAGTTTATTCTTTTTCGGATTAACCAACATTTCATTTGCGACCCATTATGCAGGTACTGATTTATTTTATGAATCATTGGGCAGCAATCAATATCGTGTCACATTAGTTTTTTATCGCGACTGTGGCGGTGTGCAGGAGCCGGTTTCGGCAAGCGTGGCACTCACCAACCAATGCACAGGTGGAAGCACAGCAAGTATCATCATCAAAAAACCAAATTCAATTTCATTTACAAATGGCGAAGAAATAACAAGCAACTGCACAGGAGTAGTGTCTGCCTGTAACGGTGGAACGGCACCCGGCTTAAGAAAATGGGTTTATGAAGGCGTTATAACTGTACCACAAGGTGGTTGCACTGACTGGAAAATCAGCTACCAGTTGTGTTGCCGCAATTTTGCAATCACAACTTTGCAAAACCCCGGTGGCGAATCGCTTTATACTGAAACCACTTTTAAGTCAAACATTAATGACAATGCTCCAAAGTTTACTAACAATCCCATTGCTTTTGCATGTGCGAACCAGCCGTTCAATTTTAACCAGGGAGCTTATGATGCTGATGGTGATTCCATTGCTTACGAATTAGATAATCCGTTATCAGCAAATGGAGCACCCGTTGTTTTTGCAGCAGGATATACAAAGGATATTCCGTTTTTATCAAGTAATGGTTTTACATTAGATGCTGTTACCGGTGGTATTTCATTTACACCTAATTCTGTACAAGTTGGTGTGTTTGCAATTAAAGTAAAGCAATATCGTAACGGTAACCTTATAGGTTATGTAAGACGCGATATGGAAATTTTTGTAACCAACTGCAATGCAAATACATTGCCTGTAGCTTCCGGTTTTGACGGCACAGCAAATTATTCAATGAATGTATGTGCTGACGAACAATTGTGTACATCGGTTTTAACTAACGATGCTGACACTGCTCAAAACGTAACTGTAAACTGGAACCAGGGAATTGCAAATGCAACATACGCGGCAAGCACGGGAAATCACCCAACAGCTAACATTTGCTGGACACCAACTGCTGCTGATGCATCAACCAATCCTCATGTATTTACATTAACGGTTAAAGACAATGCATGTCCTACCAATGGTATGCAAACCTTTTCTTACGTTATTAATGTAATTGTGAAACCTGTAATCAGCATTTCAAAAACTGACGCCTCATGTAATGGGAACAATGGAACCGCAACAGTGCAAACAAACCAGGGTAATGCTTCATCATACCTTTGGTCAAACGGAAATACTAATGCTGCTATAAACGGACTTGCTGCAGGAAACTATACAGTAACTGTTACTAACCTGGCAGGATGTTCAGTTACAGCATCGGTAACAATTGCAGTTGGAAGCAGCAACATTTCTTTATCAGGTGCTACTATAGCCGATAATGGCAATTGCAATGGTGATGTTAGCTTATTTGTTATTTCAGGTGTTGCACCTTATAGCTTCAATTGGTCTAATGGAAAAACTGTTCAGAATATTTCAAATGTTTGTGCTGGCACCTATACTGTAAGTGTTACAGATGCTAACGGATGTACAGGAAGCGCTTCATATCCGGTAGCATTAAAATCATCGGGATGTAAAATCAAAATGTCGTTGAAAAGCAATAGTGCAGGTCAATGCCTTCAGGGGGGAATTATCAATGCAGTTGTCAATGGCGCTATTGGCAAGTGTACTGCAATCCTGACCAACAGCAGCGGAATTATGGTAGCACAAAAGAACTTCAAAAACACATTTGCTTTCGATGCATTGTATCATGATACCTATACCGTATCAGTTACTGATGCAAATGGCTGCACGGCAGCAGGTACAGTTACTGTTAATGCAGGTGGATGCGGAGCACCGGTTAATGTGCAGGTTATTAATGTAACGCCTAATTCAGCAAAAGTAAAATGGGATAATTGCGGTGCCATTACAAACATTGTAAGATACAAGGTTGACGGTGTTGGTAATCCATTCACTTACATCAGTGTAAACAATTTAAACGAAGTTGTATTACCTAACCTGCAAAACAATACTGTCTATAGCGTAAGGATAAAATCGCTTTGCATGCAGGGTATGCAGTCGCAATATACCATTGCAAAAAAATTCTGTACCGGTGGATGCATTGCACCTAAGACACTTGACGAAACTGATTTATCAGATAATGAAAATGATAACTACATCAATGCTTTTGATGTAATGCCTAATCCTGCAAAAGATGTAATTCACTTAACAGGCGAAAGCAGCAGCGACCGCACTGCGCAAATAGCAGTTACCAGCTTACTCGGTAAAGTAATGATGACTCAATCAGTTGATATTAATCGTGACTTTAATGTTGCTGTTGACATCAACGCTTTACCACAAGGTGTTTACATGATAACTATAAGTGGTTTCGAAAACAGCAGCAAGCGATTTATTAAAATGTAAAGATTATAAGTAATACAGGGCAGGGATATAAATATTGCCGATAATGAGCACCATTCCTCTTCTTTTTGAAGAAAAAGAAAGAATAATTTATGCTACCTGCCCTTAAACTGAGAGGCTGACCCGGGAAAATCCAGGCAGCCTCTTTTATTTCTTAACGTGAGTTATGGATTAGAAAAAAAGGGCGGAGAGGGAGCATGATTTTATTGTCATTCCGAACGAAGTGAGGAATCTTTTATAACTATGAAATATTTTTGTCGGACAACAATGATTGTGTTTATTTGACAAAAATAAAAACTCATGAAACCGGTCATCTATCTTTTACTATCATCAATTTTTTTCTCATTCACTTTTATTGAAGGCGAGTGGGTAACCATTAAATCGGAAAAGGAAGGCTACAAAATATCTTTCCCAAAAAAGCCTGAAGAACAAAGTCAGAATGTGCCTTCAGATGTTGGCGAATTAAAAATGAATATGTGGATATGTGAAGTTGATTCAACTATTAAGGATGATAACTTAGTCTATCTTTTCAACTATACTGATTATCCTGAAAAATTATTTAAGGAATCCGACTCCAGTCTTACAGCAGGTATTTTAGATGGCGCAGTAAACGGAGGAGTTAAAAATGTAAAGGGCAAACTAATTTCTGTTGAAAACGAAACGTATAAGAACTATCCCGGACGGAATGCACGCATTGATTATAATGATGGCCAGGCAATAATTACCATGAAATGCTACATGGTTAAAAACAGAATTTATTTATTAGAGATAATCACTTTGACACAGAACGATAAAAACGCTGACATGAAAAAGTTTATTGATTCTTTTGAATTGTTAAACTAAAACTATACGATAATTTTTTCATTGCCAGGGATTACAGTTCGCAACGTATCATCCGGTCTTTTCCATACATATCTTTTTTCAAAATAATATTTTGAAATCCTTTTTGATTAAGCATTTCTATAACATCATTTCCCATTGCTTCATTAACTTCAAAATATAATTTTCCCCCCGGTGCAAGATGTTGCAAAGCGAAATCGGCAATATGTTTATAAAACAAAAGCGCATCATCATCTTCAACAAATAAAGCCAAATGAGGTTCATAGTTGAGTACATTATTATGCATTTGCTTCATTTCTGATTTGCGAACATAAGGTGGGTTGGAAACTATAAGATTGAAAGTTTGTTGTTTAGTCACTTCGTCTTCGCTCAGTGTGACAGAGGTTTGTTGTTTAAGAATATCGGTTTTAATAAAATTAATTTCAACTTTATTCAATTCAGCATTTTGTTTGGCAACTTTTAATGCATCCGCAGAAATATCCAAAGCATAAACATCAAGTTCAGGAATATTCTTTTTTATAGAAATAGGAATGCAACCACTTCCGGTCCCAATATCGAGCAACTTCCGACTTCCGACTTCCGACTTCCGACTTCTAACTTCTTTAATTATCCATTCAACTAATTCTTCCGTTTCAGGTCTTGGAATCAGAACATGTTTATTTACAAAAAGTCTTAAACCATAAAATTCAGTTTCGCCTAAAACATATTGAACAGGCTCTCCGGTTAATAATCGCTTTAAATATTTATCAAGTAATTGTTTTCGCTCATCATTTATTACTGAATTATCATTTGCAAATAACGCAGCCTTTGAAAAATTGAAAACATGCATGAAAACCAACTCACTTATGGAGCGGCTTTCATTGTTATCATAAATTGATAATAGTGCATTTTGATACTCATTTAAGGCTTCGCGAATTTGCATGTGCGAAGGTATATTGTTGAAGTAATTAAAACAGTCTTCTTAAAGTTTGTCAATCATCTTTCTATTTTCGCGCAATGAATTTGCATGAACAATATATGCATCGCTGTCTTCAACTGGCAGAATTAGGTTTGGGACATGTAGCGCCAAACCCAATGGTGGGCTGTGTTATAGTGCATAATGGAAAAATTATTGGTGAAGGATATCATCATGAGTTTGGGCAGCCACATGCAGAAGTTAATGCAATTAATTCAGTTAAAGATCAGTCGTTGCTGGAGGAATCTACTCTTTATGTAAATCTCGAACCATGCTCGCATCATGGAAAAACTCCTCCATGTGCTGATTTAATTATTGGAAAAAAGATTCCAAAAGTTGTGATTGGTTGCACTGATACTTTTGAGAAAGTAAGTGGAAGGGGAATTGAAAAATTGAAAAATGCAGGTGTTGATGTAACTGCAAATATTTTAGAAAATGAATCACTTGAACTCAACAAACGTTTCTTCACCTATCACAATAAAAAGCGACCGTATATAATTTTAAAGTGGGCGCAAAGTGCTGATGATTTTATTGCATCTAACAATTATGATGTAAAAGATATTGATGACAGAAATGTGCAATGGATAAGTAATCCTTTATCAAGAATATTAGTTCATAAATGGCGAAGTGAAGAACAAGCAATTATGATTGGAACAAATACTGCGTTTAAAGATAATCCGAAATTAAATGTAAGAGAGTGGGAAGGGCAAAACCCGATGCGCATTGTGCTTGATAAAAATCTACGCTTGCCTGAAGGTTTGAATATTTTCAAGAAAGATATTCCTACAATTGTTTTTACCGAACAGAAAGAAAAATCAGAATCAAATCTTCAATACATCAAAATAAATTTTGATGATGCTTTGAATGAAGTGATGCTGCATCTTCATCAATTGCAAATTCAATCAATGATTGTTGAAGGCGGGAGTGAGTTGCTCAATTCGTTTATCAAAGAAAATCTTTGGGATGAAGCACGGATATTTACAGGTGATCAATTTTTAGTTGAAGGAATAAAAGCACCGCATATTCACGGAGTTATTGATGAACGAATGAAAATCAGCAATGATGAATTGTCAATCATTCTAAATAAAGGATGATTTCTCTATATTTCGACAAAATTTAAAAACTATCATTATGCAAATCTCAAGAATTCTTGTTGCTGTTGATGACAGCGATTTCTCAAGTAAAACTGCAACTGCAGCCCACGAATTAGCCAAAACATTAAAAGCTGGTCTTGCAATTGTTAATGTTATGGATCCTGCAATACTTGCTATAAGTGCAGATTCTGTAGTATATCCCATGGAACAAATGGTTGATTTAAAAAAAGGCGCTGAAATGCTGATACAAAAAATCAGGCAGCAGTTGGGCGATGACATTCCGCTTGCTGATTTTATTGGCGAGGGAAAGCCAAGCGAAGAAATTGTTGCAATTGCCAATCAATGGAACGCTGATCTTATTGTTATAGGCACGCATGGCCGCACCGGGGTAATGCATCTTATTATGGGAAGCGTAGCTGAAAGTGTAATTCGTCATTCTAATATACCTGTGCTGGTAATGCCCAGTAAGCATTTATAAAGTGCTTCTGTTAATAGGTCTTAAACAAAAAAGTGCCGCACGTATTGGCGACACTTTTTGAAAATGAAAATAACCACTCTAAACCATTTCTTTTATCTGGTCAGAATTTTCTGACTTCGTTTTCACGATACAATAGTATTTTAAATAACATTGCAACTTGTCAGGTTAATGTAAGTTGAAATTTGAATTTTATTTTGTTGCATTGTGTTGACATAAATTAAACTGAATAGAAAGTAAAAGCAGTTTCAATAACTGTTTTACGAAAGCAATTTTTAAAATCAAATCTTAATACTCAAAATGTCAACTGCTAATAAGAATCTTTCTGATTTTGATAAAACAAAATTACCTGGCGTGGCTTTACGCAATTTTGCAATTGTAGTTTCTGAATGGAACGCTGAAATTACCGAAGCACTTTATAATGGCTGTTATCAAACTTTGGTAGAAGCAGGTGTTAAGACTGAGCATATAAAACGAATAAATGTTCCCGGCAGTTTTGAATTAACCAGTGGTGCCAGACTTGTTGCAGAGGATCATAACATTGATGCAGTAATTTGTTTGGGTTGCGTAATACAAGGTGAAACGCGACACTTTGATTTTATTTGCAATGCTGTTGCAAACGGGCTTACTCAATTATGCATTAACTACCGCAAGCCATTTATTTTCGGTTTGCTTACGCCAAACAATATGCAGCAGGCGCAGGATAGGGCAGGAGGGAAGCACGGCAACAAAGGTGTGGAGGCAGCAGTAACTGCAATTAAAATGGTAGCACTTTTTTAGGCGATTACTTTTTAATGAGACTCCTGTTATAAATCTTCTAATTCATTGCAACAATTGATTTGGTAGAATGATTTCCTGAACGCAGTTGCAATTTATTTTACAACATTTTTTATCATTCATTAAATTGAAGTTGACATTTAATCAGGTTGATTAAGATGTAACAATTTTCTGATCAAGTCGTCTTACAATAGATTTTTTCTTTTCCTTCACATTAATCTTGTGACACATTTTTAAACCCATAATCCCATAACTATGCAATTAAAAATATCTAATCTCAACAAAACTTATAATAACGGAGTTCAGGCGCTCAAAGACGTAAACCTCATCATCAATAATGGTTTGTTCGGATTGCTCGGGCCAAATGGTGCCGGCAAATCATCACTCATGCGAACTATCGCAACGTTGCAGGATGCCGATAGTGGTGAGATTTTTCTTGACAATTTAAACGTGCTTGAAAACAAAGATGAGGTTCGCAAAATTCTCGGTTACTTACCGCAGGAGTTTGGGGTTTATCCTAACGTTAGTGCTGAAGAGCTACTTGATCATATTGCCCTATTAAAAGGAGTAACGGATAAACGCCAACGCAGAGAATTGGTAAACTCACTTTTAGTTCAGACAAATTTGTTTGAAGCACGTAAGAAAAAATTAGGTGGTTATAGCGGAGGAATGAAACAACGTTTTGGTATTGCACAGGCATTGATTGGTAATCCGCAAATCATGATTGTTGATGAACCCACAGCAGGTCTTGATCCCACTGAACGCAATCGCTTTCTGAATTTGCTTAGCGAAATCTCCGAACAGGTTATTGTAATCCTTTCTACGCATATTGTTGACGATGTTCGTGAGTTGTGTTCGCAAATGGCTATCATAAATAAAGGCGAAGTGATGTTTCATGGGCATCCCGAGGATGCAATAAATATGGTTCAGGGCAAAGTGTGGACAAAGTTTACGGATAAAGTGCAGGCAAAAGAACTGGCAAAAGATCATAAAGTAATTTCAACAAAATTCAACACTGGTAAAATTGAAATGCATGTGTGGAGTGAAGAAAATTTGAATCATGGATTTGAACCGGCACAGGCAGGTTTGGAGGATGTGTACTTCGCTGTGATTAATAATATGGTAAGATGAAGATGATTACACCGATTATTAAATGATTACACCGATTATGAAAAGGATTACTGTGATTATTTAGATTACACAGATTTCTGTATCAATACACAGATTAGTGGTGATTAATAAAAATCAAAAAGTGCCGTTAGTTGCAGTTTTAAAATGCATTTAATAAAAATCAACTCATGAGTGAATTTGAGAAGGATATTCTTACTGAAAAAATTATTGCTTGTTGCTTTGAGGTGCACAATGCGTTAGGTGCCGGTTTCTTAGAAAAAGTTTATCACAATGCATTGATAATTGTATTTAAAAAGAGAGGTATTCTCGCAGAGTCTGAAAAAGAATTTGTGGTAATGTTTGAAGGCGCAAATGTTGGAAAGTTCCGTAGCGATTTTTTTATTGAAGAAAAAGTTATTTTAGAAATCAAAGCTCTTACCGGTATAATGCCCATAATATTTCAATATAAGATGTTATCATATTTAAAATCATCAGGAGTCAAGACAGGCTTATTAGTAAACTTCGGAAATAAAAGTGTTCAGGTTAAAAGATTTTCAAAATAAATGGCAATCATTTCAAATGTCTCCTGGTCAACTTAATTATTAGGTAATCGGAGTAATCTGAGTAATCTGTGTAATCATCCATCATCGGTGTAATCAGAAGTATCGGTGTAATCATTTAAAATCGGTGTAATCAAATATATCATGTACAATATTTTACTTTTTGAATTACGATACAGACTGAGGCGACCTGCCACTTATATCTACTTCGCTATACTTTTCCTGATGTGCTTTTTATTCATGACCACTGACGGAGTTCAGATTGGCGGGGCTGTGGGACAGGTACACAAAAATTCACCTTTCAGCATTAATCAATCCATCATGATCATGATGATTTTCGGAACGATGATAATCAGCGCTGTTATGGGTGTGCCGGTGTATCGCGATTTTGAATACAACTTTCATGAAATAATGTTCACGACCCCCGTTAAGAAGTGGCAATATCTTGGCGGAAGATTTTTGGGTTCATACATAATCTGTCTTTTTATTTTCAGTGGACTTGCTCTTGGAATTTTAATTGGAAGCATGATGCCATGGATTGATCCTGCGCGAAAAGGAGCATACATGGCAATGGCTTACATTCAACCAATGATTAATTATGTAATACCGAATTGTCTTTTGCTTGGTGCATTGTTTTTTTCTTTCGGAAGTTTGTTTCGCAGCCAGCTTGCAATATATGTGCAGGGTGTGGTTGTATTTGTGCTGTACCTTGCAATACTCAACATCCGCAATGATATTGAGAATAGCCCGCTATTTGCACTGTTCGATCCGTTCGGAACTTCAGCAAGTTTTTATCAAACACGTTACTGGACTGTTTCAGAAAAGAACACAATGGTGATTCAACTAAAAGACTTGTTGCTTTATAATCGTTTGATGTGGACGGGTGTTGCACTTATAATAAGTTTTGCTTGTTATCACGTATTCAAATTTTCAAAAGCTGCACCGCAACTAAGCAGAAAGAAAAAAGCAATTGTTGAGTCAGAATCGGTTGCAGTACCTTCTGTTGTTATTCCGCAGGTAACGATGGATTACAGTTTTTCTGCAAAAATGAAACAGTTTACAAAGCTGGTAAAATTTGATTTCTTATCAGTGATAAAGGCAGTTCCGTTTATTTCAATTGCAATGTGTGGCGTATTTATTTTAATGTCGCTTGTTACAAACATTGGCAAATTGTATGGCACAGCCACATACCCGGTAACGTATGTAATTCTTGATGCGCTCATCGGCAACTTCAGTTTATTCATTATCATCATAATTACATTTTATACAGGCGAATTAATATGGCGCGATATTACTTTCCGGTTCAGTAACATAACCGATGCGCTGCCGTTGCAAAAAATTGTAGTGCAGCTTTCTAAGTTCACTGCTATGCTCTTGATTATAATTTTTCTGAATATATTATTGATGGCGACAGGAATTTTGCTCCAGGCTGTAAATGGATTTTACGATTTCCAGGTTGATGTTTATCTCCGCCAATTATTCCTTAATCAACTTCCGTACTATGTGCTGGTTACACTGTTTGCATTCTTGGTTCACAATCTTGTGAACAATAAATTTATCGGGCACACCATTATGATTTTATACTATGTGGCCGGCATCACGCTTTTATCTTTAGAAATTACTCATAACATGTTATGGTATGGAAACTCGCCATCAGTAACCTTTTCAGACATGAACGGCTTCGGGCATTTTATGTTTCCTATTTATTCATTCTATGTTTATTGGGCAGCATTAGGGGTAATATTTTTTATGGTTGGATTGCTGATGAGCAAACGCGGAAGCGAAATTGATTTTAAAGCTCGCTTTAAAAAGATGCGTGCTGAATGGAAATTCGGAACTGGAAAAGTTGCTATACCGCTTGCGCTTTTAGTTTTTGTTTTATGCGGAGGATTTATTTTTTACAACACCAACATCGAGAATAAATTCCGCACTCCGAAAGAAGGAAGACATCAGCAAGCTGAATACGAAAAAAAATTCCGCAAGTATCTCGATATGCCGCAGCCACGCATTGTTGAAGTAAAGGTGAACGTTGATATATTTCCTTATGAGAGACAAGTTGCGATTAAAGGAACTTACATTATCAAAAATAAAACAGATAAGCTGATTGATTCTTTACACATTGCTTTTGCTGATAACAAAGTTCAGATTAAGAATTTGAAATTTAGTGTTGATGCAAAACAATTGTTGAATTGGGAAAACCAATATTTTATTTATCACCTTTCAAAGCCTTTACAGCCGCAGGATTCAATCAATGTTAATTTCGATTTGTTTTATGGCGAAAAAGGATTTCCCAATGACGGTGGTCGCACGGATATTGTTTACAATGGCACTTTTATTAATAATTCAATGATGCCTTCATTTGGTTATAATGAAAATGGCGAAATTGAAGATGAGGATTACCGCAAGAAGGAAGGTCTTGCAAAAAAAGCATATCGCATGCGCCCGATTACTGATACCATTGCATACAGAAATACTTACATAGCACAGGATGCTGATTATATACGTTACGATTGCGTGGTGAGCACTGCACCCGACCAGATAGCGATTTCGCCCGGCTACCTGCAAAAGGAATGGACTGAAAATGGCCGCAGATATTTCCATTATAAAATGGACAGGTACATAGATAATTTCTATTCGTTTTTAAGTGCGCGATATGAAGTGTTTCGTGATAAGTGGACTGATCCGCAAAATCCATCACAGGAAGTGAACATTGAAATTTATTATAATCACGGACACGGCTATAATCTGCAGCGCATGAATAATGCAATCAAGAAAACGCTTACGTATTGCAGTAAAAACTTTTCTCCATATCAGCATAAGCAAGTTCGTATCATTGAGTTTCCGCGTTATCAAACTTTTGCGCAATCGTTTCCGAATACAATTCCATTCAGCGAAGGCATTGGGTTTATTTATGATATTGATAAGGAAACAGACATTGATAATGCATTTTATGTTACGTCACATGAGGTTGCGCATCAATGGTGGGGGCACCAGGTTTGTGGTGCAAATGTTCAAGGTTCAACTTTAATGGTGGAGAGCATGGCGCAATACACTGCATTGATGGTGATGGAGCATGAGTATGGAAAAAATGCAATGGATAAATTTTTAAAGTATGAGTTAGATGCATACTTACGCGGACGTTCGGGTGAGCGCATTAAAGAAAACCCTTTGATGTATAATGAAAACCAGGGCTACATACATTACCGCAAAGGAAGCTGCGTGATGTATGCATTAAAAGATTACATCGGTGAAGACACACTGAATGTGGCACTCAGCAGCTTTATTAAAAAATACAGTTACCAGGAAGCGCCTTATGTAACATCGGTTGAGTTTGTAAATTATCTTCGCAATGCAACACCTGATTCGTTGAAGGGAATTATTAAAGACATGTTTGAAACGATAACTGTTTATAATCTGAAAACAACTGATGTAAAATCAACAACAGTAAAATCATCCGGAAGTTCGTATAAGGTTGACGTGAGTATTGAAACATTAAAAGCGCGTGCTGATAGTGTTGGTAATGAAAAACCAATTGCAATGAATGATTGGATTGATATGGGCATTTATACAGAAGGAAAAAACGGAAAGGACTCTCTGATTTATATTCAAAAATATTTTATCAATAAGGAAAAACAAACCATTTCGATAGAGGTAAATCAAAAGCCAACAAAAGCCGGCATTGATCCTTTGCATAAATTAATTGACAGAAATACAGAGGACAATACAAAGAAGATTGAGTCTGGTTCGTAGATTTTAAACTTTGTTGCATCATAAATTCTTAGAGCATTTTCTTTTTGCTACAAACGAATTTTAAATATTGATATTTGACATTCCTTTCAATGCATTATGCAAACCCATATCCCTTATTACATTCCTGTTTTATTTCTTTCACTTGTTTTAGTCCTTTTATTTTTCATTCTGAAATATCTTAATGAATCATTAAATAAAACTTACGAAAAAATAAAAACAAAAAGAATCATTCTAATAACAACATCCATCTTAATTCTTTGGCTGTTGTTTCTGTATTTACTTTCAACCAATAATATTCTGAATAATTATTCTGCAATGCCACCGCGTATGTTGCTGGTTATTATTCCTCCATTAATTGTGGCATTAATATTTACATTTTCAAAAACTGTCCTTAGTTGGCTTAAGAATGTTCCGTTACAGTATTTAATTTATTTGCAAACTTTTCGTGTGGTTGTTGAATTTATTCTTTGGCTGCTTTACAGAAATAATATCATCCCTGTTCAGATGACTTTTGAAGGACGCAACTATGATATTCTAATCGGGCTATCAGCATTGTTTACTGGTTACTATTATGTTAAGGGAATAGAGTTTTTTAAAAATAAATGGGTTTTGATTTTTTGGAATGTTGCAGGATTAATATTGCTTGCAAATATTGTTGTAATAGCAATTTTATCTGCTCCGTTTCCATTCAGGCAGTTTATGAATGAACTGGCTAATACAATTATTTTTTACTTTCCTTATGTTCTGCTGCCGGGTTTTCTTGTACCTGTAGCTTATACAACTCATTTGCTTTCTTTAAAGAAATTGCTTTCGGAAAAGAATACATCTTAAATCAGGATGGGAATTTGTTAGTGAATAATTTGTTCCTAATCACTCCTTCAATTATATTGAAAATGGAATAAAATAGTGCACCTTTTAACCTTATCCCGGATAGCTATCGGGATAGTGATAAAATTATCTAATCAATTATTCGCAAACTAACTCACACCATAACCATAAAGAACACAGCCACAAAAAGAAAAGTAATTTGTCTTTTAGCAAAACACATGGTTCCGATAGCTATCGGGATAATTGCACTGCACAGCTTGTCCCGTAAAACAGGAGCCGGGCAAGCAAGATACCTTAACACAGCGACATAGACACACCCTGCTGGAGCGGATTACCCAAGCAGAAACTTTGCTTTGCGGGTTGGCTATGCACCAGCGTAAACATATAAATATGTTTATTATCAAATCATTTCTTCATTACCAATTGTCTATTATCAACACTCAACGCTTCCGTTCAATTTTATATTTATCAAGATAATTATCTACTGCTGAACCAATGGTTGGATAAAAGATATCATGACCGAGTATTTGTAATAATTCAAATCGCTTAAGCTTGTCTTTAACCGGGTCTTTCATTTCAGCAAAATGCAGTTCTACCTGCCGTGCATCCAGTTCTTTTTTTAACTCAATAAGCATATCTGCCGATGTTATATCCACACTTGTAACCGGTTCTGCTGTTACAATAATGCGTTTAAGAGGGGTTAGCGAACCGGAAACCTGTTTTAAAATTTCCTCCTGGAACAGCGCTGCATTGGCGAAAAACAAAGGTGCATCCCACCTGAACAGCAACAACCCGGGTATCAATTCGGCTTCCGGATATCGCTTGATGTCGTGATAGCCGCGTATGCCTTCCACGCGACCCAGCACAGCAAAGTGAGGACGCCATCCATCCCATAAATATTCTATTACTGCCAATACTATCGCTAACCCTATACCGGGTATTGCGCCAAAAACAGCAACGCCTAAAAAGCAAACGATGGACAACCAGAATTCCCACTGCTGTATGCGAAAAATTCTTCCGAGGTCGCCCAGTTCAAAAAGTCCAATTGCCGATGCAACAACTACCGCTGCTAATGCACTGTTGGGCAAGCTCCTTAATAAATCGGCTCCGAAGAACAAAAGCAATGCAACTGCCAATGCGCCTACAACACCGGTGAGTTGCGTCTTGGCACCCGATGCTTCGGCAACAGGTGTGCGTGATGAACTGCTGCTGATAGGAAATCCCTGGAAAAAACCTGCGGCCAGGTTGGCCGCGCCCAAACCAATCATTTCCTGGTTGGGGTCAACATGAGTTTTTATTTTTGCAGCGTATATACGTGATAACACACTGGTATCAGCAAATGAAACCAGTGCAACTGTACATCCGCCAATAATAACATCATGCAGGTCTTCCAAACTTATCAACGGAAATTTGAATGACGGTAAACCTTTTGGAAGCGAACCCAAAACTTTAACTCCATACGTTTGGTCAAGTTGATAGAGAGCTGTCACAATAGTTGCACCCACTACAGCGATTAAAATTCCGGGAACGCGCTTGTATCGTTTCAGAAACATGATGACTACCAAAGTGCTTAAGCCAATCAGTAACGTAGTATAATTTGTCTTCCCATCCATGATGGATTCTGTGATGCGCACCATGTTCCGCAACGGGCCACTGCTGTCTATTGAAAACCCGAGCATTTTAGGGAACTGACTAATCATCACTGTGAGTGCGATGCCATTCATATATCCGTAACGGATAGGCTTGGAAAGCAATTCAGTAATAAATCCCAAACGAAATACACCGGCCAGTATGCAGACGATGCCTGATACTATTGCCAACGCCCCTGCCAGGGCAACTGCTTTGTTTGGGTCGCCCATTGAGAGTGGAAGTAACACCGCAAGAATTATCGGTGCCAGCGATGAGTCTGGACCCAAAACCATTATGCGACTCGGACCAAACAGGGCATAAGCTAAAAGTGGTATCACTGTGGCGTAGAGACCATAGATACCGGGTACTCCCGAAGCTTCGGCATAAGCAATGCCAACAGGAACCAACATGGTAGTGAGCACCAAACCGGCTATTAAATCATTAGCTAACCAGGGCAATTTATAATTAGCAAGAGTTTGCAGGCCGGGCACCCATCGCCTCCAACCTGTAACTGTTGAGGATATAGGTTGCGTTACTCCTTTCGGTTTATTTGAATTATCAGTTGCTTCAGTCTCCATAAAATTAATTTAATTTAATTATTAATAACCAGGCATCAACCTGATAAAAGCTTAACCTGCCTTATACTTTCTCCCGGACAGGCACTGAATTTTATGGAGAGATAATAGCGGTCAAGTGATTTCTACATTAGTATTGAAAGGAAACCGGTATCTTCATAAATACATTAACCGGGTTATCATTTTGTTTGCCTGGCTTCCATTTTGGCATTATCTTAATCACACGTAAAGCTTCCTCTTGAAATGCAGGAATTGCCGGAACACTGCTGATTACTTTGGCGCTTTTAATTTCTCCTTCCTTAGTGACAATAAAACTGACATAAACTTTGCCTTGAATTTTCTTGTCCCTTTCCCGTGAAGGGTAAACTATATTTTCATTCAAAAATTTTGAGAGGGACTTTTCACCTCCGTGAAATTCAGGCATTTGTTGGACTCTGGAAAAAACCTGCATAGCAGAATCAATTACTTCTTTAGAATTCTTATTGAACTCCAGACAGTATCTCGAAATAGCTTTATCTGCAATATCAGAACCCAATTGCTTTAATGAGTGCCAATCATTACAAGCTCTGATTGAATCATTTAATTTTAAATAGCAAATTCCCCTGTTAAATAGGGCATCACTATCGGCACGATTTATTTGAATTGCTTCTGAATAATAAATTATAGCCTCTTTCAAATCACCAGAATTTTGAATTGCAACAGCCTCATTATAGTAGTTGTCTTCTAAAATTTTATCCGATAAAAATTCTGTTTTAATCAAAAAAGTTGGACCAATCTCCTTGAGCGAAGTTATTAATCCTACAGCTATAAAGATTGTTACATCTACGTTATTTCCATTCAAAGTTGATGGTTTCCAAAATGGTGCACTATTTTGAATGGCTAAGTAAAATTTCTTATTAAATGTACTGCTGCTTGTTGAATCTTTAATTTCAATTTTACTTATCGTTGTATCATGTCTTAAGACAAATGTCAAAATGCATTTCGTTTCCACTGAATTTGAAAGTCCATTCTTACTGCCTTTAAGTTGGTCTATAAAATACTTTTTAAGTCCATCATTGCCTCCTACGAATTGGGGCTGAGTAAAATTGTAAGGAAGTTCAGAATTTGATTGAGAAAATAATTTCAATCCAAATATGAGTAAGGTCAATATAATATATCCTTCTTTCTTAAACATAGGGCAATTTTATGTTTCTAATTAATATGAGCAAAATTCTTACAAAAGAAATATCTGGGTATCCTCCTATAACGAAGCGCCTACGCCTGTAGTTCCCAAGTTTGAGTTACCTATTCATTACAACTTTTGGGTCTGTTGTTTTCGCAATTTGATAATAGTAAAAGCATAAAGTCAATGCCATTAACCCTATTCCGTAAATCCAAATTTCATTTGCCGGTTCAATGCCGTGCAATGGAATTAATTTGTTAGGAATAGTCAGCAATAAGATTCCTGAAACAAAACTCATTGCCAATTGTGTATAGATTGATTTGTATGTTTTCATTTCTTTCTGTTCTGTTTTGGATGTATCGGAACTCTTTTATTTTGTCCATTTTTACACTACTTAAGCGTAAAGCTTTTTGAGGACAAGTCACCTTCCATAATTTAAAATTGCTTTACAGTTTTAATCTAATGCAGGTGGCACCCTTAAGAAAAAAAGCGCATTTCAATGCTGTACCTTGGTTTTCCTGTTAGGACGAAGAACAAAATAACTCCATAAAACGCTGGTAAGTTGAATCATAAAAAAACCGGCAACAGTCAACCAAATATCTTTTTTCTCATCATAAAGTCCACCGTCAATTTTCGCCATCAAAACAGTGAAAGGAAGGGTAGCCAATATACCGAAAACTCTTAACCACACAGGGAATCCTGTATAGTAACAAATAAACGCCATACCCGGAATAAACACCATCATGCCGGCAGCAAACACCGGCACTGCGGCTTTATCTGCCATACTGTTTTGAAGCGTATAAAAAATTCCCTGCCCTATTGAGATTAGAATAAATCCTGCTGAAGAAATATGCCACTTATCTGTGTGAAGTTTGGCTCCAAATAAGCAACAGCCAGCCATAAACAACAATGAACTCCATTGCCATGAAAAAAGTTGGGAGAATGAATAATCAGGCATTGCCTGTCCGATACCACCCAATACAAAATTACCAATGAAGCAGACAGCAATAAGGATGGGAAGATGTTTTTCTTCTTTAGCTAAACTCATTTTGTTTAATTCCGTTTGCACGAAAGTAGTAAAACAAAATATATTTTTTGAACCACCCCGTTCGCTCGCAGCGTTTTGGCAATCACTCATTCAGCTATCTGCTAAATGGCTCGCCACTGCTTAAGTTCCTGATTTTATGTGAAGCCTTTTTCAGACTAAATGCTTCAGTCCAAAAATATAACCACTATGAACACCATCATGATAAAGCAAGAAGTCAATCGCATCATCTATGTTGTTTAAGGCAATGCCATAAACCCGTTCTACATTTTCCGACTTGGTGTAATTGCCAAATATTTTGTTTTCAAAGTCATTTTGCAATGCGTCAATTGTCGTAATCAATAACTCTTTGATAACTTCAATTTCTTCGCTGCTAATAAATTTATCAGGTTTAGTATTTGTCAGAAATGGTGTAAAATATTTATCGTCAACAGTAACAGCTAACGCTGCTCTTTTGTAACATATAGCTTGTGTAGCTGAAACGATATGTCCCAGGTTCCAAATGATATTATTATTAAAACCAGTTGGAATTTCATTGAGTTGTTCTGGTGTCAGGCTGCTGATTTGCTTAAGAATAAACTCGCGATACTTTTTAATACTTTCTAAATTTTTATTCATGCAAAATTCTTATTGGTTTATGCTTTGACTTTGTTAATCAAGGGCGAAAGAAATTGTTGCATGTATTGGCTCCAGGCACTTGAGCAGCCATCATAACATTCTATTTCGGGAACTAAACCTACATGAGTGAAACGGACTTGCGTTTTAGTTTCTTGTTCAGAAATATCAAAACAAATTTTTGTTCCTGTCCATTCATTTGGCTTTTCTAAAAAAGTAAGATTGCTATCGGTTACCAGCCAAACAATTTTTTTGTTAGGAATTAATTCAACCAATTTTTGTTTAGAATAATGCATTCCACCTCCTGCACTAAATGTAAACTCCTCATTGAGTTTGTTAGTGCTTCCTTCAATTGTTTCTGAATACAATCCAAACCACCAACTACGAACATTGAGTAATGTTTCAAAAATTTCTTTTGGAGTTTCAGAAGATTCTAAACTGAATGTGTAATCACTAAATTTTTGTATGTTCATAATTTATTTTTTAGGGAGTCCCCATTTTTCTATTAGTTCCTTATTGAGTGAATCGTCTTCTTTCGTGTTTGGTTTTCCTTTTCCTGTTGCTATTAAATTCTTTAAGCTGCCCTGGATATAACCCGTCCATGCATCATGGCAAACATTGTAACATTCATATTCAGGCACTAATCCCTGTTGAGTAAAAGTTAGCTGGGTTTTGTTTTCGTTTTCCGAAATTTCAAAAACTATTTTATTTCCCTTCCATTCGTTTTTGTCTTTAGTGAAATTGAATTGGTTTTCCAGCACCAGCCAAACCACCTTTTTGTCGGGAATAAATTCAATGATTTTCATTTTGCAGATGTGAACATCTTTATAGTGATAAAGAAATTCTGCATCTAACTTATCGGTGTTGCCGTCAATGTTTTCACTCCACCATCCACGAACATTGTTGATAGCACTGAAAACTTCTTGAGGTGTTTGGTCAACCGAAATAGTTGTTGTGAAATTTTTGTCCTCCATGATTAATTATTTTGATGTTGCAAATGTATTGTCTGAATTGTATTTAGCAGGGGTGTAAAATGGACATTATAGCGGGTTGATTTGGACAGAGGTAAATCTTACCTTTGTCCAAAATAATTTTCAATGAAGCATCTAACCATTCTCGTTCCTAACGGAGAAAACAATTTAAGCAGCATTGTTGGCGCTTACAAAATATTTTCAAGAGCCAATGCCTATTGGAAGGAAAAAAATAAAAAAGAATTGTTTACAATTCAGTTGGCAGGCATTTCTAAAAAGGTAGAATTTTATGATGGGTTATTTTCTGTGAAACCTCACACCAATATTTCTGCGATAGCAAAAACCAATCTCATAATTATTCCTTCACTTAATCACAATTACCAAAAAGCTGTGAGGGGAAACAAAGTATTGATTGATTGGATTGAGAAGCAATATAAACAGGGTGCAGAAGTAGCAAGTATTTGCACGGGTGCTTTTATGCTGGCAGCATCTGGTTTGTTGGATGGTAAAAGTTGTTCCACACATTGGTCGGCTGCCGAAAATTTCAGAACCATGTTTCCGAAAGTGAATTTGCAAACCGATAAATTGATTACTGATGAGAACGGAATTTATACCAACGGTGGTGCTTATTCTTTCTTAAACTTATTGATTTACCTGGTAGAGAAACACTACGACAGGCAAACAGCTATTTACTGCTCTAAAGTTTTTCAGATTGAAATGGATAGGAATAGTCAATCAGAATTTACAATTTTTACAGGGCAGAAATTACATGATGATGAAACAGTTAAAAAAGCCCAATCGTATATTGAAAGTAAGCTGCATGAAAAAATATCAGTTGAACATTTGTCTTCAAAGTTTTCGGTAGGCAGAAGAAACTTTGACAGAAGATTTATTAAAGCCACCGGCAATACTCCGGTAGAATATATGCAACGTGTAAAAATTGAATCAGCCAAAAAAGCATTTGAAAACAGCCGTAAAACGATTAATGAAGTAATGTATGAAGTTGGTTACTCCGATGTGAAAGCCTTTCGTGAAGTGTTTAGAAAAGTTACCGGCATGTCGCCAATTGAGTATAGAAGTAAGTACAATAAAGAGGCAGCGGTTTAAATAGAGCGCAGGCTTAAAGCGGTTTTTTAAGAGTGTATTTTTTGTGCAGTGGCTTTTTTTTTCATTAGAATAAACTTAATTGTGAGTATTCAATCCAGTTGATAGGTTCTCCATTTACACCATTCAAATATTTCTTTGAAACCAAATTGATAAACTCTTCTGCCAAGTCAGAATTATTGATTGCTATGTAATCTCTTTGTTTGGGATTGGGACAAAGTTCCAAATATTTTTGGGGAACTCTGAAATGTTTTCGTCCCAAATAAATAAACTGATTTGAAACTAAAACAAAGTTGCCGCTTAAATCTTGTTTTAAATTTGCTTCATTCAAACCGCCATCAAGAAAACTATGGTGTGAATCCATTTGACACCATTCATCATTTTCTTTGTGGTAAATATTGTCTCCGTGCATTTGTTTTAAACTTCCGTTTAATAGTGGTCGCTTCCTTAAAAATCTTTTGTCGTTCCAGTAATCTTCAAAACTTATTTTTTCAGTAACCTTCATCAAGAAAATAATGTGATAGAGTAAATGATTTTCAATCGCACCTGTTCCAATAATCCAATCACCTACATCAGCCCTGTCTCTGATGTGAGGTTTGCAACAAGCTAAAGTGCAGTAACCATAAAATGGGTTAGGTGCAAAGCCATAGTCACGGGTTATTTTATAAGCATAATAACTCATTATTGGCAACCGATTCTTTTCACATTATTAGTTGGTGTCCGTTGTTCACCTCTTGTATTACACCAACCAACATCTTCGCCTTCAAGTCCTGAAATAATTTTTTCAGAATTCCAACCAACCAAACCGTCACCAAATTTTTCTAATGCTTCTGGAATATCAGAATCTTTTGCTCCTTGCATAAACACTCCTAAAATTCTTTTGCCTTGTCTTTCTGCTTCTTCAATTTCCCAATTGACCCAATCTCTGGAATGTGTATCAGAACCAACAAGAACAACAACGGTTCCAGCCCAAGCCATTTTCATACTTATTAATCGTTCCAATGTTTTTCTTGGAATCTGATTCTTTTCCAAACGGTCTTTATTCTTGTCTTTTACTCTGATTGAACTGTTACGAATGTCATAGTCCTTACCAGCTAAAAGGTTTGTAAAATCTGTTACAGCTTTATCATCTTTGTGATGATGACTGATGAAAACATTTTTTGACGTGCTCATTGTTTACTTGATTAAATTATTGATGCCCCATTTCGGTGGGAAATAAAATTCTATTTGTTCTTTTCCTTTGTCTGCAAATTTCTGTTTTATTCTTGTTCTGTGTGAGTAGCCGCTTATTTGTGGGTGTGCAACTCTTGAATATTTATCCACTTCACAAAATACATTTTGGCAATCTATTAACTGCAATTTTCTTCCCCACAAGTTTTGAAAGTCAAGATTTAATCTTTCAAATTCTATCTCTTGTTTGTCAGCCATAAATCGGATAATGTCTTCAAACGAATAACCGCCAAAATCTTTAAAGCACTTTAGAATTCCGTCTTTAGCACCAGGACCAGCTATCACAAATTCAATTTCAGAGAAATTTGTGAGAGTGCTGTAATTAATATCTGTTACATATTGGTAAGCCAAAAAATCTCCAATGGTCGGATAAGAATGCAGCAAGTCATAAGCATCACTCATACTTTTCAAATGTTGAAGTTTTTGTGGCACTTTTTCTTTTATCATCTTCTCAATTAGTCGCAAATGATTTTGATGTTTTCTTTCATAACCAAAAGTTGACCTTCCCGAAGCCATAATGTATGCAGCAGAATAAATTGGAATCTTGTGTTCCAATTTTCCTGAAAGAAGTTTATCATACCTCTTGAAAGAATAATCTTTGAAACTGATTTGCCCTAATTTCGATTCTAAATATTCCCAAGTTGAAATGCGATTGAATATTTTAAAAAGGATAAGTCGGAAAAAAACTTCTTCGGGTTTCTGACTGCCCTTGTAAATAATATTCTTAATCAAGTATTGACTAACTCTGTCCGTTGCCCTGTAAACATTAGTGAATTTATATTTACCAAGAATTTCATCATCAGTCCAAGGATATTTTTCATTATTAAACCGATTGAAAAAAATATTCTGTCTCTCTGCTGCAAACTTCCAATAGGTGTTGTAAGCGATACTTAATTTCGGTTTCGTTTTCTTCGTCAGAATCAAAAGTGATTTGTGTTTGCTATATGGTTCAAGTAAATCTCTGTGCATAATTATTTTGAAAAGCGGTTAGTCAGTCCTTTTAAAATCAGGTAAAGCACTTCGCTAATGTGAGGTGTTTTTGTTAATCTTAAATTATCAATTTCAGAAAGTCCGTTTTGTTCTGCGATTCCTTTCAATCCGATTGATTGCAATGTTGAAAGATATTTGTTGTGGTCAATTAAATTGTCAGGATGCTTTTCGTTGTAAATCGTAAACATGTTTTTGTAATCAGCATTGTCAAAATAATATTCGTCTGAAAAACTGTTTGATTTATTTCCTTTCAATGCTTCAATTGCATCTTTTGAAATTCCACCAAATGCACCAACTAAATAAACCGGATGGTTGTATTGAATTGCAATTAAAAGTTCTTCTAATATTCCTGCACACTTTCCTTTAAAACCTTTTGTTCTTCCACCGATAAAAATTCTTGCATCACAATCTGCTTCCATTTCTTCTCTCATTTTTGTCAAGCATCTTGACCACACATAAAGGTTTTCTGGTGAATCGGGTTTTAGAAATTCATTTGTATTTGCAATTTGCAAATCGTTTGGTGGTGCAGTTTTTTTGAACGAAACATTTTGTCTTAACTCTGCTTCTTTCTCTAACGAAAGTGTTGTTGAAAGTGGATACGCTAAATAACTGTAGAACCTTTCATGTGCTTGTAAATCTTTGTCTGCTTTGTAGTAAGCCAACAAATCAAAAATCAATTCTGTAAAACCACCTTGTCGCATGTCGCCACCATAAGCCAATTTTCCGCCTGATGCTAAAATATATCTTGCTATTTCAATTACAGCATCTTTTAAATGTGGAACTCCGTAGCCAAGTTCATTTAAGTTGTCGCTTTCAGAAATAGAAATGCCAATCGTCTTTCCTTTTAAAAAATATTTTCTTGAAAACGCTTCATCTTTTTCAGAAACGATTGATATTCCTTCGCCTGAATCATTTGAAATGTTTGATATGTTTTTTCCTTCTGTCATTTTGCTTTTGTGATTGAAGGTAAAGTTAGTGGAGTGATAAAAACAAAATCATCATCCAACTCATTTAGTAATTCCATTTCCTCTGAACCCAATGGTGGGTCAGGATAAATTACCAATGCAAATTTTTCTCCTTCGCTAAGTCCTTGCTTTTTCAATTGGATGAAATTGAAAAGTTCGGGGGAAGTGCTTAAAATTCTATTGGCTTTTATTTTATACAAGTCAGTAAGTGAATCAAGAAATTTTTTAGTGTAAAGATTGAAAAGCATTTGCTCCAATGTCAAATCAATTATTTCTAAAAAATTATTTCTGAATCTTATTGAAGGATAATTTCCTAAGCATGGAAATGCTCTTTTCTCTCCTTGCTGAACTGCATTTACAATTACGATTGGACAACCTGCTGTCTTAGCTTCTAATACTTCTACTCTGCACCACTCTCTGTCTGCATAGCTGTCGGATTGAAATACTACCAAAGCTGATTCATGTGCTGCCTTTTTTATTTCTGCTCCAAAGTTTGAACCGTATGCAATATCGTTGGTATCAAAAAATGTTTTCAGTTGCGTTTGTGAATTAATGTAATCTCTAAACTTGGCAGCATCAAGTTTTGATTCGTCATGCTTGGAATGACTAATGAATAGTTTTATTGGTGGTGAAATTGTCAATGAATCTGTTTCATCGGTTGCCCTTTTCATATTCATCAACAATCTACACAACTCATGCAGAACAGGACTTTTAATCTGTCTTGTTGTTGCAGTGTCTTGATTAACTTTTATAAAATTGATTGGTGAAAATTTTTGAGAAACATTGAAAGCATTTTTAGAAATGGCAATCGGATAAACTCTGCGTTTATCACTTGCTGCGTTGCAATCATCAAAAATTTTGTCAAGATAATTTCCGAAATCTTTATCAACTACAAATTCATTTGAAACTAAAGCAATGACTGCTGTAAATTCTGATTCGCTAAAGTCAATCGTAATCGGTTGGTTTGTGTTGATTGCTCTTGTGCTTCTGAAATAAACAGGAATACCAATTGAACGAATCAAGGGCTTTTGAGAATCTCTACATAGAATAGAATAAAGGGAATCAGCTATTTGCTGACCTTCTGTATAATCTGGATGCCAAACTATAAAAACAGATAGTGGATTTTTGAAGGACATATTCAATTTTCATAGGTGGCAGATTGATTGAGCATATCAAAATGAATTTTTCCTCCGTTGTGTTTCACTAATTCCCGAAATAAAGAATATCCTTGTAAAATTGCGTTCTCCCAATCCTTTTTTGATTTTACTGTAACCTCAAAAGGAGTTGTCATTTCTTTTATTTGATTAAGCAATGCGGGACTTACTTTATGCTTTTCTTTGAAAAAATCATTGCGCTTTGCCTTATTGAAAACGATTAATGAAATTGCTTCTTCTGTTATAGTTGCTCTTGCACCATCTTCAATTTCATCAACTGCTGGATTACTTTTTCTTTTTCGTTTAATCATTGACCTTGTGCAAGGCGACCATCCTAACATGGTAGCAAATGTGTAATGAAACACATCGTGAAATCTGTAAGAATCATTTTCCTTTGAGTTGTCGTCAATGAAATCTCCAACTTGAATTCCATTCATTGAAACTCTTGTCTTTGCTTTCTTTCCAACATTGACTGAATTGAAACTAACTGTAAAATTTCTTGGCAGTTGCTCCATCTCGTCAAATTCCGAATCAAAATATTTTTTTGTGTTGCTCATTTGTTCGGTAGAATTATTGAAGTTTTCAAATTGGCTTTTACTTTTTCTAAACTGTCAACCTCAATCAAAAGAGTTTTTTGTTGAGTAAGAATATCATTCAGTGTTGAATCAGCAGTTGTTTCAATGGCTTTCTTTTTAAAACCATCGTCATATCCCTTACTATACATTCCCCACTCAACAAATAATTTCAAAGCGATAACAATTAAGATTCCGATTCCGGTTCTGAAAATGTAATCTCTCGTTGTTGCCTTTGAATCTAAGGTCTTATAGTTATCATTTATTTTTTCAAGCAACACATTTGGAGATGCTAATTCTCCTGCTATTAAAGCATCAATGTATTTCGTAGGAATACTGTCTTGGTCTTTATGTTCTCCGTTGTAAGTTGTTGTTTCGTTATCAGCCAATTTTAATTCTGAAAACCAAATCAAGAAATAAGGTTCGCCTTTTTCCAATGAGATTGGACTTGTGCCTGCGTTGTAAACTGAGAAAACTAAATTCCCTTTAAATCCCGGGTCAACATGGAATCCAGAAACATTTACCAAACCTCTCAACTTGACACCAGCTTTGATTGATATGAATGCGATTTTGTCTTGAGGAATATTGACACTTTCTTCAGTAAGTAAAAGGGCAAATTGACCAGGATTAATTGTAACTTGTTCTTTGTCCTGTTTTAGAATCTCCTTTTTCTTGTCCTTTGAATCAGTCCGAAAAACTTCATTACCTAACGAAAGTTCATAGGCTCCATTCTTGATTCTTTTTGCCATTCTACTTGCATCAGGAATCGGCTCAATGACCTTATGGGTATTGATAAGTTCCTTTATCTTTTCTGTGCCTAAGAATGACATTTATTTTTGCTTTAAAAATTATGACAAAAGTAGGAACTTCACTCTCACATAGGCAAGTATTTTATCAACAAGATTGGAAACTATTGCCACTGGCTGTCGGTCCGGTTTTTAGCAAACAAAGGATAGGAGTTGTCTGGATTGATTTTATCTCGTCTCTCAAATGCAGCATGAATCCAATTCTGAAAATCGTTCAGGTTATCACTCCACTTATGAAGTGTAGCGAAGCCACACTTTACATTCTCATATAGTCGTGGTGGGATTGTGTGTGGATTATACTTGTTGTCTGAAAGGGGATAAGTCGGAGGAAAGATTCCTAAAAGCCCTGCTCGATTATTGTTTTTTGTATCTCTGATACTTGAAGATATTTCCCAATCAACATGCTTGCGTTGCCAAGTTTGAGTTCCAATCAAAACAAGTGTAATGGTTGAAGCACTTAAATGTTCATCTCTGATTTTTCTTCTGATAGTATCTGTTTTTTGATTTGGGTCAATGTCGCCAATCTCAACATCCCAAGGAACAATGATGTCGTGTATGTCGGAAAAGATTCTTTTGAAAGCAATTTTATATGCTTCATCATTTGCATGGTGATAACTTATAAATGTTTTGTGCTTTGTTGTCATGATAAAAATTTGATTTCAAAGATAGAAGTTGAATCGGAGTTTGTAAAGCGTTGGCAAAAACACTCCTTCATTTTTTTTATGCGGTTGGTTTGTGTGTTGGCAAAAAATCTGTTTTACATCTCAAACAAATTATAAAACCAGCAAATCTTTCATGTGCCTTGCTATCATCAATTCCTCATCGGTAGGAATTACCCATGCAGAAACTTTGCTTTGCGGATTGGTAATACAAACTTCATTACGTTCGTTGGCATCCTCATTCAGTTCTATTCCTAACCATGCAGATGCCTTGCAAATCTTCAGCCTGATTGCAGGAGAATTTTCTCCGATGCCTGCAGTAAATACAAGTGCATCCAATCCGCCCAACACTGCAGTTAAAGCTCCTATCTCCTTAGCTATACGATAAATAAAATAATCAACCGCCAGTTTAGCTTCGGGTTCGCTTCGTTCGAGAAGGATGCGCATATCATTGCTGATACCCGAAATGCCAAGTAAGCCAGATTTCTTGTACAACATGCTTTCTACTTCTTTAGCCGATAGCCCAAGTGTTTGAAAAAAATAAAGCACCACACCCGCGTCTAATGAACCGGGGCGGGTTCCCATGCACAGTCCATCGAGTGCTGTAAAACCCAACGTGCTGTCAATACTTTTTCCGTTTTTCATGGCACATAAACTTGCGCCACTTCCGAGGTGAGCAACTATAACCCGACCACTTGCAATGGCGGGCGCAACCTGTGGCAATACCGAACTGATATATTCATAAGACAATCCATGAAAGCCATAGCGCTGCACTCCCTTGTCGCGCATTTCTTTTGGCACCGGAATCAAATCCATTACAGCATCGTGATTGCGATGAAAGCCCGTATCGAAACATGCCACCTGCGGCACATCGGGCAACCGCTGAAACACTGCTTCAATAGCCGCAAGATTAAAAGGCTGATGCAAAGGAGCTAACGGATTAAGTTTTTGCAAATCAGCCAATACCTGTTCAGTTACAAGCGTTGGAAGATAATAGTCAGTGCCGCCATGAACAACACGATGACCAACACCAAGTATATGTGCATCGTTATATTGAGAGCGAAGCCATCCGGCCAAAACATCCAGCGCTTGTTTTGCATCCTTAACCGCAGGGTCTAATTTTTGATTTGTTAGTTGTTTTCCGTCATTATCTTTTGCAATAAGAACTGGAGCAGTGCCTATTCCATCAACCTGGCCACGGCTTGCCATCTGCCAGTTTTCAGCATCAGGACGCGAGTAAACCCTGAATTTAAGACTTGAAGAACCTGCATTTAATATCAAAACATAATCAGTCATGACTTGTCGTTATCAATTATTAATTTCAATAATCATTGTTAAGTTTTAACCAGCCAATTTTGCACTCATGCGTTTTGCATGCACTGCAATCACTGCCACTCCGCAACTTGCAATGCGTGTGCGAACATTATCAGCACGACTGGTAAGTATAATAGGTACGCGAGCACCAAGCACCAATCCTGCACTATCAGCATTGGATAGATAACTAAGCAGCTTGGCGAGAATGTTACCCGCTTCTAAATCAGGAACCAAAAGAATATCAGGGTCACCGGCAACTTCGGAAACAATACCTTTTGTTATAGCGGCTTCTTTATTGATTGCATTATCGAAAGCCAATGGTCCGTCTAAAAGTCCGCCTGTTATTTGTCCGCGGTCGGCCATTTTGCAGAGCGCTGCAGCATCAATGGTTGCATTCATTTTGGAGGTAACGGTTTCAACTGCTGCCAGTATAGCCACCTTTGGTTTTTTCATTCCTAAGGATATTGCAAGGTCAATTGCATTCTGACATATATCAACTTTATCTTCCAGCGATGGAGCAATATTTATAGCAGCATCTGTTACGATGAGCACCTTGTGATAAGTAGGAACATCCATTACAAAAACATGACTGATTCTCCGGTTGGTTCGCAAACCAATATCGCGCGCCACTACAGCCGACATTAACTCATCAGTGTGCAGGCTGCCTTTCATCAGCAACTCCGCTTTACCGTTGCGAATTAATTCAACTGCTTTCTCTGCTGATGCATGACTGTGTGGTGTGTCAACAATCTCTATACCATCAAGTTTGAGATTACCTGATTTAGCAACCTCATTGATCTTCTTAACAGGACCAACTAATATTGGCTTTATCAGACCTTTCTCTCCGGCTTCTAATGCGCCTGTTAGTGAAGTGATTTCGCAAGGGTGAACAACCGCGGTTGGCACAGGTTCCAAACCGGCACATCGTTCAAGTAGTTTTTCATATTTTCCTGATCCTGTTTCGTGGTTCATAGTTAATTAAGTTTTTAGTATATAATCGATGTTATGATAGAATGAGAAATTACCATAGCTATTTCTCAAAATGCAAGTATAGATTATGTAAATGTTATTTGAAACTATTAACGAGGCAACAGGCAATGAGCAATATTCAATACGTGACTATAATAAATAACTATCGGGATGCGCACCAAGCCAGAGTTACAAGCTTCAACTGAACAGGGCTGTTCATGCACTACCTAAGTGATTTAATGGTGCTTTTGTTTTTGCTGCGAAATAGTTCTTTATTTGCTGTAATTGTTTCACAATGTAACAGCCATTATAATTTAACTATCTATATGCAATGAAAAGAAAAACAAAATTTATTATCCTGTTGGTTGTAGTGTTAATCTGCTCCATACTTATATGGTGGCGATATTTTTTTGTTTTTGGAACAGGAGTTAAGGCGGGCAGTTTGAATCACTTCGAAAAAAAGGGGGTGATGTTTAAAACCTATGAAGGCAGAATTATCCAGGAAGGATTCAGAGCAAACACTCCCGGTTCGTTAACGAGTAATGAATTTGATTTTAGTGTGGAAGACGAGAAAATTGCAGAACAACTTGAAAAAAGCAGCGGGAATTTTGTTGAAGTTCGATACAGTGAATATCTCAACGCAATATTTTGGCGGGGAAATAGCAAGTATGTCATAACTGAAGTTATTAGTATTAAAGAACATGCCCCGGAAAAAAATACGGTTATTCAATAAAATGGCTCTAAGGAATCGTAACAAATTGCTGGCAACTATTTGAGTTTTTAATATGGTAATAATATTCGTTTTGGGATAATAAACCGGGTGCAAATTCGAATCACGCTTTGCTCAGCATAAGTTCCTTCATTTTTAAAACTTCCTTTTTTGTAAAGCCATGAGCCCTTATTGAACCTTCTCCTGTGGTTTCAATAATTATAGTTGAAAAACCTATCAGCGGGCAGTCAATATTAACTGATGAAATCCTGCTGAAAGGAATTGTTTTTTCGCTGCCACTGAATAAGGACGGCATTTTGAGGGTTACCCCAATTTCGTCAATGGTTATTACTAAGGGGAACATTTTATTTCCCGATGTTAATCTTGACGCTGTAAATTTTTCCATGTATTATGATTTTTCTATTTAAGAGGTATCAATGTTTGTCGCTCAATGTCCTAATCCGGCTCCGGCCAACATGTCTAATTTCTCTACTTTGTAAGCGGCTAAGAAATATGGACATTTTTAAATGATTAAAAAGCTCAGTCAGATTTTAAATATTAATAACAACACTTTAAATCGGCAACGGTTCCACTTCAATACTTCTTAGCGAGTGTTTTCCTTCTTTTAAAAACAACAAGAGTAATATTGGAAAGAAACTAATTGCTGCCATCACTAGGTAAATATCCTTATACGCAAGTAGCGTAGCGGGTTGCCTCATTTCTGATTGTAAAGGATTGTCGGCCATTTTATCTGCTTCAGATGATTTCAATCCCTGTGATAAGTAATAATTCCGCGCGTTCTTTTGTTTGGTTGCTGCTTCTGTATTTCCCGGTGTTAGTTGCTGACTGATTCCTGTTTTGTGAAGTGTGGTGGTATTAGCAATAAACGTACTTAACACAGCACCTCCTAAAATTGTTGCAATAACGATTCGAGAAATTATTCCACTCATCATGCGTGAGGTACTCAAGTGCTTTGGTATATTCTCGGAGATATATAAGGCGCTTAGGAGGTATAAAAATCCAAGCCCAATTCCTTTGAAAATAAATGGGAGAATAAAATCAGACTCACCAATGCCGGGATAAAACCTGAAATACATGAGCAGATGATAGATTGAATAAGCCAGGAACCCAAACATGGCAGCTATGTTTAAATATACTTTGCGATACATCATGTATGTGCAAAGAG
>JBDTRM010000100.1:0-11087 GCA_039931675.1 Bacteroidia bacterium | reverse complement strand
ATTTTTTGAAGTATAGAAAAACGAACTTCTTCGTTAGGGTGCTTCATGCTGTTCCTCCCGATAGCTATCGGGAAGCTATCGGAATCGTTTCAGCATCTGCCTTGCCACTTTGCAATCGTTCTCTCACGTTGCGGCAGTTAGTACAATACAAAACGATAAGCTTTAATCATAAAAAAGTTTCCTCCTGGATGACTGCTCACGCAAATCCTCGTTGTTCCCATTCATTTGTCTGACACCCGAAAAAGGTGTCTGACAAAAAAAGCGCTTGCGAATTTTAATTCAACTTAAACTTTTCAGGCAGCGTAAAATTAAATTTCAGGTTGCTTACAAATTGTGCTTTTCCTTCACCAATAAATGCATTATCAATTCCTCCTGAAAAATTAATCCAGATGCCATCTATAATATTAATTTCTCCGCCAAAGTTAATGAGCATGCTTTGTTCATATCCGGTTAAGGTGCTGTTGCGGTATTCTAATTCTGCAAAAGCTTTCACGCGGTTGGTGCCGGCATAAATACGCAAGGGTATATCAAAGGTGTTATAAAACTTATAGTTAACTTTCTCAGTGCTGAAATTGACTCCCAAGAGTAATTGTCCCCAGTGATTTTTTTTGCCAAGCGGTTGAGCAAATACTAACCACACGTTATGCCGGCTGACTGCCAAACCTGAAATCAATGAATCAGGTGAGGCACCTGTAACTGCATAAGCAACTTCCAATCGTTGCGCATTCCAGTTTAGTTTTTTATAATTCTTAATGGCACCGTCAATCAATGCAACAGATCTTATTTTTTCTTTTTTGTAAATAGAATCTAAAACAGCTTTGTATTCAGATGAGTTGCGGTCAACATCCATCGGTCCTTTATTATACCTGCGCATATATTCACGTTTGGTGTTCTCCAATAATTTAGCTGAATCATCAAGCGCCTCATAAATATTTTCTTTCAGGAAAACAGTATCCATTTTAAAATCACCCTTATCAATAATTGCAAACCGCAAACCTCCTGACATGTATCGTACCTGCGAATTTTCATCATCATTGGTTGTCCCTAATGAAACTCTTGTTTTATAAATAAATCTGAACCACCTGTTATTTCTATATTCATTCATTGAAACGGCAGGCGATGCAAGCATAACAGGAGCAACTTCGGCAGCAAATGATTTTGGAATCATAAAGCCAGCATCACCATGAAAATCTGAAATCATCAAAGCAATTGATTTTATATCAGATGGGCGAAGAATATTTGATGGCTCAATTCCGAGCGCTTTGAATGCAGGTATTTCGGGCACTGCAATGTTTAGTCGCGTGGTGCTTAACAAACTGTCATCAACTACTTGTGCTTTTGCAAGATGAAAAAGTAAGCAACTGCAAATAAAAATCAGGATAGGTTTTTTCATGATCTCAAACTACATTTAATGTTATTAGCCGAACATAAATAAATGATTGCTTTGCTTCCCCGGCTTTTATCTCTCCCTTATCAATGTCACTTTCAAGCAATTTTTCATCCTGGTAAACCTCTACTATAACCGAGTATTTTCCTCCCTGGTCAAGACCTTTTAATAGGGTATCCAATTCAATCAATCTATCTGCATTTTTAATTGCAGGACCAGGTAAGTTGTAATTATCGTCATCATCGTTAAGATTATTCCCACGGCTTTCCATTGCAATAGCATTGGTTTTGGCTTCCCATAAAGTGAAAGTATAACTGGCGCCAACTATTCCCTTGAACTTAAAATTTACTTTAAGCGGGCCACCGTCCTTATCGAAAATAATATTTTTTACATCAACCATAAGTGTCGTTTTAATATTGAATGATTGGCACAATGTAAAAACTCTCTGATTAAAATTACACAACAGGAAGATATAGTTATTTCACTTCGCTATTTCAGTAACTTTGCAACTTCATTTTAACGTTGGTATAAATCCCTCACACATGAAACACTTAAAGCTTACTATCATTTGTTTAATTACTTTAAGCAATAGTTTATTTGCGCAACAATTTTTGTCACCTCAGCATGATGCACCTTACACATTTAAAGAAATGCAGTTAAAGTTTAATAGCTGGTCGAGAACTGTTGATCTGAAAAAACAAAAGCACTGGAAATATTTTAAAAGATGGGAAATGGATATGCAGATGCATACCGATGCCAATGGAAATCCGGGCGATCCGGCAGTTTATATTGATGCCATAACGCAAGCTGCAGCTAAAAAACAAGTGGATGCAACTTCGCTTTTTAATGCTGCTGCATGGTCACCGGTTGGCCCTAATGTTTTGCCGGGTAATCTTACAGGGTATATGGAGAACGGTATCGGTCGCATCAATTGCATTGCATTTCATCCAACGGATGCCAACACTTATTTTGTAGGTGTGGCACAGGGTGGAGTATGGAAAACATCAAACAACGGAACCTCATGGATGCCTTTGACCGATAACCTCCCCATTACACGTGTAAGCGATATTGCGATTGATCCTCAAAATCCGAATACCATGTACATTTCACTTTGTGATTTTGAATACATAGGTTTTGGTCTTAATCTTAACGGTCGTAAAAGAAATACGCATTATGGTCTTGGTGTTTATAAAACAACCGATGGCGGTATTACATGGCAACCTACTGGTTTAAGTTTTCAATTGACTAATGGTGATGCTTCGCTCATCCGCAAGATCATTATTCATCCTACTTTAAATAATCAATTAGTTGCATGTGGGGTGAACGGCATGTATCGCAGTAATGATGCAGGTGTTACATGGACTCATGTACTTGATTCATTGTGCTGGGATTTGATTCAGGATCCTATAAACCCTAACGTGTTGTATGCCGCAACCGGCTGGGTGGCCACTGCAAATGATGGTTATGCAGCCATTTACAAGTCAACTGATTTTGGTGATACCTGGACAATGCTTACCACTAATATACCCGGAACAGGAACTGTGCAACGGGTTAAACTTGCAATGGCGCCAAGCGACCACAATTGCATTTATGCCATGACTGTGGATATAGACTTTGGCATGTATGGCATTTACAAAACCACTGATGCAGGTGCTACCTGGCAATACATTAACCCGGGCGTAAACGTACTTAGTGGTGGCGATGGAACATCACCGGGCGGACAAGGAAATTATGATCTTGGCTTTAATGTAAATGCATCAAATAAAGATATTGTTTATGTGGGCGGAGTAAATTTTTATGCATCTGTGGATGGCGCTAACACGTTTGACCCTGTAAGTCATTGGACAACATCTTATGGCCCTACCATACATGCTGATATTCATTTTATAGAACGGCAACCGCTTACCGGGAATATATTTGTTTGTAACGATGGCGGACTTTACCGTACCACCAACATTATCAGTCAGACATGGATTGATGCAAATAACGGAAGCCCCTGGCCAACACAGTGGACTAAGCTAAACGATGGTTTGCAGATTTCATCTTTTTATCGTTTGTCAAGTTCCCGAAATCTTACAGGCAGGTTAGTTGCAGGTGCACAGGACAATGCAACTTTTTATTATGACAACGGAGTGTGGAATACAATTTTTGGTGGTGATGGCATGGACAATTATCTTGATCCGGCCGATGATGATGTTGTGATAGGCAGCAGCCAGTTTGGTTATTTTTCTTATTCAAATGATGATGGTGTAAATTCTTTCGGAATTGATCCCAATCCGAATGGAGAAGTGGCTGAATGGACCACACCAATCATTGCAGATTACAATCAACCCGGAACTTTGTATGCAGGTTTTGCCAACGTAAGCAAATCAACTGACGGTGGTTTTACATGGAATGTGATCTCTAATTTTCCGCCACCAAGCTTTGTCAATAATGAAATTTCTGCACTTGCTGTGGCAAATTCTAACAGCAATGTAATTTATGCAGCCAAGAGAGTGCGATACGAGTACAGCATACCGGGCAGCATGTACGTAACTATTGATGGCGGTGCCAACTGGACGGATATTACAGCAGGTTTGCCTGATTCTTTGTATTACACAAGTGTGGATGTAAGCCAGACTGATGCAAACACAGCTTATGTTAGCATGGCGCAGTTCAGTGCAGGCAATAAAGTTTTTAAAACTTCCAATGCAGGCGCTACCTGGCAGAACATCAGCTTTAATCTTCCTGATCTCCCGGTTAATTGTGTGAAAACTGTTCCGGGTTCCAATATTCTTCTTGCTGGAACTGATGTGGGTGTTTATATGTTTAACAGCGCAACTTCAACATGGATTAGTGTAAGCACAGGATTGCCCAATGTAATTACACAGGATATTGAATTTAATGTGCCCCTTAATAAAATTTACGTTTGCACTTTCGGTCGTGGTATATGGGAAACTGATTTGAGTACCATCAGCAACGTTGAAACAGTAAACAACAGTCATTTGAATATTGAGCTTAATCCTACGCTTAACAACGGATCATTCAGCATCAACATGCTTGACAAAAACTATCCCGAACCATTTCAGTTAGATATTATAGATATAACAGGAAGGCTAGTTTATAACACAACTTTAAGCGGACAAAATGTTTATCAGCAGCATCTCAAATTACCTTCGGGCATGTACTTTGCAAAATTGAAGGGAAATAATTTGAGCGGGGTTAGGAGTTTTGTAGTGGAGTAGGAGAGAGGGTTGCAATAGAATTTGGTTATACTAAAAACGGGGTAAATCAGTACACCTTTAAACCTTATTCCCGATAGCTATCGGGAGAACCCAAACCTTATAGAAAATCAATAGGAAACTCAAGGCCTTATTACCTTATTTTCCCGGAAAAATAAGGTAATAAGATTGTTATTGAGGGCAGTATATTTCTACTAGGGTTTTTTTATTCACACCAGAATTTTCAGAACCAACTATAGTGCTTTTTTATCCCATTTACAGTATAGTATAATTTTAATTCTAACAATGAAATATCTTTTTTTCAGAGTAATGGCTTCACTGTTGGTGGAGATATTTACCAAAAAACTGATGATGGAAGTAATTGGCAAAAGATTCCGTTCACCGGGGATAATTTTCTCTACATGAAGAAGTCATGCCTTACCTCGTATTAATTCAACCGTTTCAAATCAATCCGTCCGATAGGTGTTACTATGAGCGGAACTTTTTCAACAGTTACTAAACTGGTATCAAGCCCAAATGCTTTTTCTTCGGGTAGGGCAAAAAAATGAAGAAAGGAGTGACTTGCTAAAAGCACCCGCTGATGAATCTTTAAAACATTTTCGTTTGAAATGTGCTTTTCAATTACAACAAATCTGAAATCACCTATGACATTATTTTTACTGAGCGAATAATACCGGCTGCTTATATCTACTTCTTTATTTGCAACAAGATCCTGCACCACCTGCCTGAACATTACATTGATTCTTTGCTCAACCCTGAATCCTAATTTAAAATCAATACGGATCACTTTGTCATTAATAATTTCGTGCACCTTATAGGCCATAGTATATGGTTCGTCAACTACATCCACATGAATAAACCAATAAATATCAGCGCGCTTAGGTTGCCGCTGAAGAATTGAATACATAATTTTTGATTCCACTTCTTCATAGCTGTTGGCGCTCGACATATAAACAAGATGAGTGGCATATTTTGGAATACCTGTATCCTTGCTTAATTCAGTAAGCAAGGGCAGGTAGTCATCAAGCTTAATAAATTCAACTAACCGGTTTCTGAATTTTCTTGCCTGGTACCAGCTAAACATATTCCACGCTAAGAAAGCCGTAACCATTAATGTTACCCAACCGCCATGCACTAACTTGTGAAGGTTAGCAACGAGAAAAGAATTTTCGATACCCAGAAAAATCAATAGAAAAATACCGATAAAATAAATTGGCATTCTCTTGCGATACATAAAGAATGAAAACAAAATGGTATCCATCATCATGGCAATTATGATAGACAATCCGTAGGCATTTTCCATGCCCGATGATTCTTTAAACAATAACACAATGCCTATGCATCCGAAGCAAAGTACCCAGTTAACAGTGGGGACAAAAATTTGTCCGCGTGTTTCAGTGGGATAAAATATTTTAAGCTTTGGGCCAAAATTTAAACGTATTGCTTCATTAACTAAAGTAAACGAAGCGCTGATAAGTGCCTGGCTTGCCACAACAGCAGCTATGGTGGCTATAATTATTCCGGCAAATAAAAACCATGGTGGCATAATTGAATAAAAAGGATTTTCATTTTTCAATAAGGTGGTTCCTGCCTTGTTAAGCAGCCATGCCCCCTGCCCGAAATAATTTAGCAACAGGCACAGCTTTACCAATATCCAGCTTACGCGGATGTTTTTTCTTCCGCAATGTCCCATGTCAGTGTAAAGCGCCTCCGCTCCCGTGGTACATAAGAATACCGCTCCAAGCAATACAAATCCATACTTGTAATTCGCTAAAAGATTATAAGCGTAATAAGGATTAATTGCTTTCAGAATTTCCATGTTGGTAACTAACATGCTAACGCCAAGTATGCCTAACATTAAAAACCATATCAGCATAAGAGGACCAAAAAACTTTCCGATAAACGTGGTGCCGAATTGTTGTATGAAAAAAAGCATGAATAAAATTGCGATTACAATCGGAATGGTTGGTATATCAGCTTTAAAATACCGTAAACCTTCCACTGCCGATGAAACTGAAATTGATGGCGTGATAAGCCCGTCAGCAAGCAAGGCTGCCCCGCCTATAATTGCAGGAAACGCAAGCCATCTTAATTTGGTTTTTCTTACTAAGGCATAAAGCGAAAAAATTCCTCCTTCACCTTTATTATCAGCATTAAGAATTAGTATAACATATTTAATTGTGGTTTGCAAAGTAAGCGTCCAGAAGACGCATGAAACTCCGCCAATTATAAGATCACTTGTAATTATTTTAATGCCAACAATGGCTTTCATAACATATAATGGCGAAGTGCCTATATCGCCATAAATAATGCCGAGGGTAACGAGCAATCCTGCTGCCGATAATTTGCTGAACTTGTTTGGATGAGACAATGGAAAAATATTTGCGGGCAAATATATAGATATACATCAGTTGGTGATAAAAGGGAGAAAAATTGAATAGTAAATGTAAAAGATTGTGCCAGGATATTGTCCTCCTGATCCCGATGAGTCGGGAGAAGGAACTTTCCTGAAGGTCTGCAATTACTTCATTTTAAGAAAGATATTTCGCTTCTCTCAACAGGACATCCATGTGTAATAAAAAGAAGGCTGCCCCAATTATTGAGACAGCCCCTTTTCACCCTACTACAAAACTTTATTTCTGCGGTGTTATTTTATATTTACCGACTTAACAGTAATTGCCGAAGCTCCAAAATAACCGAAGGCATCACCTTTAATATTTGTTGGAAGGTTGGCAGGTGTTTTACCAAACAAGCCTCCTGCATCAGCAAGGTCAAGCATGGCACTATAAAAATCGAAACCTGCTTTATCCAATGAATACATTTTTAAAGTAATGCTATCACCCGCTTCCAATGCGTATGGCAATTCCCAATCAGTTGCATACCGGCCATCTATATATTTATCATCAAATAAAATCAAATCAGCCGGACGTTCAACTTTTGAAATATTGTTTTGATACAAATCAACTTTATAGTTATTGCCTAATCCGGCAGGTTCATTGAAACTTGCGTAAACATAGTACCCTGAATCTTTTCCATCGGCATTGTTTTCAGGAAAGTATTTATAGGTTATTGAATCAATTGGCGTTACCGAGGGCAATGTTGATTGTGATGTAAAAACTTTTCCGTCAACAGTAACAGTAAGGCTATAGGTTCTTCCGGTTGTTCCTGCAAAATTTGCATCTGGCTTATAAACTCCCGGTTGCACCTGTGTAAAATTCATAGTTGTATTTCCATCAGATACTTTTACTTCGGCATTGGTTACTTTCTTTGCCTGCTGTGCATTAAAGTAAGCATCGCTCATGGTGAGCTTAACGTAACTCATTCCGGATTGATCAGTGATGAGACCTTCCACAACAACTGTTGATTCGCTGGTTTTTAAATCAATGTCAACTACTTTTTCGCAACTGCTCAGTATTACAACTGAGAACAAACTTATTATGAGGATTATATTTTTCATTTTATTTATTATTAAAGAATGAGTATTAAAGATTGATTATTAAAATTTGAAATTATATGTGATTGAGGGAATTATAGTGCCGATGATTGAGGTCTGAACAGCTTCTGTAATCTTTGGATCGTCCTCATTCTGGCGCAGTTGAATTGAATAAGGATTTTGTCGTCCGTAAGCATTGTATAAAGAAAGATTCCAGCTTGAGTGATATCTCTGATTTGGTTTTTCTTTTCCTTTTAATGTTACGCTGATGTCTAAACGATGCGATGCAGGCAAACGGTATCCATTTCTTTCAGTGTAAACAGGCACTACAATGCCGTTGTATTCAAACCCGCCCGAAGGCATTGTTACAGCACTGCCGCTTGCATAAACCCATGTTGCACCAAGTTCCCAACGCTTGCTCAACTGGTAAGTGCCAACTAAGTTTACGCTGTGTGGTTTATCCTGTGTGGCTACGTAAGTTTTTCCATTGTTAATGCCATCAATCTTGCGCTCACTTCTTGATAAGGTATAACTTGCCCATCCTGTCAATTTTCCTTTTTGTTTTTTGATCATGAATTCAGCTCCATAAGCTTTGCCTGTTCCGGTAAGCACTGCCTGTTCAATATTATTATTAAGCAGCAGATCAACATTGTCTTTAAAGTCAACCTGGTTTTTCATATTTTTATAATACACTTCTACAGATGTTTCAAACATATTATCATGCACGTTTCTAAAATAACCTGCTGCATATTGGTCGGCTTCCTGCGGTTTAATGTATTCGTCACTCGGCATATAAATATCAAGCGGGGTGCCGCCTGCTACATTTGATATTAAATGCAGGTATTGCATGGTTTTATTGTATGATACTTTTACCGAACTGCGGTCATCAATTGTATATCGCAACGACAGGCGCGGTTCAAAACCACCTTGTTGCTTGTGTATATGTGTTGAATTATATTCGATGGTATCAGTTACATTTTCCATATTGCTGTCATACTTATAAACTGTGCCGCCTATGTTTTGCAGAAAGGAATAACGAATACCGTATTGCACTGAAAGTTTTGGTGTAAGCTCCTGGTCGTTGCTTATGTAAACTGCATTTTCCAATGCGTATTTATGATCAAGTTCAAGATCATTTACTACTGATTGATCACTTTGTTGTTCAATTGAACCGGGGTTAATATCATGATGAATGATATTGAAACCAAAACGCAAAGTGTTTTTCGAATTCGCGTAATAATTAAAATCAGTTTTAATACTCAGGTCTTCAATTTCAAGCATGCCTTTGAATGCTTCTGTGCTTTTAAGCGAGGTAATTGTGTAATTATAATCGCTGTAAATCAATCCTACATTTGACGAAAATTTGTCATTGAAAATATGATTCCATCTACCTGATGCTGTTTTGTTGCCCCAGGTAATTTTAGCATCGTCATTAAATTTAAAAACATCCTGTCCGTAATATCCTGATAATGAAAGCTTGTCTTTTTCAGTTAAGTTGTAATTGAGCTTTGCATTGAGGTCATAAAAATAAACACGGTTGTTTTTCAATGCCTCATCACTGCTGAATTGTAAAAACACATCGGCATAAGTTCTGCGGGCAGAAACAATAAATGAACCTTTATCTTTTACAATAGGCGCTTCAACAGTAAGCCTGCTTGCTATAGTTCCAACACCACCTTCAACGGCAAGCTTTTTTGCATCGCCTTCTTTCATTTTAATATCCACTAATGACGAAAGCCTTCCGCCATAAGCTGCCGGTATGCCGCCTTTATATATCTCCACATCTTTAATGGCATCGGCATTAAAAACGGAGAAGAATCCGAGCAGGTGAGAGGCATTGTAAACAGGCGCATCATCAAGCAATACTAAATTCTGATCGGCACTGCCACCGCGTACATTAAATCCTGTGGTGCCTTCGCCACCTGACTGTACACCGGGCAATAACTGCAGGCTTTTCAGCACATCCACTTCGCCCATAAAAGCGGGAATGGATTTTATAGTTTCAATGCTTAGTTTTTCACTGCTCATTTTCAGATCAGTAACATGGTCGTTCTCTTTCTTTGCACTTACCACTGCCTCGGCAATAGCTACATGCGCTTCTTTAAGAACAATGTTGAGGCTCACATTTTTTGTGAGTGCAACAACAGTATCAATTTTTGTGTAACCGAGGTAACTAACACTTAGTGTATAGGTTCCTTCAGGTAGCTTGATGCTGTAACTGCCATTTATGTCAGTAGTGGCACCGGTGCTTTTTTCCTTTACGAAAACAACAACACCTATAAGGTCTTCGGCTGTTTTTGCATCTTTAATTGAACCGCTCACGGTAAACTGATTTTCTGCTTTTGATTGTGACACAAATATTAAGCTAAGCGTAATACTTAATACCAGTGTAATTAACTTTTTCATTTTGTTTGTAGAGTTTATTTATTTGTTTGTTTTATAATTCGGGTGCAAAAGTGCATTGCCATTGTGCTTTTAAAGAACATAAATCAGCGAGGCGTAGCAATTACTTATTGAAATGTCAAAAAGCAACTGCGAAGCGTTAAACCAAAACAGGAGCAGATCATTAACGAAACTATTTTTTTAGCTTTGTAAGATAAATTGCAACACCACAACACACCTTTATGAAAAGCCTTAACCGTGTAACTTTAATAGGGAACCTGGGAAAAGATCCCGAATATCAAATGCCGGAGGGAAACATTGCAGTTGCAAAGTTTACAATGGCGACCTCAGAAACTTTTAAAGATAAAGATGGCGTTAAGCAAACCCAGGTAGAATGGCATAATATAGTGCTGTGGCGCTCGCTTGCCGAAGTAGCACATAAGTTTCTGCACAAAGGCAGCTTAGTATTTATAGAGGGCAAACTGAAAACACGCCACTATGATGATAAGGAAGGCAATAAAAAATACGTGGTTGAAATTATCGGAGAGCAACTGATAATGCTGGATAAGAAAACAGGCGGTGAAATAAAACCCGCAGGTGATGATGAAACCGGGCAGGTGCCACAAAAGAATAATGATTTGCCTTTTTAATAATGAAAATTATT
>JBDTRM010000099.1:0-31399 GCA_039931675.1 Bacteroidia bacterium | reverse complement strand
GAAGTAGTAAACTTGATTAAAAAATCCGCTTAGTGCAATTTGTCATACACACGATAAAACCAGTGACTTTATTTTATTTTTTATCATTCTTCTGTTTTTATAAATAATGTGGTTCATTTTTTTTTCCGAATAGTTGTATGGATGATTCGCTAAAAGTATAGAATAAATAATTGACCGAAACTTCGACAATTTTTTATTCACCACCTTTATAATTTTCCAGGAACTATTTTTTCTCAAATTCAAAAATGTTCCTTTGCGGGATATTGAATTAAAAAACAGGAATCATTTATGTCGTTTTTATCAAGATTATTTTTTGGAGGATTAGGCTGGGCGCTTGGCGGGCCTGTTGGAGGTATTATCGGTTTTGCATTAGCATCGCTTGCTGAGGCAAATACAAGCGTGGAGGAAGTGCGCAAAGATGCGCGCATGACACACCCAGGCGATTTTGGTGCATCGCTCCTGGTGCTTTGTGCTGTTATGATGAAAGCCGATGATAAAGTGCTCAAGTCGGAACTCGATTATGTAAAAGCATTTTATGTAAGACAGTTTGGTGTTGAAAGTGCCAAGCAGCAAATGTTATTGCTGCGCGAAATATTAAAGCAGGAAATAAAATATCATGAAGTATGTACGCAAATCCGATCGCATCTTAATTATCCTACACGCTTAGAATTAATGCACCTGCTTTTTGGCATTGCACTTTCTGATGGCAGCGTTAATACGAAAGAGATAAATGTAATTGAAGATATTGCTTCTCATCTGGGTATTCAGCAGGCTGATTTTATTTCGCTTAAAGCGATGTTTGTAAAAGATAAAACCGCAGCCTATAAAATTCTTGAATTGGAAGCGCAGGCAACCGAAGAGGAAGTTAAAAAAGCGTATCGCAAAATGGCTTTGAAATATCATCCTGATAAAGTGCATCATCTCGGACCTGAATTTCAAAAGGATGCAAATGATAAATTCAAAAAAATAAGCGAGGCTTATGAGGATATTAAAAAAGAGAGAGGATGGTGATTGATTAAAACGGCCAGTAATATGTTTTGATTTTAAATTTAACCTGGATATAAACCAAGGAGATAATGTTCCATGATGACATGAAAATCATTGAACTGATAGCCGAACCCATAATGCCATACATAGGAATAAAAATATAACAGGCGAACACATTAAGCAATGTTGCAACAATTAAAATATTTTGAAATGCGCGGTGGTGGCCGGTCATGTTAAGAAAACTTCCTACTGAGCCTGAAAAAATATTAAAGAATTGTCCAACCATATTCAATAATAAAATATTGGCGCCAATTTCAAATTGCTTTCCGAAAATGCTCATGATAAATTTCCTGAAAATAATTATGCCTAAAAAAATAGGTATGGAAGCAAGAAAGTTAATCTTGGAGGTTTGCCTTGCAGCTTTTCCTAAACCATCAATATCGCCCAATGCAAAAAGTTCAGCAAACTTTGGTGCTGCAACACTGTTTACTGAAAGCAAAATAAATCCGCACACTGTTGTAACCTGCACAATAACCCGGTAGATACCTACATCGCCTTCGCTGCAATATTTTGCAAGAAACAAAGTGTTGATCCATCCTGAAATAAGAATAAGAGAACTGCTCAGCATCATCGGCACCGAAGTTTTTACAATATCACGCTTGGAGTATTCATCTGTTTCAACCTGCGTGCGTGCTTTAATATATTTGAAAACTAAAAACGTGCTTGATATGGCAAGTATGGCAAGGCTGAGTGTGAACGAAAAGTTAGGAAGATACTTTGCATATTCAACAGGAATTCCATGACCTAAAAATAATGTCAGCACACCGAGAATAACACATGCGTATAAATAGTAGGAAACATTCCTGCTCCAATTATACAAGCGGAGTTCTTTAAAACCCCTATAACTTTCCGAATTGATAAAACGAATGCTCATGGGTATAATGGCAAATGAGATCAGCCTGAATTCGTAAGCTAAATGCGGCTTGTGAAACATAGTTCCCGCAACCCAGTCGGCTCCGAAAAATAAAGCAAGCGTGGTAACAATGCCAATAGGCAACGAAATTTCAAGTATCTTTTTATAAATGTTTAATACGTTGGACCACTTATTAAGAGCAATGTTTGCTGAAAATAATTTTACTGCAGAAGTATCCATCCCCAACCTCGAAAAAATGGTGAACATGCTGAGCACTGTTTGTGAAATAGTAAGCGCACCTAATATAGTAGCTCCATAAAAACGCGATATCATAAAAGTAAAAACGTAATTGACAACCAGGCCCACCATTCGCATAACGAAAGAAGTGGCGCTTCCTGTTGCAAGCTCAGTGAAACTCTTGTCCTTAAACTGTCGTTTTAACTTTTTTTCAATCTGTTTGAACATACATAGGTTAGCGTTTATGATTTGAGGATTGCCGGTTATCCGTTAATAAAAAACTATTACTGCAAGCACCTTAACCCGCAACAATGATATGAAAACATATCAGCAGGTAAAACAAATTAAATGGTCTTTGAAGAAAAACCCTAATTGGATGAAACCACAAACCATGGATTAAGCAAATCTTTTTTATTATAGACCACCGGTGTTTTCTGATGATAATCAATCACGGTGCATCCTGCAATTTCAGCTATGGCTTGTCCTGCAGCAGTATCCCATTCCATAGTAGGTGCAAGACGCGGATAAATATTTGCCGAGCCTTCAGCCACTAAGCATAATTTTAATGAACTGCCTTTTGAAATCAATTGCACTTCGCCATGTTGCTTGCGAAGTCCATCTATAAGCGCATCCGTTTCGGGGGTATTATGCGAACGGCTTGCAACTGCAGTAAATTTTTCTGGTTGCGTAGTATTTGAAAGCTTGCGAGATTTTGAAATGAGTTCAGTTAGAAAATTTTCTTTTCCAAAAAGACCATCTAAGCCTTCCATGTTTTCACATTTGTACGAGCCTATGCCTTGTGCAGCAAAATACAATTGCTTTAAAACAGGAACGTAAATTACTCCCATAACAGGTTTGCCTTTATTGATCAAGGCAATGTTAACTGTAAACTCCCCATTACGTTTTATAAATTCTTTAGTGCCGTCAAGCGGATCCACTAACCAGAAATATTCCCATTTGCTGCGCACTTCATAATCGGTAAGCCGGCCTTCTTCACTCAATATATTAAGGCCGGTATCATTCAAATGATGGACAATTTTTAAGTGAGCACGTTTATCAGCCATTGTTAATGGCGACTTGTCATCTTTAAGTTCAACAGCTATTGGTTGCGAATAAACATCTAAGATTTCCTTACCGGCATCAATAGACGCGCGTATTGCAATAGTGAGTAATTGTTCTGATTCCATAAATTTTTGTGAATTAGTATTTGGGGGATGAATGTAAAATGCAAATATGATAAAAAAGAACAAAGATGTATGCTGTGGATTTTGCAGTAATGGAAATAAGGAAATATGGAATTTATCTTCGAACCTTTTACTTTCGGAAAGTTCCTTCAACTTTCCGAAAGTTTTCGAGTAAAGTTACCCATAGAATATTCCTTTCCGTATTCCAATTTACTTTTCTAAACTCTCCTTATTTGTTAATTTATTATCACTACTCAAATTTTCATTTACATTAGCGCAACTCAATTAAATATATTCTTATGAAAAAACTATTACTTACGTTAGCATCAACTATTTTTTCTACAGCATTAATTTACGCGCAATGTTCAACTAACTCTACCCCCGGAAACACTTCGGCAACAAGTTGTGTTTGTAAAGATGGCACCACTACTGATTGCGATCTGCTACCTGATATCATCATCGGGCCACCGCCTTTTTATGCAACCGACAACTTTGGCATCATTGAATTCGCTCAAACAGGTAATCCAAATCCTGCTGACAATGCAAAGCTTAAAGTTACGGTTTCAACGCCTAACATCGGCCACGGACCGCTCGAACTCAGGACAACAAACACGTTCGTATGCGGTACTGATACTTTTTATGGTTCGGCTCCTTCTATTTGTCCTGATGGAATAACCTATCCTAAAATTTTAATCAATCAGCGTGTATATCATAAAAATGGCAACACCATGTCATTTAGTGATCATGCTGCGGGCACAATGACTTATCACCCCACGCACGGACACATGCATGTGGATGATTGGGGAACTTATACTTTGCGCACAGCAACATCAAATCCCGATCCTACTGCATGGCCGATTGTTGGTGCAGGTGCTAAGCTTGCTTTCTGTGTTGAAGATTACGGAACTTGTAATACTTACCCGGGTCATTGTGTAGATGCAGCAGGCAATACCTTGCTGAGTGGCGATTTTCCTAATTATGGTTTAGGTGGTGGTGCTTACAACTGCGATCCTAACGTGCAGGGTATATCTTCAGGGTTTGTTGACATTTACTGGACTGATTTGGATGGCATGTGGGTTAACTTGCCGCCATGCTTACCTAACGGAATTTACTGGTTAGTGTGTAAAGTTGATCCTAATGGAAACTTCGAAGAAGAGAGTGAAAATAATAATGTGTTTGCCGTACAGTATGAATTAAAAAAACAGGATCCGCTTGCCCTGATTAATACCGATGGTAACCTGAGTGTTTGCCAGGGAACACCCATGCAATTAACAGTTCCCGGTGCCGGTACGTATCAATGGTCAACAGGAGCAACTACACAAGATATCCAGGTAACAACAGGAGGAACCTACACTGTAAGCTTAACTTCAGGTTGCGGTAATACTTCTACTGCATCAGTTACATTAAACACAATATCGGTTGCAGCTCCATCCACAACGGATGATTATTTACCTGCTGCAGGCAGTGGAACATTAACTGCTACAGGCATGCCAACAGGAATTATGAAATGGTATGATGCAGCAGTTGCCGGTAATTTACTCTACACAGGAAATTCGTTTACAACCCCCTTAGTGAATGCAACAACTACCTATTATGCCGAAGACAATGACTTCATACCAGGTCCTGTTAGTCATGCAGGCCCGCTTTCAAATGCAATTGGCTCCGGCACGTACAACACAAGCAATGCACGTTATCTTATTTTCAGTGCTTATAAAAGCTTTACGTTGGTAAGTGTAAATGTAGTTGCGCAAAGTGCCGGTAACCGCACCATTCAATTGCGCGATAATGTTGACAATGTAGTACTATCAACTACTGTAAATATTCCGGCAGGAGCAAGTACAGTACCCGTTAATTTTAATATCATTCCAGGCAATGATTATCGTCTCGGACTTTCAAACTCTTCTGTCGCTAATCTTTTTCGTAACGATGGTGGCGTTACTTATCCTTATAATGTAAATGGTGTGTTGGATATTACAAGTTCATCTGCCGGTTCGTCTTATTATTATTTTTATTATGATTGGGTTGTTAAAGAAGCTGATTTTGATTGTGCCGGGCCACGCACACCTGCCACAGTTCACATTGGCCCTGTAGGCATTAATGATTTTGATTTTACAAAAACAGTAAATGTTTATCCCAATCCATCATCAGCTTTATTTAATATTTCTTTTGTTGCTTTTAATGAGGCAAACGTTCAATTGAATATTACCGATGTTGCCGGTCGTATGGTTTATAACACCGAAGAACAAAAAGTAAAAGGCTTGTATAACAAAGCAATTGATCTTACCGGAAATGCAAAAGGTGTTTATGTTTTAAAAATTACCTGTGGAAATCAGATTCACTATCAGAAGATAACTTTGGATTAAAGACCTCCCCTGTGTGAAGCTGGGAGCACTATCATTTATTTGGTAGTGCTTTTTTTATGACAATTATCAAGAGTGTCAATTCGCAGTGGACTTTGTCATCCTGAGTGAAGCGAAGGAACTTTCTATAAAGGTAGTAAGTACTTCATTTGAGGAAAGATGTTTCGCTCCGCTCAACAGGACAGAGTTGACGGGGACATTCGCAAGGCTTTCACTTGCGCGCGATTGTATCGCGTGCATTCTAAACCATTAGTCTTTCACTCCATGCTTATTAAACCTAATCACCTTATCAATATTCTTTTCAAAGTCAGCACATTTATTATTGACCGCTAATCTTTTTAATTCATATAAAACAACCATCCATAATTTATTTTTCTTTTCCTCATCATTACTCAAAACAGATTTGTTATTTGTTATTGTAAATGATTGCTCAGCACGTTTAAGCATTTTATTACCTGCTGAAATTGCCTTATCAATAAGCCTTGCGCGCGATTGTATCGCGTGTTCAGAATTAACTGCATCAAAATAATTTTCCACTAACACAATACTATATGGATCAAAAGCAAATTTTTCATCGGGCATTTCCTTTATACAATAATCTAAAACAGTATTTGCCTTTTCTGTTTTATTTTCGATGATGAGTTGTTCTGCTAATTTACCGAATGAAATTCGGTTGTTAAGCATCAATCGCCTTGTATTTTCATCATTTGATAATGTTTGTGGGAAAACAAAATCATTCATCATGAAGTCATACATCAAATCAGTATTAATAAACGGAGCATCAGCATATTTTGCCTTAAGTGGTACGATGTGATAAACAAACCCCTCTCTTACAATATGCAATATGCAATAATCATATTCATCTTCCGCCACTGTAAGCGCATAATAAAAAGGTCGCTTATCGAAATTATTTGAAAGCATGTCAAGTATGATCATCTGTGATCTGTAAATATAATTATCACTCAACTTAAATTCCATCTCATCAGTAAATTCAAAATTATCATAACCCGTGTAACGTTGTTTATCTGTATGATGTTGGAATGTAATTTTTATGGATGGATAAGTATTCACTTTTGTTCCTACGGTAGATTCAAGTGTATTTGAATCTTCTTCAGATGCAACAGAGTTCATCCAATCCTGTAATGATATTTTCTCAACACTTTTGTTTTCATTGTATCTCAAATAACTTCTTACATCACCTGAATATTGATTACTTTTTAAAGTTGTTGCAAGCGGCAAAGTTTTTTTGCTCTGTTCTTTCACAAAATCAATATAGCGACCGAGGTTGAGTAAACTAAGATTTAAAACCTGCACATCAGCCCTGAAATTTTTTTTCGATTGCAGATACCAAAGCGGGTAAGTGTCATTATCGCCATTCGTAAATAAAACAGCATCGGGTTTGCAACTGCTCAACAGGTTAGTGGCAAATGTTGTGGTGATGTCATCATACAATGTTTCATTAAAATATTTATCAGCTAAAAACTCTTTATGCTCATAACGCAACTCATGAAAAAATGCTATTACCGTATTTGCATATTTAATGTTGACACCACCAACAAAAGTTTCATAAGATGGATTTTGTTTTCGCAAACGGTTGTAGGTTTCAATTTCTTTTTCTGCATTGAAAATATATTTTTCAAAGCGTTCTTCTTTGGTAAACTTTGATAGATCTTCAACAGTGAGGGCATTGAAATCATATTGTTGAGTTACAAAACCTATTGCATAATTTCCATAAGCACGCGCAAGCGATTCAAGCAAGGTGTCACTCAATATTTTTTCATCTCCAAAATATTTGATCACATCAGCATCCCATCCATCATATCCGTAAAATGCAATGCGGTTATAATTATAAACGGTGCTTTCATTGAAATAACTCTGAGGACTTTTTTCTCCCTTTACAAGAGGAAAATCAAGCTTTAAAAAGTTCTCACTCTTAGCTGACCAATACAGTTTGCTTTGCAAAAGTTTCTTTGGCTCAATCATATTCAGCACTTCTACAAACCATCCTTCTGGCTTTCGCGCAAAGCGAAGAGATATTGTTTGATCTTCTGTTGCAGGCGATTGATAGGTTTCAAAGAAACGGTCAACCACTATTTCATATTTTGGGAAGTTCTGTAATAAGGCAGCGGGGTTTGGTTGGGCTAATGATTGAAGAGAATAGAGAATAAAAAAAGCAACACTAAAGTTTATAAGATATTTCATCAAACTTAATTTTCTAAACAATTTTGCTTTTAAATTCAGTTACAAATATGCGTTAAGAATTTCAGGATGGTTTACCTAACTCCCAAAGCATATCAGGACTGAAATCAAGTGATGTCTTGATTATCTTTCCATCATAATCTTGAATTTGAGCAAGGTCGCTCCATGATAAAGTAGGATAGTCATCTAATCTTACACTCAAAAAAATATCAGGATTACTCAATACAGGAAACCTTTTAATCAATTCGGTAAAATCAATTTTTCTAACCTCATCGTTATTAAAACGAACCTTTAAATAATATGGATGCTTCTCCAGTATTTCTTTTATTGCAAGCATGATAAATTAATTAAGAGCGATTACACCTCCACCTTCTCCCCCGCCATTTTCCTCACGGCATCTTTAATTGCATTGGCATCAAAACCACATTCATTGTACAATTCTTTTTGTTCACCATGTTCAATAAAATGATCGGGGATGCCGAGGCGTAAAAATTGTGCGGAATAGCCATTGTCAATCATAAACTCTGTAATGGCACTTCCGAAACCGCCCATAATACAACCGTCTTCAACTGTGATAATTTTTTTGAAGTTGGAAAAAACTTCGTGGAGCATTATTGAATCTAACGGTTTTACAAAACGTAAATCATAGTGAGCAGGATATAAACCTTCTTTAGCGAGATCATCGCAAGCAGCTACAGCAAAATTTCCGGGATGGCCGATAGTTAGTATTGCAACTTCTTCCCCACCACGCAACTTGCGTCCTGTGCCTACAGGTATCGCAACAAAAGGAGTTTTCCAATCCACCATCACGCCATTACCACGCGGGTAACGTATAGAAAATGGTCCCATATTTTCATGTTGTGCGGTGTACATAAGGTTGCGGAGTTCCTCTTCATTCATAGGCGCGCTTACTGTCATGTTTGGAATGCAACGGAAGTAAGCATAATCAAATGCACCGTGATGGGTAGGTCCGTCAGCGCCTGCAAGACCGCCACGATCTAAACAAAACACCACATTTAATTTTTGCAAAGCCACATCATGCACCACTTGATCGTAAGCGCGTTGCATAAACGATGAGTAAATATTACAAAACGGAATCATGCCTTGCGTTGCAAGTCCAGCCGAAAATGTAACTGCATGTTGTTCGGCAATGCCCACGTCAAAAGCCCTTTCGGGCATGGCTTTCATCATGATGTTAAGTGAGCAGCCGCTTGGCATTGCAGGAGTGATTCCAACAATTTTCGAATTTCGTTCGGCTAATTCGACAATTGTATTTCCGAAAACATCCTGGTATTTTGGAGGCTGTGGTTTATCAATTTGCGGTTTAAAAATTTCACCTGTAATTTTATCAAACAATCCCGGTGCATGCCATTTGGTTTGATCCTTCTCGGCTAATTCAAAACCTTTTCCTTTTACTGTTAAGCAATGTAAAATTTTTGGGCCGGGAATTTTTTTCAAATCATTCATCACCTTTACCAGATGGTTCACATCATGCCCGTCAATAGGTCCGAAGTAGCGGAACTTTAATGCCTCAAATAAATTACTTTGTTTGAGCAATGAGTGTTTTATGGCACTGTCAATTTTTGCAATAACACCTTGTGCATTGGGTCCGAACTTTGAAATCTTACCTAAAACTTTCCACAGCTCATCCTTCACTTTATTATAAGTTTCTGATGTGGTGATGTCGGTTAAATATTCTTTCAATGCACCAACATTTGGATCAATGCTCATGCAATTGTCGTTGAGTATAATGAGCAGGTTTGAATCTTCGACACCGCCATGATTCATAGCTTCAAAAGCAAGTCCGGCTGTCATTGCACCATCGCCAATTACTGCAATATGCTGACGGTTTTTTTCTTTCTTTAATCGCGAAGCCACTGCCATACCAAGCGCTGCACTTATTGAAGTGGAGGAGTGACCTACTCCAAAAGTATCATACTCACTTTCTGTTCGTTTCGGAAAACCGCTGATGCCTTTATAAATACGGTTAGTGTCAAAAACTTCTCTGCGGCCTGTTAATATTTTATGTCCGTAAGCCTGGTGACCAACATCCCAAACCAATTGATCATAAGGTGTATTGAATACATAATGCAATGCAACAGTCATTTCAACAACGCCCAGGCTTGCACCAAAGTGGCCGCCATTAACTGAAACGATATCAATGATAAAATTGCGTAACTCTTTGCAAACTTCTTCTAACTGATCGTGTTTCAGTTTGCGTAAGTCTGCGGGGTAATTGATTTGAGAGAGAAGGGGTCCTGCTTGTACCTGCATAAGAAAATGTTGAATGATGAATGATGAATATTGAATGTTGAACCGTCACTCAATTTCAAAAGCCAATATTTGTTGACTGCGCGAATATACGTTTTTTGAAATGTTAAGGATTTTAATCTCGAACGCTGCCAAAATCTAATTATGATTTGGTTAACAAAAGTTTAATCCGAATGTTTTTGTCTCAATTGTCTGAACTAAGATTTATATGATTATAAGATTGCAGGATTTCGCCCCACATTTCCGTATTTCCGTATTTCCATATTTCCACCTTTCTCGCATGTTCATCTTATTTTCAAAATGGATTTTTCAAGTTAAACCATATAACCTGTTATTATTGAAATCACTTTCTTTTTCATTCAATTTGGCTATTCACACTTTAAATGTTTTTTTCGCCCCCAGGTAAACGGTTAACAGTTTAAGGTTTTAGGTTACTTTGATAGTAGCAATAAGGAAATTTTTGAATTTGATTTTTTAATTCAAACCCGAAAATTTAAACCCGAAAGGATATATCTGAAACCACAAACTATTTTAGAATGAGCAGAACAAAAATTAAAGACTTATTGAATACCACCGATGTAAACCGCGAGGTTACAGTGAAAGGCTGGGTGCGTACATTTCGTAACACACAGTTTATTGCATTGAATGATGGTTCCACTATCAATAATTTGCAATGCGTAGTTGCATTGAATTCTGTTGATGATGCAACGATTAAGCGAATTACAACCGGTGCAGCGCTTAGCTTAACAGGGGAGTTGATTGAATCGGTCGGCAAAGGACAGAAGGTAGAGTTGAAAGTAAATTCACTTGAAGTGGTTGGCGATTGCGATGCAGAAAAATATCCTTTGCAACCTAAAAAACATTCACTCGAATTTTTGCGCGAGATTGCTCATTTGCGTTTTCGCACCAATACATTTAATGCGGTGTTTAAGGTGCGACATGCATTGGCTTTTTCTATTCACAAATTTTTTAACGATCGTGGATTCGTTTATATGCATACACCTATCGTTACAGGTTCAGATGCAGAAGGTGCAGGTGAAATGTTTCGCGTTACAACATTGCCTTTTGAAAATCCACCACGAACTGATGATGGTAAAATAAATTTCAAAGAAGATTTTTTTGGCAAGGAAACCAACCTCACTGTAAGCGGGCAGTTAGAAGCCGAGTTAAGTGCTATGGCTTTCAGCGAGGTTTATACATTCGGTCCAACATTCAGAGCAGAGAATTCAAATACAGCGCGCCATCTTGCCGAATTCTGGATGATTGAACCTGAAGTTGCATTCGCTGATCTTACCGATAACATGCAGCTTGCCGAAGATTTATTGAAATATGTAATAGCTTACGCAATGGAATTTTGTGCAGAGGAATTAGAGTTTTTAAAAACACGTTTGCTCGAAGAAGAAAAACAAAAACCGCAAGATGAGCGAAGCGAATTAGATTTATTAGCGAAACTCAATTTTTGTGTTGAGAATGATTTTCAGCGACTCACTTACACAGAAGCAATTGATATTTTGAAAAATTCAAATCATAATAAAAAGAAAAAGTTCAAATATTTAATTGAAGAGTGGGGCGCTGATTTGCAAAGCGAGCATGAACGATATTTAGTAGAGAAACATTTTAAGAAACCAGTTATACTCACGGATTATCCAAAAGGCATAAAAGCATTTTATATGCGTCAGAATGACGATGATAAAACAGTGCGCGCCATGGATATTTTATTTCCGGGAATTGGTGAAATTGTCGGAGGTTCGCAACGTGAGGAGCGTTTGGAAAAATTAGAACAGCGTATGAAAGAAATGCACATACCAACAGAAGAAATGTACTGGTATCTTGATACAAGAAAATTTGGTACATGCCCTCATGCCGGATTTGGCCTTGGTTTCGAACGATTAGTTTTATTTGTAACGGGAATGACGAATATAAGAGATGTGATTGCGTTTCCAAGAACACCTAAGAATGCAGAGTTTTGATTTTGGCAAATATGAACTTTGTCTTGAAATTATAAGGTACTGTCATCCTGAGCAAAGCGAAGGAACTTTCTCTAATGGTAGTAGTACTAAAATTGAAGAAAGATGTTTCGCTTCACTCAACAGGACACCAGAGGGAGTTTCTTGTTTGCTAAAAAATTTTATCACCATTTTAGTTTTTGTAATTTAGTAGAATGTTAAAACAAAGTCTTCAACAAAAGTTACTTCAAAAATTATCACCGCAACAAATTCAGTTGATGAAATTGTTGCAGGTGCCCACCATTGCTTTGGAGCAACGCATCAAAGAAGAAATGGAGGTAAACCCCGCATTGGAAGAAGGACGTGATGATGATGACGAAGATGAAGAACAAGGTGAAACAGATGATGAGCAAAAAGTAGAAGAGGTGGAAGAATACGAAGAGGAAAAAAAAGAGAAAGAGGAAAAGGAAGAAGATTACTCAGATGATTATAGAGAAGAGCGCCAGGAGAAGGAAGAACCTAACGATGATTTTAATATAGATGATTACCTGCAGGATTATGATTCATCGCCCGATTATAAATACAATGCCAATAACACTTCAAAAGATGATGAAGAGTATGAAGTGCCGGTAACAGTTTCAACTACTTTCCAGGAACAGTTGATTCTGCAATTAGGCCTTACACCAATGAATGAAAAAGAGCATCGCATAGCCGAACATTTAGTGGGCAGCCTGGATGATGATGGTTACCTGCGCAGAGATTTATCGGCCATTTCCAACGATCTTGCTTTTACACAAAACATAGAAACCGATGTAGCTGAACTGGAAGATGTGCTAAAAACAATTCAGACTTTAGATCCCCCTGGAGTGGGCGCACGCAATTTGCAGGAGTGCCTGTTATTGCAATTGCATCGCACGGATGATGGCACTAAGGAATATGGCAAAGCAATTGAGATTGTTCAAAAGTACATGGATGAGTTTTCGAAAAAGCATTATGCAAAAATTGCTGCGCGATGTGATTTGGATGATGAGGAGTTGAAAGAGGTGATGCACATAATTATTAAATTAAATCCACGCCCGGGTAATACTGCTTACGAAGGTCAGCGCAGTGCTCAGCATATAGTGCCCGATTTTATTGTAGGCATTAATGAAGGTGTGCTTGAACTTTCGCTTAATAGTAAAAACATGCCTGAGTTGCGTTTAAGTAAAACGTATATGGAAATGTTGCAAACTTATGCCAAGGACAAATCGAAAAACCGCGCAAGCCGCGAGGCGCTTACTTTTGTAAAACAAAAAATTGATTCAGCCAAATGGTTCATAGATGCCATAAAGCAACGCAACGATACACTACTCACTACTATGACCACCATCATGAATTATCAATACGATTTCTTTTTGGAAGGTGATGAGAAACTGCTCAAGCCGATGATCTTAAAAGACATTGCTGATATTGTTGGTTTGGATATTTCAACAGTATCGCGCGTGGCTAACAGCAAATATGTTCAAACACAATTCGGAACATTTTTATTGAAACGCTTATTCAGCGAAGCCATGCAAACCGATAGTGGCGAGGAAGTATCAAGCCGCGAAGTGAAAAAAATTCTGGAAGAAGCCATTGCCGGTGAAAACAAAAGGAAACCACTGCCTGACGATAAATTAATGAAACTTCTTAATGACAAAGGCTACAACATAGCCCGCAGAACTATTGCCAAATACCGCGAGCAGCTTGGAATTCCTGTTGCACGATTACGAAAAGAGTTGTGAGAAATGGAAATAAGGAAATAGGGAAATATGGGAATTAGGATGAAAAAAATTGCAAATATTATTTCTCATTTATTTCATCCATTGCTGATGCCTTTGTATTGCATGGCATTGATTTTTTTCAATCACAATTACCTTTCAATTGCAGTAAGGCCAGGTTTACAAAGACTGATTTATGCCATCGTATTTATCACCACGTTTTTAATGCCTTCGCTTTCAGCAATATTTCTTTTTTTTCGGGGGCAGGTACAATCATTACAAATGCCCACACGCGAAGAGCGCGTATTGCCTTTTATTATCACCTCTATTTATTTTTTCATCTGCTATTATCTCATACGTCAATTGTCTGTGCCATATATGTTGAGTGCTATTGTACGCGGTGCAGTGATTACGCTTGTGCTTGCCATGATCATTAATTTTAAATGGAAAATCAGCATTCACATGGTTGGTATTGGTGGCGCTATTGGTATGCTGTTCGTGCTTTCGCAATTAATTTTTGCAGACTACACCATCACTATTATGCTGGTGATTTTTCTTGCCGGCATATTAGGTTCAGTTCGGATTTATTCGGGAGGTCACACTCCTGCACAAGTGTATGCAGGTTTTTTAATGGGTGCTTTTGTTGAGTATGTTACAGTTCGCATGTAACATGTAGAACTGATTAGCAATCTGTTTCATTTTCCGGAATAAAAAAGACAGATTGCTAATCTGTCCAACAGTAAAACTTTTAATCAATCACATTTAGCTTCACAGTATTTGCACGTCCGCGCTCTAATAATGGCGTGCTGAAAACATGTATTACACGGTCTCCGCGTTTCACGATGTTGTTGTTTTTGATGATTTCTTTTACATCACTTATGTTTACATCAGTGCTTTCATAGCGATCGTAAAAATAGCCACGTACTCCCCAAACTAAACTCAATGATGTAAGCAATAACCTGTTATCAGTAAAAACTACAATATCAGCATCAGGACGCTGACTTGCTAACTTCAATGCACTGTAACCGCTGTGCGTCATGGTTAAAATTACTTTGGCATCTGTTTGATCTGCCATCTGGCACGCACTGTACAAAATCGAATCAGTTAAGAAAGTGGATGAGGCAGGATCGGGTTGGTAACTGCGACCATAAATGCTATCACTCTCCTGCACAGCACTGATTATTTTCCACATGTTGCGAACTACATTCACAGGATCTCTGCCTACTGAGGTTTCAGCGCTTAGCATTACAGCATCAGCGCCATCCATCACAGCATTGGCTACATCATTAACTTCAGCACGTGTTGGTCGTTGACTTGTAATCATGCTCTCCATCATTTGTGTGGCGATAATAACGGGCTTTGATTGCCTGATGCATTTATTCAAAATCATTTTCTGAATTAACGGAACCTGTTCTAACGGAACCTCTACACCTAAGTCGCCACGTGCTACCATCACACCATCAGTAACTGCTATGATGCTGTCAATATCTTTCACCGCTTCCGGCTTTTCAATTTTTGCAATCACCCTGGCAGGATTGTTTTTATACCGGATAATACTTTTCAGCGCTTCAATATCTTTTGCTGAACGCACAAATGAAAGTCCTATCCAGTCAACATTGTTTGCCAATGCAAATTCAAGGTCGGCTTTATCTTTTTCAGTAAGTGAAGGCAGTGTGATCTTGGTATCAGGCAGGTTAACTCCTTTTTTTGAGGAGAGTTCGCCACCATAAGTCACTGTTGTTTTTACCGTATCAACGCCATTATTGCTCACGACTTTTAATTCGATTTTTCCATCATCAATCAAAATGGTATCACCTGTATTAACATCTTTAATAAACGAAGGATATTTAATGTAAACTTTCTTCTCATCACCCATACATTCTTTGATAGTCAATTCAAATCCATCACCTGCATTGAGCATCACTGAATTGTTTACTACTTCTCCAATCCTCAATTTGGGACCTTGCAAGTCATAGAGTATAGCTGTATTAATATTTTTTTCTTCGTTGATCTTGCGGATAGTATCAATAATAATCTGCTGCCCTTCATGATTGCCATGAGATGCATTAATGCGACACACATTTACCCCTGCATCAATCATACGCTCCAATACTTCCCTCGACTGCGAAGCCGGGCCCATCGTTGCAATAATTTTTGTCCTGTTGAAATTCATTTATGTTTATTTATTTCTTCTGTTAAATTTTTCGGAAAATTGAAGAAACTTTCCGAAAGTAAAGTTCCATATAAGGGTTCCGTTTTTTTATTCCAGGTTCCCGTTAAACTTTCGGAAAGTTGAAGGAACTTTCCGAAAGTAAACAACCCAATCATTATAAATTCTCTGTGTTGCTCCGTGTCTCCGTGCGATTTTCTTTAATCCATAATTCAAAGCTGGATCTTTATAATTCCATCATTCCATTATTCCTCAACTCAAAAGATTCTGTCTCGATTTAATTTCTTTAGGATTAAAAAGAAACACAGCATTAACAAGTTCAATGTTCTTTATGTTTTGCATAAACTCTTCCTTATTAATTCCTTCTGCCGGATCAATCATCAATAAAAAATCAATCATGTTTAATTCCGGTAGTAGTAAATGTTTTTCATTGCGATTGGCAATTAATGTAAAGCATTGTTCATATTCATTTATAAACCTGAACCGCTCATATTTTAATTGTGAATTGTTTTTTCCGATTAGCAGTGTATGCTCACCTATACGCTCAAGGTTAATATCTAATGCACGATTTAATTCAAAACAAAGCCGGTAATCTTTAAAGCCCGAAGAAATTCCGAAAAGGAGAAAATCCATCTCATCATCGTAATTGATCTTTAAAACTTTTTTTGCCATAACTTAATTTTGAAGGTGTCAAAAGTACACTAAGGGTTTGAATTGGAAAATTGGGATTAGGAAATTGGGGAATAGGGAAATAGGGAGATATGGAAATAAGGGCATTGGGATATTCGGTAAATGGGTAATTCATTGATAATTTATTCAACCCTTTCTTCCAGAACACTCCCAATCGCTTTCATCGTTTCTTCTTTCAGTTTTTTCAAATCACCATCAGTCATTCCTTTTGTAATTATTGGCTCATGAATATAAATGTGTACTTTATGAGGACCGGGAATAATATTGCGTTCAGGAAGTATTTTCCAGGTGTTGAGATAGGTGATAGGTACCAATGGAATTTGATTTTCGATTGCTAATTTAAAAGCCCCGTTTTTTACAGGACCTAATTTTGGCGCACATGCAGGTACTGTAGCTTCAGGAAAAACACTGATGCTGATGCCTTTCTGAATATCATCATGGGCACGCATAAATGCACGATGTGATGCACGTATGCTACCGCGATCAACAGCAATATTCATACGTTTGAAAAAAATCCCAAACAATGGAGCCTTGCGCAATTCAGCCTTTCCCATAAAGTGAAAATAATTTGGAATAGCCACGTAAGTAATTACAGTATCAAGAATAGAGGCATGATTGGGACAAAAAACATAAGGCTTGTCTTTTTTAAGTTTTGTGTTTTTCTTAATTTCATAACGTATGCCCGAACCAAATAAAATCCAACGTGCCCATAACTGTATTAATTTAAAAACTATCGGAAACCACTTTTCGCGACTGATAAAAATTAAAACCAGCGGATATAGAACCAAAAAAAATAAGGTTGCATTGGTATAAAACCAGGCTAACCAAATTTTGCCGGCTAGTTTTCGCAGTAGTTGCATTGTTTATGTGTTAGTCCCAATTGCAATCGGGATGCGGGGCGTAGTAAAAAAGAAAGTGCAAATGTATTTTTTTAAGCAACTTAAACATATTTGGTATAATAGTAAACGCTGTTTTCAAATTTCTATTTTCGCGCCTTATTTGAATTTCAATAAAGTGTAACAATTATGGATAGAGTAGTAAGCGGTATTCGCAGCACAGGCAATCTGCACCTCGGTAATTATTTCGGGGCAGTGAAAAATTTTTTGAAGATGCAACATGAGCATGAGTGTTATTTTTTTGTTGCCGATTATCATACGCTTACCACCCATCCTGTGCAGGAAAATTTAGCTGCCAATGAAAGGCAGGTTATTATTGAATATCTCGCCTGCGGATTAGATCCTGAAAAATGCACGCTCTATTTGCAGAGTGATATTCCGCAAACCGCTGAGTTGTATTTATTCCTGAACATGTTTGCTTACAAGGGCGAGTTAGAACGTGTTACTACTTTCAAAGAAAAGGCGCGAAAACATCCTGATAATGTTAATGCAGGCTTGCTTACTTACCCATGTCTTATGGCTGCAGATGTTTTAATTCATCATGGCACAAAAGTTCCGGTTGGAAAAGACCAGGAACAGCATTTAGAAATGATGCGAACATTCGGCAATCGTTTTAACCGTATTTACAATGTGGATTATTTTCCTGAGCCTCTTGCATTTAATTTCGGAACAGAATTGGTAAAAGTTCCGGGGCTTGATGGCTCAGGAAAAATGGGAAAATCAGAAGGGGAGGGGAATGCCGTATTTTTATGTGACGATGCTGCTACCATTCGCAAAAGAGTGATGCGTGCAGTTACTGATAGTGGACCAACGCAACTGAACCAGGAAAAACCTGATGCAATAAAAAACATTTTTAAATTGATGAGTATTGTTTCAAATGTTGAAACATTGCAACATTTTGAAGATAATTATAACAACATGACCATTCGTTATGGCGATATGAAAAAACAATTGGCAGAAGACATGGTTAACTTTATTTCGCCCATATCTGAAAAAATAAAAGAGCTTTCAACCAATCATGATTACATCAGCAAGGTGATTAAAATGGGAAAAGAAAAAGCCAGTGCAAGTGCTGATAAAACAATTAAAGAAGTAAGAGAGATTATAGGATTTAAAGAAAGTTAGAGATATGCTGCAAGTGGAAAGAAAAAGTATGTTTAATTTGAGTAAAAATTCTTGTAAGAATGAAAAACCGTAGTAGAAATGTGCAGCCCCAATATAACCTTATTGTTTCGGGATAAATAAGGGTAATAAGGTCTGGATTGTCGTTAATCTTTTCTACTAAGGTTTGAATTAAAATTTAAGGTTGATCCCGATAACCATCGAAAGCACTAATTTATCCTGTTAGCATTTATAAACTCTTTTATAGCTAATCTCCATTCTTCAGTTCACTATTGAACAATAAACTTTCCGCGTGCTTTTACCTGTTCATCATTCATCACTTCAAAAAAGTACATACCTGTATTCAAATCATTTCGGTGTAGCGTGAAGGTTCCGTAATTGTTTACAACAGTTTGCGAAAGTTTTCCTAAAGCATCATAAATTTTCACCTGTGCTTTTGCATTTGCGAAAGGAATTACAAAAGTAGCTTTATCTGTTACGGGATTTGGTGCAATGAATACCCCCTTATTATTTTCAATATCGTTTATGCCAGAACCAACTAACGACAGTTGCACATTAAGAGTAGTGAGTACGCCATTATTCAACTGAACATTGTTTATGATTTTTGTATTGTATCCCGTAAGGCTAACAGTTACCGTATAGGTTCCTGCTGTTACAGTTCCGGTTTTGTATTCACCGTTAAGGTTGGTGTTTTCCGAAAGGTTAACTACTGATACCTGCACGGCTGCATTGTTCAGCAAAGCGCCAGTTGCACTGTCAGTTACAATGCCTTCGAGATAACATGCACGGATATAGTTTGGAGTCAACACATAAATGTTTCCGTTCATATCGCAGGCCACTATTTTTCCTGAAGGAAAATAAGGATCGGCATCCCAGCATAAATTGCCTGATGTAGGATATTCACCCACTTCAATTAGATTGGCGGGGCGCGCTGCGTCAACAATAGTAACCTGGCTGCCATAGCTCGGGCAAATTAAAAAATCATTAATCACACGCACATTATGCACTTCCGAATTTGGCATATTCTGAGTATAATAAATATCCAATAATTTAATGTTGGCTATATCGCTTATGTCATAAGCACCAAGAGGTGCCCCACCGACTTCGTCAGTAGTAAAAAGAACATTTCCGTTGTCACTGCGCCAGGTATTGTGATTAAAATTAGCAGGCGTTGGTTGTGTTTGCAGCACAACCGGAGTTGCCTTGTTGCTGACATCCACTATTGAAAAGCCATTTCCTAACTCGCTGCTGATCATCGTATCATTATACACTATGCAATCATGCACATAGCTGGTAGTATATTGACCCACATAAACAGGATTCCACGGATCAGTAAGACTGAAAATAAGCACACCTCCTACCGCACCATTTGCAAGATGCGTTCCGCTTACATAAAGAAAACCATTATCAGCAACAGTTACCGTATGCCCTCGCATTAACAAGCTGCCAAGCAAACTATCACTGTAGTATTTATAATTAACACTACCGGGCAATCCGCTTAAATCAATTATCTGCAAACCATTGGTAACACCGGCCACACCAGAACCAGCTTCGGTTGAAACGTAAGCGTAATGACCATAAGTTTTTAACTCGCGCCATATACTTGCTTCTCCAGGCACCGATGCCACGGGCACAGGATTGGTTGGATTGGTAATATTAATAATGCGAACTCCATCACTTGCGCCTACTAATGCATATTCATTAAATGAATTGTCCACATAATGCCAGCAGCCGGCAAATGAAATACCGGGGTATGTTAATTGTGCTGCTAAACTAAGATTGGTTTGCGCACTTGTAAATTGATAAGTGCTGATAAGAAGTAATAAGGAGAGTAAATTTTTTTTCATGTGCTTTGTTTTTGTAGCTCAAACGTACTGCATTGTAATGGAACTTCAAATTATAAAAAAATCTGATTGAGGTTTTCTACAATTGAGTGACGAAAGTAAAACTGAATCTTGCAAATGAGAATCACTTATGCACTTTAAAATCCTGGTTGCTGAATGATTCTACGTCAGGAATTTTTACAACGTTAAATTCAAAGTCAACTGCACGATGGCAATTGTTGCAAGCATTGGTAAGCGAGATAAAGCTGTTTTTAAACATCGCAGGATTTTTCTGTTGAATGGCATTACTCACATCATTTAAAACAGGATTTATTACACTAATCTCCTTGCTTTCTTTTCTTTCGGTTTGATATTTTTGAATGTTTTCAACAGCTTCTATAATTTCACGCACTTCAAAATCGGCAAGCTTCCAATTTTCATTTTGTCCTGCAAACCAAAGTTTGGCATGATGTGTTTGAATGCTGCTCATAAACTCGCCAAAGCCTGGCTTGTAAGTATCGGCAAGATTTTTTTCTAAACTATCAATGCGGTTTTGAAGAACATGTGTGTTTTCTGTTTTTTGATTACAGGCAAAGAGTGTGAGCGTTAGAAGGATGATGAGTGTTTGTTTCATTTCAATAAATTGCATTACCAAAAGTAAGGATAGAAGCACGCACTTTTAAAAATTGAGTGTTTTTATGAAGTCCAATTCTCAATTATTATTCCTTCAAGCCTGTCAAAATCACTAACGTTTCTCGTAGCTAAAATTAAATTGTTAGAAATTGCTGTTGCACCAATCAGCAAATCAAAATCATCCGAAAGCCTTCCAATTTTCTTTAGTCGTGCTTTTTCTTTTGCATAAACATCAAGTGCGGTGAAAATCGGAAGAATGGTAAACTTGTTTTGAAACTTATCAAGAGTTTCGCGATTCTTTGCAATCTGTGTGCTGTTCTCAACTCCATATTTAAGTTCTGCAATTGTTATTTCAGATACAAAACAGTTTTCTAATCCTATATCTTCAATTTTCTTATGAAGGTTAAATTGTCCTTTCAGAAAATAGATACAAATATTTGTGTCAATAAGGTACTTTTTCAAAGGGCTGCTCTTTTACGATTGAAAGTCCGTGATTGTTTGATGTCTTTAATTATTTCATCCGCAGATTGATTTGAAACAAAAGCGCCATAAAGGGATTTCAATGATTCATCTTTTGTCTTTTTGGTAGTTTTCATAGAGTTAGAAAGTTTTGCAATGAGTTCCAACTTACTGTCAGCACTTAAATTTTTAAGCAGTCCGAAGTATGCGTCAATTAGGTTTATATTTAAATCATTTGTCTTCATCTTATTTCATATAAATTTATTCAGCAAATGTAGGAAAAGTCATCCTATAATAATCACAAGGAATTTATATTGCAAAAGAAAATCTACTTCCTCTTCTAAATTTATAATTCTTGATTATCAACCTTCTTCAATCATCTCTAAATATATATTTCTACTTTTCATCAATAATTTAAAACAGCGTTTATGCCACTTGAAATAGAGGTAAAGTCAATACTCAATAAAACCAAAAGAAGAGACCCGTGGTTTTTGGATGAATACACTATTAATCCTTATAGCGGTTGTTCTTTCAATTGTTTGTATTGCTACATACGTGGCAGCAAGTACGGCATTCACATGGAAGAGAAGGTTGCTGTAAAAGCAAATGCAGTAAGCTTATTAGAAAAACAATTAAGTGCACGTGCTAAAAAAAAACAGTATGGCATTATCGTGCTTTCATCGGCTACTGACCCTTACCTGCATTTTGAGAAGGAATATGAAATGACGAGAAAGTTGCTCGAAGTAATTCTGCATTACAAATTTCCTGTTCACATAATTACCAAATCTGATTTGGTGCTGCGCGATTTTGATTTACTCCACAACATTAATGAGCAAGCTGTTTTGCCTGATGATTTGAAAGATAAATTACCACACAAAGTTTTTATTACTTTTTCTTTTTCAACTTTGGACGATACCACAGCACAAATATTTGAACCGGGCGCAACATCGCCAACAAAAAGATTGCTTGCGATAAAAGCTTCATTGGATGCGGGTTTTCACAGTGGTGTAAGTTTAATGCCTTTGCTTCCTTTTATTACTGATACAGGTGAAAATCTTGAATATATGTTCAGCACTTTTAGTGATGCGGGTATCAAATACATTTTTCCCGCTACACTTACTTTATTCGGAAATGAAAATGCTGATAGTAAAACTTTAGTATTGAGAGCAGTTGAAAAACACTATCCACATCTTTTAAAAAAGTATCATAATTTTTTCGATCAAAGCAATCAGATGCCTGCTTATTACAGGGAAGCCTTTCACAAAAAAACAATTGAGCTTTGCACTAAGTATAAAATCAGGAATAGTATTATTTAATCCTGTCTCAAAAGCTTTATTGCCACGAAGGCACGGAGGCACTAAGCTTATTTCCATTAATTTTCTTTGCGGCTTCGAGCCTTTGTGGCAATAAAAAAAACCGAAATCAAACCAACTCCCTCCATCTTCAAGTTTACTACTGCCACTCCTTAATTTCAGGTTTTTGGGCATGATGCTGCTTCTACTTTTGGTGCATTAATTCACTCCTGCACGGTAAAAAATCCGGCACAGAATAAGAGAATCAAACAATTAATTAACTAAAACGATGAAAAATCTATTACAACATGCATCAATGCATCAAGTGGTTAAAGCAAGCATCACCACTAATCAGAAACAAGGCTTCTATCATTATTGTATTTATCATGGAAGTGAAATGGCAATATCAAAGTGTTTTTCCTTTTGTAAAAAAGGAATTCTGCTTGCATTAATTTTCTTTTGCAGCATTTCAATCACGTTTGCCGCGCAGTTAACCATGCGATGCGATGCAGGGCAGATAGTAACAATTTATTGGACAAGTAACGATCCCGCTGATCCGACTCCTCAACATTCAGCAAACGCTGTTGATAATGATTTTAATGGTATTGTTTCATTTAACCTGCCAAACGACAACCACATTTTTTATGTTGCATCCGTCACTTTTTTAAACGGAAAAAAGCAATGTTATATTCACAAAACAGGCAATTCAAATCTGAATTTGTTTTTACCCTTTGGTAATCCAACTTTTATTCCATCATCAGCAACAGCAAAATTAGTTTGTGTTGTTGATATGGCGGCTTACGCTTCGCAATCCCCGGTATTCAACAACAACCAGGTTCTTTCTGTAGTAAATGGCCAGATCGGAATTATGTCGTGTTTAAAATTTAAAAATGCAGCATCTGTTGCAAACAACTCATTCAACATGTTTGCCGATTCAAATTTTGCAAACACGCTTCCCAATTATACCGGCAACATAACAGTTTCATTATTTCAATCCTTCACGCAAAGTCTATCTTTAATGGTATCATCAACCAATGTTTCATGTGGCAGCGTAAATGATGGTTCTGCACAGGCGAGCGTTACCGGTGGCGCACCTCCATATATATATTCGTGGGGTCCGGGCAATATTACCACAACCGGCCCCAATATTTCAAATCTTCAGGCTGGTACCTATACGGTAATGGTTACTGATATGAATGGCGCAACTGCAGCAGCCGAAACTATTGTAAATCAATCAACAAGTTTAAACATCACGGCACAGGTCAGTCAGCCTTCATGTGAAAATGATGGACTGGGTTCAATAACTATTGCTGTAACAGGCAGCAATATGCCATTAAGTTATACGTGGAATAATGGTTCTGTAACTAAGGATCAGACAGGCTTGCTGCCCGGCACCTATACAGTAAGTGTTGCAGGTGTACCGGGATGTTTGAGCACAGCAACTTTTTCGCTTGCATACATAGCTGATACCGCGGCTCCGGTTTTTGAAAGCATGAATGATATGGTAGTGAACACCGATGCCGGTAAAAATTACGCAACAGTTAATTTCATTGTTACTGCTTCTGATAATTGTTATACAGCATCAAATCTTTGCAAGGATAATCTGTTAGATTGCAAAGACAATGGATGCATGATAAGGGGTGGCTTGTGTGCAATAGATAGTACCAGTATTTTATTTGATTGTCGTTGCAAAAAGAATTTGAGGTATTTATTGAATGTTGAAACAGTTCCTGCTTCAGGTTCGCCATTCTTCAAAGGCGTTACAAGAGTGTTTTGCACAGCTACCGATGCATCAGGAAATACCAGCACCTATACTTTTAATGTTACTGTAAATGATAATGAAGCTCCGAAGGCTAAATACAGCGATGTTACTTTAGCACTTAGCGCAAATGGCACTGCAACACTTACACCCGCAATGTTAAATGATAGCAGCACCGACAATTGCGGAATTATTTCAAAAGTAATTACACCTGCTGTTTTATCATGCGGCAATATCGGAACCAATAGTGTAACAGTTAAAGTTACTGATGGCAATAATTATTATTGGATTATTGACAGCATCTCTGTAAAGTATTTCAATAACAATGGCATCCTTATCAATACATACTCTACACTTGGATATGCTTCGGTAGTAGTTACAGGAGATGGTGGTTTTATATTGTATAACCCAATCACCGGAGTTATGACCAAATATAATAAAGACGGTGTTCTTCAATCAACCATAATTGTTTCCAATACAGGTAAAGCATCTACAATTACACTCACTGGCAATGGTGGTTTTATTGTGTATGACCCTAACACAGGGGTAATGAAATTGTATAATAGTGGTGGTGTTCTTATCTCAACCATGATTGTTTCCAATACAGGCGCTGCATCTACAATTACAACCTTGCCCGGTTGCGGTTTTATTGTGTATGACCTGAACACAGGAGTTATGTATTTGTATAATAATGCCGGTGTTCTGCTAACGACTATTATTGTTTCCAATACAGGCGTAGCCTCCACAATTACAGTTTTGCCCGATTGTAGTTTTATTGTGTATGACCCGAATACAGGAGTTATGAAATTATATAACAGTGCCGGTGACCTGCTAACAACTATAATTGTTTCCAATACAGGCGCAGCATCCACGATTACAATCTTGCCCGGTTGCGGTTTTATTGTGTATGACCCGAATACAGGAATTATGAAATTATATAATAATGCCGGTGATCTGCTAACAACTATAATTGTTTCTAATACAGGCGCAGCATCTACAATTACAATCTTCCCCGATTGCAGTTTTATTGTGTATGACCCGAATACAGGAATTATGAAATTATATAATAGTGCCGGTGATTTGCTAACAACTATGATTGTTTCCAATACTGGTGCAGCATCTACGATTACAATTTTGCCCGATGGTGGTTTTATAGTGTATGACCCGAACACAGGAATAATGAAAAAGTATAATAAAGATGGTGTGCTTCAATCAACTACAATTGTTTCCAATACAGGCGCAGCATCTACGATTACAATTTTGCCCGGTTGCGGTTATATTGTGTATGACCTGAACACAGGAGTTATGTACTTGTATAATAATGCCGGTGTTCTGCTAACAACTATTGTTGTTTCTAATACAGGCGCAGAGTCCACAATTACAGTTTTGCCCGATTGCAGTTTTATTGTGTATGACCCGAATACAGGAATAATGAAATTATATAATAGTGCCGGTGTTCTGCTAACAACTATAGTTGTTTCTAATACAGGCGCAGCATCCACAATTACAATCCTGACCGATTGCGGTTTTATTGTGTATGACCCGAATACAGGAGTTATGAGATTATATAATAATGCCGGTGTTCTGCTAACAACTATAATTGTTTCTAATACAGGGGTCGCATCTACGATTACCATCTTGGCCGATTGCGGTTTTATTGTGCATGACCCGAACACGGGGATTGCAAGCAAGTATAATAAGGATGGTGTTCTTCAATCAACAATAATCACTACGGGCGATGTAAAAATTACCCCTGATGCGACAGGAGGTTTCAAAGTAAAGGATAATGGAGTAAGGGTAAGAGTTTATGATAAAAATGGAATTTTACTTTCTACCGTTTTTACTTCGGGTGACTCATACATATACACTAACAGTGAATTAAGCGCTACCAACACAGTTCAGGTAACAGTGTTAAATCCGATTGCAGTAACGGGAGTAGTTAAGAATGTAGATTGCAGCGGATTGAAAACAGGTAAAATAACCTTGACCGTTACCGGCATCACAGGTCCTTTCACATATATGTGGAGCAATGGCAAAACAGCCAAGAATCTGACTAACATAGCAGGAGGAACTTATACCTGCAATGTTAGCGACACACATGGTTGTAACAATGCTGTTACATTCGTGGTTTCACAACCTACGCCTATCAACGTGGCCGTATCTAAGACCACTATTAAATGTGGCGGAGCGAGCACGGGAACTGCAACAGCATCAGCAAGCGGTGGTACTCTGCCTTACACCTTTAGCTGGAATACCATTCCTTTAAAAACAGGTTCATCGGTTAGCGGATTATCGGCAGGAACCTATATAGTTACAGTTACAGATGCCAATGGATGCACAAAAACAAAATCGGTTGCCATTACGCAAAATCAACCGATTGCAGTAGCGATACAACAGTCATTCGATCATGCTACAGCTGTTCCAACGGGGGGTGTTGGTCCTTATACATACAAATGGAACACGGTGCCTGTGCAGACAAATTCAACTGCAACCGGGTTAATTTGCGGCCACACCTATAAGGTAACAGTTAAAGACTCAAAAGGATGCCAGGTGCAGGTAACATTTACATTAGCATGTCCGCGGCAAGGCGAAGCAATAGTTGATGGTAATGATGAAGTAGGTGTATTCCCTAACCCAACATCAGGATTTGTAAATATTGAAATGTCGGATATTGAAGATGGAAAATATCAACTGCAATTATTTGATGTAACAGGGCGCGAAGTATTTACAAAAGAAGTAGAGTTGATTAACGGAGCAACAACACTTGATTTCGGACAACAGGCAAACGGAATTTATTCGCTTAAAATAGCTGCGGGTAATAAGATGTTTACTTCCAAAGTGGTAATTCAGAATTAGAAGTGAATTTGTATTGGTAATTAAAAACCCCTGAAGCAGTAATGTTTCGGGGGTTTTGATTTATATCATAGTGATTAAACGGTTTCTATTAATAGAGCCATTAATGGAGCGCGATTGTATCGCGTTTCCTAAAATTATTACCGTTGGTCGCTAACTTGCAGTTGCGAAGTGCTTGCAGGGCATTGGAAACCTGACATGCAAAACTTTTTGATAAATGCACGCACCACAGTGCTGATGCCATTTATGCCACTAACAAAAATCGCACGTATGCAAAAAGCCAAAACATACAAACCAATTTTGTTCCCAAAGGCAAACAAAAAGAACAGCACACCGAACAAGCTGCACATCCCGATACATCGTGATTAAACAAACACAGCAGTACCGTATTGGAAGGAAGTTTTGGCAATGAAAAAAATCACTACCTGTTACAAAAATCAAGAGCGCGAGCAGAAGCCACCGACATTGCCTGGATATTTTTTGGAATGATGAGTGCCAATGTTCCATCATTGCCTCCCGCAGGGAAAAAGCAAATGCACAGGCTCAGGCAAGAGCTGCATAGCAACAAGTCATCCGTTTATTAACAAGATCAATGTCGTTTATTAACAGCGAATGGTTGAGACAGTATATGAAAGGTCGTACTATACCCATGTTTTTAAAACTGTTGAAATATCTTCAGGAACTTTTGTGGGTTGCTTAATGGGTAGTATAACATGTATTACGGCACCTTTATTCTCTATTCCTTCAACAAATATTTCTCCGTAAGAGGTTTGAACAATTTTTTTGCAAATAGCGAGCCCGATACCTGTGCCCGGATAATTGCCCCCTGCACTGAGGCGCTGAAACATGGTAAAAATCTGTTCGGCATATTTTTGGTCAAAGCCAATGCCGTTATCTTTAAATGTTATTTCATGGTAACTAAGTTCCTGTTTGAGATGAGGATGTAATTTTTTTTCTGCTTTTGTTAGCTTATGCGATGATATTACGATAACAGGGGGAACATCCTCTTTAGAAAATTTAAGAGCGTTATGGATAAGGTCGTAAAAAAGTTGGTTCATCTGGAAGGGTACTGCTTCTATATATGGAAGCTTGTGAGATATTACCCGGGCCTTTTTTTCATCAATCAGTAATTCAAAATCAAATAAGGTGTTTTTCAGCACTTCATTCAAATCTGTTTTTACAAATAACTTTTCGTAATTAGTTACGCTGGCAAAACTGAGCATATCCTCAAAAAGTTTTTTGAGGCGCATAGCTGCAGTGTCAATTTTCACGAGATAGTCTTTTAATGCTTTGGGTTTAAGTTTTTTATCGGTTTGCTGCAACATTCTCGCAAAGGTTACAATTTTACGCAAAGGTTCCTGAAACTCATGACTGGTGGTATGAGCAAACTGGTCCAATTGCAAATAGGCTTGCTCTAACTGAATGGTCAGTTTTTCATTCATTGATCGCAACTCTTCTATTGGCGTTTGCAGTACTTCAACTTCGGATTTTGCAACTTCCTTTACGAGAGGCGCTTTATTCACAGACCTTGCACTTTGTTTGGCTACAGTCTTTTTTGCAAGCTGTACAACTTTCTTTACCGGTTTACTTTTCAGCGCTTTTTTTGCCATATTTAATCAATACTTTTTGTCGTGTTATTGAAAGGAATTTCTTAATTAAATATCAGCAACCTCCAAAAGCAACCGTTTCATCCTTCCATCCTTCCCATATTATTTTCATATCGCAAAATAATACCCGGATAAAACTACCAAATTTTTTCATTTGCATCCTTACTCATTGCTTTGTTTTTTGGAATTATTTTTCAGAAAGCATATCTGAAGGATAAACTTCCGTCAATAAAACTATCACCTCTTCCTACGAAATCGAAATAGGGCATCAAATCCAGGCCTAATGTGAAAGGCACTTCCTCGAAGTGATATTCCAATCCAAAAATTCCAACTATGCTCACAACTGTGTAGTCGCGGTCATTATAATAAAACTTGTCGTTCCATTCGTGGTAGTATCTTCCGTTATAGAAGCCGAAACGCACACCACCGCCATATTCCCATGATAAGCGTGAAACTCCGAGAGCATTTGCTTTATTTATTTCATAAAGCCCTGTAACAGAAAGTCCATGCCATCGAGTACCGAGAATGCCTTCAATGGCACCAGTTCCCGATATAAAATGTTTTATGCTTAAACCCGAAGTCCAACCTCCGCGCAGGCCTATGCCGGTTTTGTAAGAAGCATTATTGTGATCCGATTGTGCTAAAGCGTTTTGCACAAAGCCTGTTAATGCTATCGCAATAACAAGATTTAAAAATTTATTCTTTTTTCTCATGACTTTAATCTTTTAGCTTTTGTATTTATATATTATTAAAATTCCATTTTCGGTTACTGTTTGCTACGGATTGAAACTAATTTACCCGATTGAACCGTTCCATTTTTATTGATGAACCGGTAGCAATAAACTCCCGGAGAGAGATTGGTTTCGAGAGTTGTTGCTTTTTCTACAATATTTAAATTCGTAACCAATGTACCCATAACATTATATATACTCAACAGGCTGCTGTTATCCGGTGATGCATCGTTTACTTTAATAACCAATGCAGTTGTAAAAGGATTAGGGTATATGCTTGCTGTTTCAATTCCGTTACCGGTAAAAGAAACAATGCCTGTTGGATTGCAAACTGCCGGCATAGTGGTCGTAATTGCAGTAGTGGTTAAAGCTCCGTTGGTAGTTAATGCTCTGCCATTAAGTGTAACTCCAGTATTCAATGCGCCCAAAGCTCCGTTATTGCAAACTATCGTTCCGCAGAATACAGAATAATTGTTTATGCTGGTTGCGCCCTCAATCTTCCAATACACATTTTTGGCCTGTGCCCCGTTAATCAAAATTACTTTTGAATAAGTGCTGGTTGAAAGCGCACCGTTTATCTTTATAATAAATACGGCATTTGCATTATCCTGCGCATCAAGGTAAAGCGTATCTGTAAATACTGTAGCGGCATCTAGCAGGTAAGTATGCGGAGTTAGCACCAGGTTGTTTCCAAACTGGGCAGGATGCAACAACTCAATATCATAAGGCAAAGTGTTGAGGTAGGAATAAACGTTGCTGAGATCGGCAGCACATTGCGCTGTAGAAGAATCAGGAATAGGGTGTATAGTACCCGTTACGTTCGAAGGATTGTAACCTGTAGTTAATCCGGTATTGGTTCCAACATCGCCCATAAGAAAGGTAGCACCTGAATTGGAAACTGCTCCATTAGAAGAAAATATTGCATAACATTCTGTGGATGCCAGTAAAGGCGCTGTTGGTCCCGTAAGAATGGGGCTTCCACACCCGATTGGTGTATATGCCAGCACTCCGTCTATAGTAACTGCCCCAGCAGTAGTAAGCGCTCTTCCTATAAGTGTATCCCCGGTGTTCATGTTAATTGCTGCGTTGTTTGCAATTACAGTTCCGCGCATGGTAGTTCCTGAAGCCATGCTTACTAATCCTTCCACTTTCCAAAACACATTACATGCTTTGGCTCCGTTAATCAGTTTGACTTTTGAATCAGCATTTGTTGAAAGAGGTCCCTGTATTTTAAAAATGAATACAGCGTTTGGATCACCCTGTGCATTTAAAATCAGGTTTAAGTTAAGAGTAGCTGCACTTGAAATAGAATACACGCCTGCAGTAAGCACCTGTCCGTTGCCAAGCAGAGGTGCAGGAAAGAAAGTGGCAATGGCACTATCCAACTCATTATACGCAATAAGCAAATCGGCAGCGCATTGTGCGCTTACACCATCGGCATCGTGCATCTGACCGTTCACATTACCAAAGGCAGTGCTGCTGCCATTGTTAGTGCCCACATTGCCGGTAACTTGCGAAATGCCTGAAT